>JBAVEY010000157.1:0-2084 GCA_049587975.1 Actinomycetota bacterium | reverse complement strand
CCTGCAGGTGAGCGGGCGGGCGTCGTTCGAGATCGTCCAGAAGGCCGCGGTTTCGGGCATCCCGATCGTGAGCGCGGTGAGCGCGCCCTCCTCCCTCGCGGTCGAGGCCGCCGAGCGTTTCGGGATGACGCTGGTCGGCTTCGTGCGCGACGGACGCGCGAACGTCTACAGCCACGCCGAGCGCGTCCTCGCCTGACCACGGCCGACCCCAGGGCCGCGGCATAGAATCGGGTTCGGAGCCGAGCGAAAGGAGCACGCCTCGATGAAGAACGGGCTCACACGGCTCACCGAGCCGATGGTCCGCGACAACGGCGGCCTGCGGACGGCGACCTGGGACGAGGCCCTCGATCGGGCCGCGGCGGGTCTGCGGGCGGCGACCGAGCGGAACGCCGGTGACGGGGTCGGCCTGTTCAGCTGCTCGAAGGCCACCAACGAGATGAACTTCGTCGCGCAGAAGTTCATGCGGACGGTCCTTCGCAGCAACAACATCGACAGCTGCAACCGCACCTGACACGCTCCCTCGGTCGTCGGTCTGGCGACGGTGTTCGGAGCAGGCGGGGGGACCAGTTCGTACGAGGAGATCGAGAACACCGATCTCATCGTGCTGTGGGGGTCGAATGCGCGTGAGACGCATCCGATCTTCTTCCACCACGTGCTGAAGGGGATCCACAAGGGCGCGCGGCTCGTCGTCGTCGACCCGCGCCGGACGAGCTCGGCGCAGTGGGCGGATCTGTGGCTCGGGATCGACGTCGGCTCGGACGTCGCCCTGTCCAACGTGATGGCACGGGAGATCATCGTCGCTGATCTCGTGAACGAGACGTTCGTCAAGCGGGCGACGATGCGGTACCGCGCCTACCGGGACTCGGTGATGGAGTGGACGCTCGAACGAGGCGAGCAGGCGACCGGGATCCCCGCGGACGTGATCCGCGAGTTCGCGCACACCTATGCCAAGGCCGACCGCGCCGAGATCTGCTGGACCCTCGGCATCACCGAGCACCACAACGCGGTCGACAATGTGCTGGCCCTCATCAACCTCGGCCTCCTGTGCGGGCACGTCGGCCGCTACGGGAGCGGCCTCAACCCGCTCCGTGGCCAGAACAACGTGCAGGGCGGCGGCGACATGGGCGCGATCCCCAACAAGCTGCCGGGGTTCCAGGACATCGAGAAGGACCCGGAGGCCTGCGCTCGCTATGAAGAGGTCTGCGGGGTCGCCGTCATCCCGAAGTACGGGAGGAACCTGACGCAGATGTTCGAGGCGATGGAGCACGGAGAGTTGAGCGCGCTCTACGTGATCGGCGAGAACCCGGCGAGCTCCGAGGCCGACGTCGGCCGTGCCCGCAAGCTCATGGGGAACCTCGACACACTCATCGTCCAGGACCTGTTCATGACGAAGACGGCCGAGATGGCGGACGTCGTCCTGCCCGCGTCGAACGCCGCCCTCGAATCGGAGGGCAGCGTCACGAACAGTGAGCGCCGGGTCCAGCGCGTCCGCAAGGTGCTCGAGCCGCCGGGCGAGGCGAAGGACGACATCTGGATCATCGCGCAGCTCGCGAAGCGGCTCGGCCGGGACTGGGGCGAGGTCACGCCCCGCTCGGCCTGGGACGAGCTCCGGGCGGTCTCGCCGATGCACGCCGGGATGACCTACGAACGCCTCCAGGCGCTCGAAGGGATCCAGTGGCCGTGCTACGACGAGGAGCACGAGGGCACGCTGTTCCTGCACGCGCGGCTGTGGGAGGAGGATCGCGACAAGCGCGGGCCGAAGGCACCGTTCAGCGTGACGCCGTTCGAGCCTCCGGTGGACGAGCTCACCGAGGAGTTCCCGCTCCGCCTGACGACCGGCCGCCGGCTCGACTCGTACAACACCGGTGTCCAGACCGGGGGGTACACGTCGCCGCTGCGGCGCGGCGAGACGATCGACCTGTCCCCCGAGGACGCCGATCGGCTCGGTGTGGGGGAGGGTGAAGTGGTCCGCGTGACCTCACGGAGGGGCTCGCTCGAGGTCCCGGCCCGGGTCGATCGCGGCCTGCGCCCGGGGCTCGTGTTCATGACGCTGCACTTCCCCGACCAGGTCGACACGAACATCC
>JBAVEY010000156.1:0-2060 GCA_049587975.1 Actinomycetota bacterium | reverse complement strand
AGCACGTGTTCTCGCGGCTCACGCGAGCGACGTAGCAACCGGCGGCGCCATGCGGACTTCGCGATCGGCACGACGATGAGCAGCACCCCGAGCGCGATCAGCAGCCCGAGGAAGATCAGCCGGTACGGCACCGAGTACCCCGAACCGTCCGCCGTCCCGGCGATCCCGACCGAGGGCAGCGGGACGAAGTCGCCCGGGCCGCGCTGGGGCCGGTTCTCGATCTGGCACAGGAGCTGCCGCTCGCGGGGGGAGAGGTTCGCCGTCGCGACGCATTCGGCTCCGCCCCCCCCGCCCACATTCGGGTCGTCGGGGTTTGTGGTCGTGCCGTCGGGGTTCGAGGAGCTCTTGACGGGGCTCAGGTAGGTGCCCGGCTCGGCGTTGAGGTGGGGCCCGTCCCCGGGGGTGGGCTCAAACGGGAGCCAGCCGTAGCCTTCGAACTTCACCTCGACCCAGGCGTGGGCGTCCTTGGACTGCACGAGGTAGGAACCGTCGTCCTGGAGCGTCCCGACCTGGTACCCCACCGCGACCCGAGCCGGCAGACCGAGTTCGCGGACCAGGACGGCCATCGTGGTTGCGTACTGCTGACAGAAGCCGGCCTTGGTCTGCGTGAGGAACGTGAGCATGGCATCGGCATCGTCGGCCACGTCGACGTCGGTGCTGTACCGGAATCCGTCGGTGTGGAAATGCTGCTGGATCGCGAGGACCTTCCGGTAGTCCGACACCTCGCCCTCCGTCCAGTTGTTCGCGATCTCCTTGATGCGAGGGTCGAGGTCATCGGGGAGTTCGGTCCACCGACCGTACTGGAGCTTCGTGAGGTCCTGGACCTGGTCGAGCTGCGCGGGGGTCGGCACCACGGCGCGAGAGCTGATCCCGTACTCGAGCCCGGCCTCGAGCCCGCCGTCCACGAACGCCTGGCCGCGGTCAGGATCCCACCTCACGTCGCCGAGATCCCCCGCCGTGATCTCCACCGGTGTCTGTGCCATCGGCAGTGCGTGGTCATTGTCGAAGTCTGTGAGGACCCGGTAGGTGAAGTTGTTCGCGGAGGGGGTGTCCGCCGGGAAGTCGAAGCCCGGCGCCTGCGCCAGGACCGTCGGAGCCGTCACGATCTGCCCCGCCGAGCCTTCAGGGTCGCTGCTGCGCCACTCCTCACCGTCGAACACATCGAGCGTGAAGAGGCGCGAGAACTGCGGGTCGGATGATGTCTGGACCTCGAACAGGTCGCGGACGGGAGCGTCGTCGGTGAGCTGCGCGTGGATCCCGATGAACGGATCCAGCCCGGCGCCCTCGTCGCCCGAGGTCGAGAAGTCGATGAGCGGTCCTGAGCGGAACCCCGGGAGCAGACCTGGGACCAGGACCGCGGCGGCGATCACCGCGAACGCGACCGGTCTCGAGCCCCGAACCGAGGCGCCGAGACGCCGCGTCCTCGAACCCGACCACACGGGACCCCACTGGCGGACCCGCCGCAGGCCGTCCGCGAACACGACGGCCAGCGCGGCCGCCAGAAGCATGATCGCGTAGATCGGACGCGCCCCGTCCTCGAGCACCGTATCCGCGAACCCCACGAGCGCGATCGGCGGCATGATGGCGAGCAGCGGGCTCCCCGCGCGGATCGCGAGCGCGTGTGACGAGAACGCGGCGGTCCACACGGCCGTCACCGCCGCGAGCATCAGGGGCGGCAGCGGAGGCGTGGGGGCGACACGAACGCGCGCCTGCTGGCCGACGAACTCGAGCGAGCGCCCGATCGCGCGGAGCGTTCGGATCGACGGCAGGCCGTACCACGCGGTCTGCGGAAGGACGAACCACGTGATCGCGAGCGCGAGCCCGACGAGGCTCGCGAGCGTCGCGAGCAGCAACCTCCGCCGTTCGAACAGCGCCGCGATCGCCACTGATGCGAGCGCCGCGGCCACGAGCTCGAGCGTGGCCTGTCGCCCGGTGAACACGCGGCCGAACGCGAGCGCCGTCGCCACGGACAGGCCCGCGACGGCGGCGAGGCCTAGGAGCCGCTGATGACCAGGGGTTGGGTCCGCTCGACGTGCCATACGTCTCGCAATCTCCTCGAC
>JBAVEY010000155.1:0-11550 GCA_049587975.1 Actinomycetota bacterium | reverse complement strand
GGGCCGGTTGCTGCCCCGAGATCCCCGCCGTCGGGTCCTGGATCGGCAGGGCCTGGATCCGCTTCGCCACGTCGAGACCCTCGATGACGTTGCCGAAGATCGTGTAGTTGGGGTTCGCGTCCAGGTTGTGCCCGTTGTCCCCGGTGATGAGGAAGAACTGGCTCCCCCCGGTGTCGGGACCGGCGTTCGCCATCGCGAGCACGCCGGGACCGTAGGACTCGTTCCCGGTGAGCTCGTCGGGGATCGTGTACCCGGGCCCACCGGTGCCGGTCCCGGTGGGATCGCCGCCCTGGATCACGTCGATCGAGGTGTCGAGCCGGTGGAACCGCTGGCCGTCGAAGTACCCCCTCTCGGCGAGGAAGACGAAGGAGTTCACCGTCTGCGGCGCCTGGTCGGCGAGCAGCTGGATCACGATCGTGCCGCAGGAGGTCTGCATCTCCGCCGTGTACGTCCCCCCTTGCTTCACCACATGCTTCGGCGCGTCGAACTGAGGCTTCGGGGTCGTCGCGTCCCTCGGCGCCTTCGCGCCGCACGCGACCTCCGCGGGTCCGGGCTGGGGCTTCACGGTGTTCGCGTTCGACGTCGCCCCGGTCGGACCGGTGCCCGTCTGGCCGGTCGGCGCGGTCGCGCCCGACGCGCCGGCGTTCGAGTCGCCGCCCCCCGCGAAGGCGAAGTAGGCCACGCTCCCACCGACGAGCGCGATCACCAGGGCGACCACGAGCGTCGTCGTCTGGCGTCGGCGCTGTTGGTGGCGGCGCTCGGCCTGGCGGCGCTGATGCTGCCTGGCGAGCTGCCGGTTGCGGGTCTTCTTGGGCACGGCGGGACAGGTTACCTGACGACCCTTGGTCGCACCGGAACGCTACGTTCAGGTTCCGATCACAGGTCCGGTCTGGGGAACGGCGGACCGTCGGCGGATGCGAGCTCGTCCGGCTCGTCCACGATCACCACCGGATCGGGGGTGGCGCCGGTCTCGATCACCGCCTCCACCTGACCGAGCGCCACGATCGTGCGTTCGCGGATGTCGCGGAACGTGTCGAGCATCGACCCGCGCAGCGCCGTGAGGTCGTTCTCGGCTCGGTCCGCATCCTGCCGCGCCTCGAGGATCAGGCGTCCGGCGCGGATCCGCGACTCCTGCTCCAGGGTCTGCGCGTCCGCGCGCGTTCGGTCGGCCTCCGCCCGGGCCTCCGCGATGATCCGTTCGGCCTCGTCCCGGGCCTCCGCGAGGATCCGGTCGGCTTCGCTCCGCACCTCGGACTGGACCCGCTCGGCCTCCACCTCGGCATCGCGGAGCAGTCCGCCCACCTGATGGTCGAAGCTGCGCACCAGCCCCGTCACGCGTTCCGAGATGCTCTCGTACGGATCCGGACCGGCAGAGGCGTTGAGCGCCGCTCGCGCGCTGTCCCGTTCCCGCCTCGTCTCCAGGAGCTCGGACCGGGTCTCCTCGAGCCTCGCCTCGAGGCTCAACACGCTGGTCGCGACCCGCTTCAGGTACGCGGCGACCTGGTCCGGGGCGAACCCGCGGCGGACCGTGTCGAACCCCGACCCTGCTGGACCTTCATCGTTATCGCTGGACGGCACGAGATCGGGCTCGCTGATGGCCATCTGACCTCCTCCCGCGGCAGGGCCGCGCTGCAGGACCTGGTCCTGGCCCCGTCACCGTAAGCCGACCGGGCATCACCTCGCCAGGGACCGAAAGTCGGTATTTCCGGGCGACCTAGGCACGGGAAGCACCGGCGGCCGCGCGGCGTCGGGTGTTCGAGGCCGAACGCGCCCCACCCGTCAGGCGGGCGCGAGCATCTCGAGCACGAGCCCGTCGAGGATGTCGGTCTCGGACACGACGGCGTCGTCGAACCCGAACCTCTCCATCGCCCGGACCAGGACGACCGCTCCCGCGACGATCACGTCCGCCCGCCCAGCGGCCATCACGGGCAGCGCCCCCCGCTCGGACGTGGTCATCCGGGCCAGGCGGGACAGGACACGGGCCGCGCCCTCCAGCGGGAGCCGGGTCCGATGGATCCGCTCGGGGTCGTAGGAGGGGAGGCCGAGCGCGATCGCCTGCACGGTGGTTGCGGTTCCGGCGACCGCCACGAGCGTGCGCGCCTCGGCGACCGGGACGGCGCGCGCGACCTGGTCGAGGATCTCGTCCACGAAAGCGCGCATGGCCGCCAGCTCGTCCTCGCTCGCAGGGTCGGTGCGGACGAAGCGCTCGGTGAGCCGGACGCTCCCCATCTGCATCGAGACGGCGACCGAGGGCCCGTCGGCGCCGAGGACGAACTCGGTGGAGCCGCCGCCGATATCGAGCACCAGGAACGGCGCCGGCGCGTCCAGGCCCCGGGTGCCGCCGAGGAAGGAGAGCGCGGCCTCCCGCTCTCCGCTCACGATCTCGAGCTCGGATCCGGAGACCGCCCGCACGTGCCCTTCGAACTCCGTCGCGTTCGAGGCGTCCCGGAGCGCGGCCGTGGCGACCACGCGGATCCGCTCGGCGTGCAGGGCCCGCGCCCGCCGCGCGTACCGGGCGAGGACCTCCACGGTGCGGTCGAGGGCCTCGGGCGCGATCCGGCCGGTCCGGTCCACGCCCCGGCCGAGCCGCGTGATGACCATGTCCCGGGCGAGCTCGTCGAACCCGCCCCGCCCGTCCGGCTCGGCCACGAGCAGCCGGATCGAGTTCGTCCCCTGGTCGACCGCGGCCACCCGTCCCGGACGCTCCTCGTGGATCGGCTCGACCGTCCGGGCGACCCACGCGCCGACCTCGTCCGGTCCCCCCGCCAGGTGGTTGGCGTAGTGCGCGTGCAGGCACTTCAGGCCCCGGCGCGTCCCACCCACCCCGCCGAACGCCTCCGCGTCCGGGCGATCGCGGGCTCGCTCGCGGGCGTACTCGGCATGGGCTCGAGCCACCGCCTCGGCGAACGCGGGATCGACCTCGGCTCGCTCGTTCAGCCTCGAGATCCACCCATCGGACTCCAGCCGCGAGACGGCCCGAACCGCGTCGGGGCAGGTCAGCCAGAACGTCGTCGGGAACGGCTCGCCGTGCTCGTCGACGGGGGCGTTCCGGATCACGAGCGGATGACCCCCCGGACATCGGGCGACGACCGTGAAGGCGATGGAGGGTCGGCGGCCGAGCTGCTCCGCGACGATCCGGAGGTCGCTTCCGCGGAGCTCGCCCACCGCCTGTGTGGGGGCTGCTACTTGCGCTTGTGCTCGACGGAGCGTTTGAAGTCGACCTGGCGTTCCTCGCTCTGGCGCATGAACTTCTTCAGGCGAGCCTCGAAGTCGGGGTCCGAGCCCCGGCGCTGGCGCGTGGGAGCGGGATCTTGGAGCGCCTTGATCGACAGGTCGATCTTGCCGTCCTCCTTGATGGCGATGACTTTCGCCTGGACGACGTCGTTCTCGCGCAGGTGCTCGTGGACGTCCTTGACGTAGTTCCGGTCGATCTCGGAGATGTGGACGAGCCCCATCTTCCCGCCCTCCAGGGTCAGGAAGGCGCCGTACGGGGTGATCCGGCTGACGGTCCCATCGATGACCGCGCCGACCTCGAGATCTGCCAGGGCTCCTCCAGCCTCTCCGAACTCGTTCCTCTCCGGCGCATCGCCGGGTCCGTCAGTGTCCCATCGGCCCGTTTGGGCCGTCAATACACGAGCGGGGGGGCAGGTGCCCGATGCCGAGGCGCCCCCTCCCGGCCCCTCCGAACCGGGACCTCCATCCCTGGCGCGACCGCGTCGGCGCCGTAGCGTTCCATGGGAGGGGTGGTCGGAAGTGCCTGCGTCCGTGACGCTCTCGGGTCACCAACAGATGCAGCGGCCCGTGGCCACCGGCGGGCTCCGACGAGGGCTCGAGATCCACGGTCTGACGAAGCGCTTCGGCGACGTGGTCGCGCTCGACGGGGCCTCGTTCGGCGTGGCGCCCGGTCGGATCGTCGGGTTCCTCGGTCCGAACGGTGCCGGCAAGACCACCACGATGCGGGCGATCTTCGGCTTGGTGCGTCCCGACCGGGGTGAGGTGCTCTGGAGGGGGGAACCGGTCGGCCAGCGTGAGCGCGCCCGGTTCGGCTACATGCCGGAGGAACGAGGGCTCTACCCGAAGATGAAGGTCGCAGAGCAGCTCGTCTACTTCGCCGAGCTCTCGGGGATGAAGGGGGCGGCGACGAAGCAGGCCGCCGCCGGCTGGCTGGAGCGCCTCGGCCTTGGCGACCGGGCGGACGCGCGGCTGGAGGAGCTCTCGCACGGGAACCAGCAGCGCGTCCAACTCGCCGCCGCGCTGGTGCACGATCCGGAGCTCGCGGTGCTGGACGAGCCGTTCAGCGGCCTGGACCCGCTCGGGGTCGAGTCGCTCGCCGAGATGCTCGTGCAGATCGCCGCGACCGATGTCGCCGTGGTCTTCTCGAGCCACCAGCTCGACCTGGTCGAGGACGTGTGCCAGGACGTCGTGATCATCGATCGCGGGAAGATCGTGCTGGCCGGCGTCGTCGAGGAGCTGAAGGCGGCCTCTCCGCACCGATCGCTCGAGATCACCGTGAACGGCGATCCTTACGTGCCGCTCCTGCCGAGCGGCACGGTCACGAGCAAGCAGGAAGGCCGACTGCGGGTGCTCGTCGACGCATCGATCGACGTGGAGGAGATCCTCGCGGGCGCGCGCAGCGCCGGCGACGTCACGGCGTTCAGCTTCGAGCCTCCCTCGCTCACGGACCTGTTCCGGGAAGCAGTTTCGCAAGGACGGGGCGCATGAGCGGCGGTAGGCGACGTTCGTGGCTGGTGGCCCGTCGCGAATGGACCCAGCGGGTGCGCACGCCCGCGTTCCGGATCTCCACCCTCATCTCGATCCTGATCGTGGTGGCGATGATCCTGGTGCCCGACATGTCCGGCGGAGGCGCGAAGCGCGAGCGGACCGTCGGCGTCGTCGGCGAGAGCTCGCCGCAGCTCCCCACGGTCCTTCGCGCCTCCGGTGAACAGGTGGACCTGTCCGTGACGACTCGCGGGTTCGCGGACGAGGCCGCCGGCCGCGCCGCGCTGCGCTCCGGCGACGTGTCCGTGCTGCTCGTGGATCAGCGGGAGCTGATCTGGAACGCGGAGACCGACGATCAGCTGGTGGCGGTCATCTCGTCGTCGGTAGGACGGCTGGAACGGGAGCAGGCGATCGGCGAGCTCGGCCTCCCGTCCGCTCAGGCGGAGCGGCTGCTCGAGCCGGCTGCCCTCCGGTCCACGAGCCTCGCGCCGGCCACGCAGGAGCGCTCGGAACGCGAGGAGCTGGCCTGGATCGCGCTGCTGGTGCTGTTCATGGCCATCGTCTTCTACGGCAGCTTCGTGCTGGTCGGCGTGGTCGAGGAGAAGTCCAGCCGGGTGGTCGAGGTGCTGCTGTCCCGCCTCCGGCCGGCGGAGCTGCTCGCCGGCAAGATCCTCGGGATCGGGCTGGTCGGTCTGGCGCAGCTCTCGCTCGTGGCGATCTCCGCGCTCGTCGCACTGAGGTTCTCCGAGAACATCTCCGCGACCACGACGCCGAGCACGATCGGCTGGATCGTGTTCTGGTTCGTCCTGGGCTACGGCTTCTACTCGGTCTTGTATGCGACGTCGGGCTCCTTGGTCTCGCGCCAGGAGGAGGCCCAGGGCATCCAGGTCCCGATCACGGCGATCCTGCTCGTCGCGTACGTCCTGTCGATGGAGGCGGCCCAGTCGCCGGACAGCACGGCGGCGCTCGTGGGCTCGATCCTCCCGCCAACCGCGCCGATGGTGATGATCGCCCGCATGGCGTACGGCGGCGTCCCGTGGTGGCAGGTCGTCCTGTCGGTCGGGCTGATGGTGGTCACGATCTACGGCATGGTGCAGCTCGCCGCACGGATCTACGCGGGCGGGGTGCTGCGGTTCGGTGGCCGCCTGCGCCTGAAGGAAGCCTGGCGCAGCGCCGAGGCGTGACGGACCGGCTCGATGAGCTTCAGCACTCGGACGGGCTCGGGGCCCGGCCGGGGGTGACGAACGCGACCTCGCCCGGGGCGACCATCCCCAGGCACGCCCGGGCCAGCTTCTCGAGCTCGACCGGGTCGTGCAAGCGCGAGATCTCGGCGCGCAGGTCGGCATTCTGGGACTCGAGCTGGGCGGAGCGCTGTTCGAGGTCGGCGATCGCCGCGCGCTGGTCCAGGTAGCGACCGATCGGGACGACGGCCATCACGGTCAGGATCGTCACCGCGACGAGCAGCGCCGCCGCCCGCCCGGTGAGCCGAGGGCGCTCGCGCTCGAGCCGGGGCCGTGGCGCCGGCCGGCTCCGCGTCGTGGTGGCGCTCACGTCGCGCTCCGTTGCAGCGCCCCGCCGCCCAGGTAACGGGCCTGCTCGCCGAGCTCCTCCTCGATCCGCAGCAGCCGGTTGTACTTCGCGGTCCGTTCGCCGCGCGTGGGCGCGCCCGTCTTGATCTGCCCCGCGTTGGTCGCAACGGCGATGTCCGCGATCGTCGTGTCCTCGGTTTCGCCCGAGCGGTGGCTCACCACCTGTCCGTACCCGTTGCGCACCGCGAGCTCGATCGTGTCCAGGGTCTCGGTCAGCGTGCCGATCTGGTTCGGCTTGACCAGGATCGCCGTCGCCACGCGTTCGCGGATCCCGCGGGCGAGCCGCTCGGGGTTCGTCACGAAGATGTCGTCGCCTACCAGCTGGCAGCGCGCGCCGAGCTCGGCCGTGAGGGCGGCCCACCCGTCCCAATCGTCCTGCGCGAGTCCGTCCTCGATCGACACGATCGGGAACGCGTCCAGGAGCCCGCGCCAGTACCCGACCATCGCCTCGGAGGTCCGCTCGTCGCCCTCGAGCCGGTACGTGCCGTCGTCGTACAGCTCCGAGCAGGCCGGGTCCATCGCCAGCGCGACCTCGTCGCCGGGCTCGAGCCCCGTCGCCCGGACCGCCGCGACCAGCAGCTCGAGCGCCTCGGCGGCCGTGCCGAGCTCGGGTGCGAACCCGCCCTCGTCGCCGACGCCGGTCGACAGTCCCTTCGAGCGCAGGTCGGTCTTCAGGGCCTGGTAGATCTCCGAGCACCAACGGACGGCCTCGGAGAACGACGCGGCGCCCACAGGGGCGAGCATGAACTCCTGGAGCTCGAGCTCGTTGTCGGCGTGCACGCCACCGTTGATCACGTTCATGAGCGGCATCGGGAGCACGTGCGCGTTCGGTCCACCGAGCGCCCGGTACAGGGGGAGGCCGAGCGAGTCCGCCGCCGCGTGCGCCGACGCGAGCGACACCCCGAGGATCGCGTTCGCGCCCAGGTGGGAACGGTCGGTACTCCCGTCGAGCTCCAGCAGCCTCCGGTCGACCTCACGCTGGTCGTACGCGTCGATCCCCTCGAGGGCCGGAGCGATCACCTCGTTCACGTTCGCGACGGCACGGAGCACGCCTTTGCCGCCGAACCGCCGCTCGTCGCCGTCCCGCAGTTCGAGCGCCTCGTGCTCGCCGGTCGAGGCGCCGCTCGGGACGGCGGCCCTGCCGAAGGCGCCGTCGACCAAGAGGGCATCGACCTCGACGGTCGGGTTCCCACGCGAGTCGAGCACCTCGCGGGCGGAGACGGCCTCGATCAGGGACATGGGGCTGCCTATCCTACGGCCGTCCGCCCGGGGTTCCGGTGATTTCGACGTTCGGGTACGGTGGGTCGGTGGGTGAGCCCGAACCCGAACGCTGCTGCTTCGACGACTGGGTGGACCACTGGTCGACGCAGACGACGAGGAAGCCCACGGCCGCGAAGGTGACCGCGTCGCTGCTCGACGCGATCACGGACGCGGGGGTCGCCGGTCGCACCGTCCTCGACGTGGGATGCGGGATCGGAGACCTGGCGATCGAGGCGGTCGCCCGCGGTGCGGTGAGCGGGGTCGGGTTCGATCTGTCACCCAAGGCGATCGACCGGGCCCGGGAGCTCGCCGAGTCCCGGGGGGTGGGCGACAGGACGACGTTCCGCGTCGGGGACGGCGCCAAGCTCGATCTGCCGGAGTCCGACATCGTCGTCATCAACCGGGTCGTGTGCTGCTACCCCGACACGCACCACCTGCTCGAGCGGACCCTCGGCGCAGCCAAGAGCGTCTTCGCCATCACGGCGCCGGTCTCGAGCGGGATGATCGGTTGGCTCAACCGGTTCTGGAACAAGGCACTGAACGTCGGGTACCGGTTGCGTCCCTCGAGGTACTCGGGCTTCCGCACGTTCGTCCACGATCTCGACCGCATCGACGAACGGATCCGTGCCGACGGGTTCCGGCCCGTGCGACACGAGCACCGTCGCGTCGTCTGGGACCTCGCCGTCTACACGCGTTGACGCGTCACGAACGCGCCCTGCGGAACAGCGCGCGGATCTCGTCCTCGGGCAGATCGTCGAGCCGGAGACCCCGCTCTTCGAGAAGCCCGTTGAAGCGCTCGTAGCGCTCGGCGAACCCGCGGATCGTCCGGCGGAGCGCGGTCTCGGGGTCCACGCCGAGCTTGCGGGCCGCCGCGACCGTAGCGAACAGGACGTCGCCGATCTCCTCCTCCGCGTTGTCGGCGTCGGTGTGCGTCTCGAGCTCGCCGACCTCCTCCTTCAACGCCTCGATCGCTGAGCCGACCGATCGCCACTCGAACCCCCACCCCGCCGCGCGCCGCTGCACCTTCGAGGCGCGGGCGAGCGCGGGCAAGGTCGGCGGGATGTCGTCCTCGAGCGGTCGCTCCCCCTTCTCCTCCGCCTTGATGCGCTCCCAGTTCACGAGCACCTCGTCGGCGCCCTCGACCTCGACGTCTCCGAACACGTGCGGGTGCCGCCGGATCAGCTTCTCGACGATACCCTGCGCGACGTCGTCGATGTCCCAGACCCCGTCGTCCGCGGCGAGCTGCGCGTGGAACGCGACCTGGAGCAGGACGTCGCCGAGCTCCTCTCGCAGCCGTTCGCGATCGTCCGCGTCGATCGCATCGAGCACCTCGTGCGTCTCCTCCAGGAGATGACGCGCGAGCGAGGCGTGGGTCTGCTCCCGGTCCCACGGGCATCCGTCCGGGGCGCGCAGACGCGCCATGACGCGGACCAGGTCCAACAGAGGATCCCCGCCTCGCGACGAGGGGACGGGACCCTGGGGAACGTGGGAAAGCGGGTCGTCGGGCTCGGTCACGGCCCGGTGGTCGAGGCCGTCGAACCACTCGCACCCGTCGAGCCGGATCCGCCCGCCGGCTCCTGCGCGGTGCTCCGGATCGGTAACACCTGACCGGTTTTCGCGTCGAACCGGCCGAAGCGAGGGTTCACCTCGACACTCGTGACGCCAAGCTGCTCGGAGAACCAGTCGTTGAACACGGTCCCGGTCTGGTTCGCCTCGAGCTGATCCCGGACGTCCCCGAACGGGGCCACGTCGCGACGGACGAGGTGGATCACGTGCCACCCGAAGGGCGTCTTGACCGGCCCGGAGATCTCGCCGGGCTGCAACGCGAGGGTGGCCGCGACGAAGTCCGGGTCGAACTGCGTTCGGAAGTTCGCCTCGGAGAGCGAGCCCAGGCTGCCTCCCTGGGCGGCCGACTGCCGGTCCGTCGACTCGCGCTTCGCGGTCTCGGCGAAGGTCTTCGGCGTCACCTCGGCCGCGATCCGCTCGGCGTCCGCGCGATCCGGCACCAGGATGTGCTCAACCTCGAGCGTGGTGAACGCCGGCAGGTTCGCCTGGTAGGCATCCCGCAGCGTGGACTCGTCGAGCCGGTCCTTGACGACGGCGTCCTGGACCTCGTTCACGAGCAGCAACCGAGCCGCGAACACCTCGACCTGTGCCCGGGTGACGCCGGCGTCTGCCAGCTGCGAACGAAGAGCGTCGGTGCCGAGCTGCTGTTCGAGCTGGTCGATCGCGTCGGTCACGTCGGCGTGATCGACCGACAGGTCGTGCTCCGACGCGTAGGCCTTCGCGAGCTCCTCGCGGATGTCGTTGGCGAGCGTGAACCGCGCGCACGCCGCTTCCTGGGACTCGCCCTGGACGGGCGTCCCGCAGGGCGCACCCGAGAGCGCCGTGAGGAACCCGAACAGCGCGACGTCCGCATGGAGCTGATCGACCGAGATCTCGCCCTCCCCGACCATCGCCGCCGAGGAGGGGTCGTTCGAGCATGCCGCGAAGAGCACGGCGACGACCGACACGACGGCGAGCACGCGGGTGCCGCGGAGGGGTGGGATCACGCAGGCATCGTAGCAACGACCTCGTCATCGCCCATCGCCCGTGCCAGCCCCCGCTCGACCAGAGCGGGGAGCTCCGCGCCGGGGACCCGTCCGACGTCGAGGTTCAAGGTGGCGGTCGTGTGCAGGTACCGAGCCCCCGGCACCCGCTCGGCCAGGTCGTGCGCGAGCGCCTCGGGGAGCGCGAGCGGCTTGATCCGCACCTGCTGCCGATAGGTCGAGACCTCGCCCACACCCAGGCGCGCGCACGTGATCCGCAGCGAGGCGACGGCGAACAGGGTCTCCACTTCCCGCGGGAGCTGACCGAACCGGTCGACGGTCTCGGTGCGGACGCGCACGAGCAGGTCGTGGTCGCCGGCCGAGGAGATCCGCCGGTACAGGTCCAGACGCAGGGCCTCCTGCTCGAGCCATCCCGGGGGGACGAACGCCCGCACCGGCAGGTCGATCCGGATCTCCTTCTCCTGCGGCAGCGGTTCCCCTTTCATCTCGGCGACCGACTCCTGGAGCAACCTCGCGTACGTGTCGAATCCGACCGCCGCGATGTGGCCGTGCTGCTCGGCGCCGAGCACGTTGCCGGCGCCGCGGATCTCGAGGTCCCGGAGCGCGATCTGGAAGCCGCTGCCGAGGGCCTGGTGCCGCGCGATCGTCGTCAGCCGCTCGTGCGCCTCGTCGGTCAGCTCCCGCTGCGGCGGGAAGAAGAAGTACGCGAACGCGCGCTCGTGGCTGCGGCCGACGCGGCCCCGCAGCTGGTACATCTGCGAGAGCCCGAGCAGGTTCGCGGCGTCGACGACGAGCGTGTTGGCGTTCGGGACGTCGAGGCCGGACTCGATGATGACCGTGGACAACAGGATGTCCGCCTCGCGGTCCCAGAACCGGATCATGCGTCGCTCGAGCACGTCCTCTTCCATCTGGCCGTGCGCGACGACGATCCTCGCGTCGGGCACCTGCTCCCGCAGCCACGCGGCCTGACGCTCGATCGTCGCGACGCGGTTGTGGACCCAGAAGACCTGACCCTCGCGCAGGAGCTCGCGTCGCACGGCGCCGAGCGCGAGCCCCTCGTCGTACTGACCGACGTAGGTGAGCACCGGCTGGCGGTCCTCCGGCGGCGTGTCGACGGTCGACATGTCGCGGATGCCGGCGAGCGCCATCTCGAGCGTCCGTGGGATCGGGGTCGCCGTCATCGTGAGGACGTCGACCTGCGCGCGGAGCCTCTTCAGACGTTCCTTGTGCGCCACGCCGAACCGCTGCTCCTCGTCGACCACCACGAGCCCGAGGTCCCTGAACCCGATGTCGGCCGACAACAGACGGTGGGTCCCGATCACGACGTCGATCGCGCCGCGGCGCAGGTCCTCGACGATGCGCTCCTGCTCCGGCTTCGAGACGAAGCGCGACAGCATCGCGACCTTGACAGGTAACGGCGCGTAGCGCTCGCC
>JBAVEY010000154.1:0-5300 GCA_049587975.1 Actinomycetota bacterium | reverse complement strand
CGCGTCGACCGAGCGATCCATGTGCGCCTCGGCATCCTCGAGCCGCATCATGTGGCGCATCGTGCCGCCGACCGCCTCGTGCGCCACCGCGAGCGAGAAGCGGTCCCCGCTCGTCTCGGCGACCGCGAGCGCTTCCGCCGCGAGCCGGAGCGACGCCTCCTCGTCGCCCTCGTCGCTCTCGAGCGTCGAGAGGCCGACGAGCGACCGGGCCTCGGACCAGCGATCGCCCTCGGGGTTCGCGCGCGCCGTGTCGAGCGCCTCCTGGAACATCGCGCGCGCCGTCTCGACGTCCTGCCGGAAGTACGGCGCCCACGCGGCCACGAGCAGCGTCCGCGCGAGCGTCCACGGATCCCCGAGCCCGCGCGCCGCGTCGAGCGCGTCGTCGAGCAGCTCGGCCGCGCGCTTGGCGTCGCCGAGGATCGACAGCTCGATGTCGCCGAGGAACCGCGAGGCCTGCGCGCGGACCGCGAGGTCGCCGTCGCCGAGCTTCAGCGCGCGTTCGAGCACCGGGACCGCGGGTTCGAACTCACCGAGCCAGTACCGGATCTCGCCGAGGCTCGCGAGGATCCGCGCCTCACGGAGGCCCCACGCGCGTTCGGGACCGGCGAGCTCGAGCGCGCGCCGGTAGTCCTCCTCGGCCGCCTTCATGTTCGGACCCTCGCGCGCGATGTCGCCGGCGCGGGCCAGCGCGTCCACCGCGCGTTCGGCGAGCGTCCGGTCGCGCGGGTTGAGGTCGAGCGCCGCGAGGGCCGCCTGCTCGAGGTGGAACGCGATCGCGCGCGGGCGCCGGGCCGCGGTCTCCGGGTTGCCCGACAGACCGTCGGCCACCAGCAGGTGCAGGCGCTGGCGCTCGCGCTTGGGGAGGCTCTCGTACGCGACGTCGCGCACCATGCCGTGGCTGAAGCGCCAGACGTCGGGCCGGTCGCCGTCGTGCTCGAGCAGCTCCTCCTCCTCGAGCTGTCCGAGCGCCTCGGCGTTCGGCTCGGCGACCAGGTCGAGCTCGGCGAGCGTGAACGAGGACCGGGCGAATACCGAAGCCTTGCGGATCAGGTCCCGACCCTGCGGCGAGAGGTGGTCGATCCGGGCCGCGATCACGGCCTGGACGGTCGGCGGAAGCAGCGCCGGCGACAGCGGCCCGGTATCGGCGGAGAGCCCCTTCCCCTGGTGCAGCAGCATCCCGGTCGTCTCGATGATGAAGAACGGGTTCCCGCCGGCGTGCTGCGCGATCCGTTGGGCTGTGGCCTCGTCCAGGCCCTCGCCCGCGTCCCTCGCGAGCTGCGTGGAGTCGTCGAGCGACAGCGTCTCCATGTACAGGTTGACCGAGTTGCCGCGCCCGCCGCCCCACCCGGGACGATCCTCGAGCAGCGAGTACCGCGCGGCGCACACGACGAGCAGCGGGATGCCGTCGGCCTCGCGCACCAGCTCCTCGACGAGCTCGAGCATCGGCGTCTGCGCCGCCTGGAGATCCTCGAGCACCACGACGACCGATCCCCGGCTGGCGAACCCGCGCAGGAGGGCGAGCAGGCCCGAGCGGATCTCGGCGACGCGGTAGCGCTTCTCGTCCCGGGCCTCGCCACCGATGCCGAGCGCGATGCACAGCCGCCCGACGATCTGCCGCGCCTCGTCGGGCGGGGTGCATTCCAGGACGAACTCCTCGAGCCGCGCCCGGAGCGCCTCCGGCGGAGCGTGCGCCGCCTCCCCCATCTCGTGCAGCAGGATCTGCGCGAGGGGACCGAACATCACGTCCTCCTCGAAGGGGCTGGCCCGGCCCTTCAGGACCCTCGTCTCGTCGGGGAGTCCCGCGACGAACTCGTCGGCGACGCGACTCTTGCCGATCCCCGCCTCCCCGAACAGCGTCACCAGGTGGCCTCTCCGCGTCTCGCGCGCGCCGTCGAACGCGTCCTGCAGCAGCCGCAGCTCGCGCTTGCGGTTGACCAGCGGGATCGTCCGGCGACCCGAGCCCGGCTGGAGCGCGGCGACCGGCCACGCGCGCGGCTCGTCCTCGAACCCCTTCGCCTCGACCTCGCGCATCGGTCCGTACTGGACCTGCGAGAGCGAGAGGAGGTAGCTCGTCTCGGAGACGAGCACGGTGCCGGGGTCGGCCGCCTGCTGCAGCCGCGCCGCCATGTTCACGGTGGCGCCGTAGAGCAGACCCTGCGATGACGCCTCGCTCCCGATCGCGACGGGACCCGTGTGGATGCCCACGCGCACCCGGAGCGGCACCGGCAGCCCGATCTCCTGCCCGAGGCGCCCGACGCGCTCGACGAGCTCGAGCCCGGCGCGCACCGCGCGGAGCGCGTCGTCGTCGTGCGTGTGCTGGAGGCCGAACACCCCGACGACGGCATCCCCGGCGAAGTTGTAGGCGCGCCCGCGGAGCGACTCGAGCTCCTCGGCGACCATGCGGTAGTACCGGGTGAGGACCTCGCGATAGCGCTCGGGGTCGATCTGGCTCGAGATCTGGGTCGACCCCACCAGGTCGACGAAGATCACCGTGACGAACTTGCGCTCCTCGGGAGGCGGGGCGCCCACAGGGTAGCCGCAGTTCGGGCAGAAGCGGGCCTCGTCGGGCAGAGGAAGCCCGCACCGTTCACACGTCAGGGTCGCCACGCGGGCAGTCTACGAGCGGGGAAGGACACGGCAAGGTGATGCGCTCTCGCTATCGAAATGCGCCACACCGTCGAAGATCAGGTCATCCCGACGTCGGTCTTCTGGAGATCCGCGTAAACGCGTCCGTCGTCTCGCATGGTGTTCGCTAGTCCTCGACGACTCGGAAACCCTCGATATCGATGATCGAACCCGTTCGTCGGTTTTCGGGCTTGACGACGACCTCGACGCGCTCGCCGATCTCGAGTGGCTCGTCCCCCGGCTCGAGCACCCGGTGGATCAGCACCGCATCCGCACCGTCGAGCCGCACCGCTCCGATGGTTCCAGGGCGCTCGAGCTGCTCACCCTCGATCCCCTGGAACACGATCGTGAACGAGACGAGCTCGCCACCCGGGCCCACCTCGGTGTCTGCCGAGAGCTCCGCGAAGCAGCGTTCACAGAACAGCCGCGCCGGCACGTAGGTGTACGAGCAGTGTTCGCACCGCGAGCCCAGGACCACGCCGCGCTCCTCGAGCGCAGTGAAGAACGCGTCGCCCGCGACGCCCGGCGTGTAGCGATGGCGAACGGGCATGTCGCCCTCCCACCGGCGAATCTCCTCAGGCCGCGCGATCTTCTCGAGCATCAGCCGTCCGTCCTCGGCCTGAAGTACGCGATGTCCAGGATCGAGCCCGTGCGCTCTCCGACCGGCTTCCATATGGCCTGGACCGCCATGCCGATCCTCACGTCGTCCGGCTTCACCTCGCCGAGCGTGTGCAAGAACCCGCCGTCCGAGCCGTCGATCGCGATGACCGCGGGGAGCTCGGGCCCGTCGAGCGGCTGCATGTCCCAGCGGACGTTGCAGATCGAGAACGTCTGTATCACGCCGGTGTCCTCGACCTGCTTCCACGCGTCCGTGCCGCGGAAGCAGCGCTCGCAGAACATCCGCGGCGGCACGAGCACGCGCCCGCAGTTCCGGCACTCGCGGCCAAGGATCTTGCCCTCGCGGAGCCCGTCGAGGAACCGGCCGATCGCAACCCCCGCGTCCCACGAGTACCGCGCACCGATCTCGTCCTCGACCGCACCGGTCGCCGAACGGAACTCGGCGTCCGAGAGCGACTGCGCCGGCGTCGCGGAGGGCGGGGTCTCGAGCTGCCTCGCCATGGTCGGCGGGCCGCCCTCTCGACCCATCACGACGACCGTACCGACCTGCATCAGGTCCCCCCAGGCCTGCGCGACGCCGCGTTCGGGTGTCCCGGGAACCTGGCGCGCTCCGGCCTCGCCGCGGAGCTGCCAGAAGAGCTCGGCGATCTTCATCAGGCCAGCCGCGGCGATCGGGTTGCCGACGCCGAGCAGGCCGCCGCTCGGGCACGAGGGCAGGTCGCCCTTGCGGTCGAGCACGCCGTCACGGGCCGCCTCGGGCGCCTTGCCCTTGTCGAACAGCAACAACCCCTCGAGGTGGTGCAGCTCCTTGTAGTCGAACGGGTCGTAGGGCTCGGCCACGTGGATCTGCTTCCGAGGCTCGGTGACGCCGGCCATCCCGTAGGCCATGCGGGCGGCGTTGGCGACGTACTCAGGGAACACGAGGTCGCGGTTGGTCCAGTACGCGGTGTCGAGGTTCCACCCGACGCCCTGGATCCAGACCGGGTCGCTCGTGATCTGCTTCGCCGCCTCCTCGCTCGCCACCACGATCGCGACGGCGCCGTCGCTGATCGGCGAGACATCCAGGCGCTGCACCGGCCACGCGAGCGTCTCGGACGCGAGCACGTCCTCGATCGTGATGTCGGCCTGCCCGAGCAACGCCGCCGGGTGGTCGGCCGCGTTCCGCTTGTTCTTCACCGCGACGGAGGCGATGTCGCGCTTGTCGATGCCGTGCACCGTCATGTAGCGGTTCATCTCGAGCGCGAAGATCCACAGGAGGTTCGGGCCCAGCGGGCGCTCGAGGATGTTGTCGAAGATCGTGAGGAAGGCGCCCTGCGGGTGCGGCTGCGTCGAGGACATCTTCTCTTCGGCGACCGCGAGCACCACGTCGGCCATCCCGCTCGCGACCGTGTAGTAGGCCTGGATCGCCGTGAACACGCCGCTGCCGCCGCCGACGTACGTGCGGATGAACGGCCGGCCGAACGCGCCGGCGCCGTCGGAAAGGTACTCCCCCTTCATGTGCACGCCGTCGAACGCGTCGGGCGCGCTCGTCAGGCACACGGCGTCGATCCGGTCGAGCGGGAGCTCGCAGGACGCGAGCGCCTCGCGTGAGGCCTCCCACGCGAGCTCCTTGCCGGTCTCCTGCGCGCGGCGGACGAAGCGGGTCATCCCGGCGCCGACGACCGCGACCCGGCGCGCCATCTCAGCCGTCCTCCGCCGGGGCGACGTACTCGATGAGCTGCATCGAGTTGCCGTCGGGATCGGCGAACGACGCGTAACGGGCGATCCCCGGCACCTCGCCGAGGTGCTCCTCGAACGCCACGCCGCGCTGCTCGAGTCCGGTCTTCGCGAGCTCGAGGTCGTCCACCTTGAACACCGCGGTGCCGCCGTGCGGCACGGTGCCCTCGCCGCGCGCGCCGTGGAGCCCGATGTGGATCGCGCCGGCCTCGAGCTCGGCCCATTCGTCGCCGTGCCGGACCCGCAGTCTCAGCCCGAGCCGCCCCTCGTAGAACCCCACGGCTCGGTCCATGTCGGTCACCCAGAACCACACGTGGTCGAGGGCCTGGAGCCTCATCCGC
>JBAVEY010000153.1:0-6431 GCA_049587975.1 Actinomycetota bacterium | reverse complement strand
ACCGCGTAACGCCGGGAGACGAGGTCGTGCTGATCGGCGCACAGGGCGACGAGCGGATCTCGGCCGAGGGGTTCGCGGAGCGCGCAGGCACGATCGGACGGGAGATCACGACCGGCATCGGCGAGCGTGTGCCCAGGGTGTACACGGGCTCCGAGGGTGCCGGGTGAGCCGCCGGCGGACGGCGTTCGTCACCGCCGGCATCGCGGCCGGCGCCGTCGCGGGCGGCGTGATCGGCCGGACCGTGCTGAACGCGCGACGCCGACCCGACCCCGAGGCGGACGAGCACCTGTCCGAGCTCCCCCCCGAGGATGTCGGACCGATCAGCTCCTTCGACGGGACCGAGCTCGCGGTGCGGGCCGCGGGGGATCCGTCGAGGCCGACGATCGTGTTCGTCCACGGCTTCAGCCTGGACATGACGACGTGGCACTACCAGTGGACCGGCCTGTCCGACCGGTACCGGTGCGTCCTGTTCGACTTCCGCTCTCACGGTCGGAGCGCTCGCGCGGCCGAGGGCGACCTGTCCCCGCTCGCGTTCGGCCACGACCTCGGCGCCGTCCTGAGCACCCTCGGGGAACGGCGCGTGCTCCTGGTCGGGCACAGCATGGGCGCGATGTCGATGCTGGCGTTGGCCGAGGCGCAGCCCGAGCTGTTCCGAGATCCCGTCGCGGGCGTGGTGTTCGTCGGTTCGGCCGCGAGCGACCTGGTCCGGGGCGCGTTCGGCTCGGTGACCGAGCTCCTGCGTCCGAGGCTCGGATCGCTGCGGCAGGCGGCGGGCCGCGTGAACCGGCTCCGGCGCTACGTCCTGTCGAGCCCGGCCGACGTGGCCCAGATGATCGCGCGCGCGACGCAGTTCGGACCGGATGCGTCGCCCCACCTCGTGCGGTACGTGGTGGGGCTCGCCGCCCGAGCCCCGTCCGAGGTGTGGACGGACGGGCTGGCCGGCCTGATGGAGATGGACCTTCGGCACGCCGTCCAGCACATCGCCGTTCCGGCGCTCGTCCTGGTCGGCGAGCAGGACCGGATGACCCCGCCCTCGTCCTCGGTCGCGCTCGCGGGGGAGCTCCCGCAGGGCCGCCTCGAGGTGATCGAGGGGACCGGCCATTTCCCGATGATGGAGGCGCACGACGAGTTCAACCGTCGGCTCGGGGCCTTCGCGGACGAGGTGCTCCGACCGCGCCGGGCGAGGCGGGAGACGGCATGAGCCGGGTCGAGGCGACCGGATGATCACGCGGATCGCGGGGATCAGGGTCGGCCACTGGACCGACGTGTCCGGGATCACGGGATGCACCGTGGTCCTGTGCCCGCCCCAGACGACCGGGTCCGTCGACGTCAAGGGGGGCGCGCCCGGGACGCGGGAGACCGACGCCATCCGCCCGGGGACGGCCGTGGACGAGATCCACGCGGTGGTGCTCACGGGCGGGAGCGCGTTCGGTCTGGCGGCGGCGAGCGGGGTCCAGCGCTGGCTCGAGGAGCGGGGGATCGGGTTCGCGGCGGGTGTCGCCCGGATCCCGATCGTGCCGGCAGCGGTGCTGTTCGACCTCGCGATCGGCGACCCGGCGGCTCGGCCGGACGAGGCGGCGGGCTATGCGGCCTGCGAGGCGGCCTCGGACGGACCCGTCGAGGAAGGCAGCGTCGGCGCCGGGACCGGGGCGACGTTCGCGAAGCAGCCCGATCCGGCCGCCGGCTGGAAGGGTGGGATCGGCAGCGCATCGGTCGAGGAGGGCCGGGTGGTCGTGTCGGCCCTCGCGGCCGTGAACGCGCTCGGGACGGTGCTGGACGAGGGCGGTGCGCCGATCGCCGAGAATCGCAACCCGAAAGCCGAGCCCATGACGTGGCCCGGCACCAACACGACGCTCGTGGTGGTGGCGACGAACGCCCGGCTGTCCAAGGAGCGGGCGCAGCTCCTCGCCCAGGCCGGGAACGAGGGCGTGTCGCTCGCCGTGACGCCGGCGCATACGATGTGGGACGGCGACACCGTGTTCGCGATCGGCACGGGTCAGGCCGACGCTCCCCAGCGCGAGCTCGAACCGATGGCGTCGCGGGCGGTGGCGGAGGCGATCCGGCGTGGGGTGCGTGCGGCGGGTTCGCTCGGCGGTGTTCCGGCGGTGGGGGAGGCGGGATGAGGACCCTCGAGGAGGCGGCGCTGGACGCATCGACCTGCACGAGGTGCCGGCTCGCGCAGGGTCGGACACAGGTCGTCTACGGCGTCGGCGATCCGAACGCGGACCTGATGTTCATCGGTGAGGCCCCCGGCTTCCACGAGGACAAGCAGGGTGAGCCGTTCGTCGGGGCCGCGGGACAGCTGCTCAACCAACTGCTCGGCGAGATCGAGGTGGCGCGGGCGGACGTCTACATCAACAACGTGATCCTGTGCCTCAGGTACAACGCCATGGTCCAGCTCGCGGACGGATCCTGGGAACGGATCGGGCGTCTCGTTCGCTCGCGATACGCGGGCGAGGTGATGTCCGTGGACGATCAAGGGCACCTCGTTCCGCGTAGGGTCGTTGGATGGCACGCTTCACCGCTAGCGGGCCGGCATGTCCTGCATCTGACCTACAAGACCGCGAAACGCGCGGGCAGGGGACGTGTCTCGATCCAGCTCACGGAGGATCACCCGGTTCTGACCGACCGGGGGTACGTGGCTGTGCGCGACCTGAGATCAGACGACCTCATCGCCACCGGGCAGGGATTGACGGATCTGGAAGCGGACGTGATCTGCGGCACGTTGCTAGGTGATGGCCATCTGAACGCCAACAGCTCCCACCTGTCCTTCTCTCACGGGGTGGATCAGGCGGAATATGCGCGCTTCAAGATGGGGTTGTTGAAGGAGCTCTCTCCCCGGGCCAAGACCGTTTACTACGCGCTCGTCCCGGGAGGACCGAAGGATCACCCGATGATCCACGTCCGCACCCTCGCCCATCGGGCTCTCACGTTCCTTCGACAGGAGTTCTACACCCCGAAGAAGCACGTGCCCTTCTGGATGGCCCACGCTTTGACCCCTCGGATGCTGGCCTTCTGGTTCATGGACGATGGCCACACGCGGATCAGAGCGGGAAGGAAGCCGCTCTCTGAGATCGCGGCGAACGGGTTCTCGGATGAGGATCGCTCCATCTTGCTCTTGGCTCTCTCCGGCTTGGGGCTTCCCGCAAAGACCTCGCGGGGTCGCATCTTCTTCGAAGTGTCAGCATCGGCGGAGTTGAGCGAGCTGATCGCACCGTTCGTCCCTCCTCCGATGAGATACAAGCTGCATCCGGACGTGGAGCGGAGCGTCCCGTTCCAGCCCTCGATGTTCACGCAGGGCAACAGGAACGTCATGTATGACTCCGTCAGCGTCCAGGACGTGACCGATCGCTTCCGGACCGACGTCACGTTCTTCTGCATCGATGTCGAGGACACACACAACTTCGTGACTGCCGGGGGTGTTGTGCACAATTGCAGACCGCCGGGCAACCGGGACCCCCTCCCGGACGAGCTCGACGCGTGCAAGCCCTGGCTCGACGAGCGGGTCGCGATCATCGATCCGGCCGTCGTGGTGACGCTCGGGAACTGGGCCACCCGGTACATCCTCGGCAAGCAGGTGTCGATCAGCCGGGTCCGTGGCCAGCGGTTCCCGTGGGGTGGCCGGACCGTGATCCCCACGTTCCATCCCGCCGCGGTCCTGCACGGCGGGGGGCAGGCCTCGAACCAGATGACAGCATTGCGGGCCGACTTCCAGGAGATCCGACGGGCCCTGGCCGAACGCCCGCAGCCCGCCGAGGAACAGCTCGGGCTGTTCTGATGTCGATCGGCCGTGACGCTCGGACGCCGAACGATCGGCGCGCCTGATGCGCCTGGACCTACGCGCGGCGACGGCCGAGGACACCCGCTCGATCGGCGAGGGCGTCGCCTCGCTCCTTTCCGCGGGCGACGTGATCGCGCTGACCGGCGAGCTCGGCGCGGGCAAGACCACGTTCGCGCAGGGGGTCGCCCGAGGCCTCGGTTCCCGCGGCCACGTCGTCTCGCCGACCTTCACCCTGGTCCGCGAGTACCGGTCGGGGCGTCTGCCGATCGTCCATGCCGACGTCTACCGGCTCGAGCGTGTGCAAGACGTCGTCGACCTCGAGCTCGAGGCGGCGGCGGAGGACGGCGTCCTGCTCGTCGAGTGGGGCGACGCCGTCGAGGCGCTCCTGCCGCCCGGGCACCTGGTGGTGGAGCTCACGGTCCCCGGCGACGACGAGGAGCGCGCGGTCGTGCTCCGGACGGAGGGGGCGGGGTGGCTCCCTCGTTGGGAGCGGCTCGAACGCCAGCTGGACCCATGGCGGGCGGCCGCGTGATCGGCCGGACAGCGTGATCGTCCTCGGGATCGACACGTCCACCGAACAGACCTCGGTCGCGCTCGGGACCGAGCACGAGATGATGGGCACGGCCCGGTTCGCCGGCGTCCGCAGACACGACGATGTCGTACCCGCGATCGAGCGCCTGCTCGGTTGGACCGGGGTCGAGCTGTCGCACGTCGGGGGCGTCGCGGTCGGGATCGGGCCGGGCCTGTACACGGGCCTGCGGGTAGGCGTGGAGGCGGGCAAGGCGCTCGCCCAGGTGCTCCGGGTGCCGATCGTCGGGATCTGCTCCCTCGACGTCCTCGCGTTCGGGGTCCAGCACACGAACCGGCTGATCGTCGCGGTGATCGACGCCCGTCGCCGCGAGGTGTTCTACGGGCTCTACCGTCCCGTGCCGGGAGGCGTGATGCGGGTCGGCGAGTACGGGGTCGCGACCCCAGCCGCGCTGGCCGCCGAGCTCGAGGTCGAGCGGGAGGAGATGCTGCTGGTCGGCAACGGTGCCATCCTGTATCGGCATGAGCTCGAGCAGGTGGATGCACGCTTGGAGCTGGCTCCGGCCTCGTTCGCGCACCCGTGGGCCTCGGCGCTCGTCGGCCTGGCGGCACCGAGGTTCATCCGCGAACAGACCGACCGGCTCGTGGACCTGGTACCCCTGTACCTGAGGAAGACGGATGCGGAGATCACTTGGGATCAGCGAGCCCGAGGCGCCTCGGCTTGAGGTGACCCGGATGCGCCGGCGCCACCTCCGTGGCGTCATGGCGATCGAGCGCCAGGTCTACCCACGGCCGTGGAGCCCCAACCTGTTCCTCTCGGAGATGTCCGAGTCTCGGAACCGGTGCTACCTGGTGGCGCGCATCGACAGGGAGGTCGTCGGCTACGGCGGGCTGATCTGCTACGGGGAGGAGGCGCACGTGACCAACGTGGCCGTCGACCCCGAACGCCAGCGCGAGAAGATCGGGACGCGGATCCTGCACGACCTCGTGATCGCGGCGATCGACATGGGCGCGGAGGCCGTGTCGCTCGAGGTGAGGGTGACCAACTGGGGTGCGCAGCGGCTGTACGCGCGCTTCGGCTTCCGGCCGGTCGGGATCCGCAAGAACTACTACCAGGAGATCGGCGAGGACGCGCTCATCATGTGGCTCGATGCGATCCGCGACGCCGAGTTCCGAACGCGCCTCCGCCGCGTGATCGACGAGCTCCCCGACGGCATCCGCCCCGAGGGTGCGTGAAGCCTCGCGCACCCGCCGGCATGGGGGCGCCGTGAGGCTCTCACCATGAAGGTCCTGGGGATCGAGACGTCCTGCGACGAGACCGGGGTCGCGATCGTCGATCGGGAGACCGTGCTCGCGAACCTGATCGGCAGCCAGGTCGACGTCCATGAGCGGTTCGGGGGTGTGGTCCCCGAGCTCGCGAGTCGCGCGCATGTGGAGGCCCTCACGCCGCTGCTCGACGTGGCCCTCGAGACGGCGGGGTGCGGGTTCGCCGACCTCGACGGCGTGGCCGTGACGGTGGGGCCGGGGCTCGTCGGCGCGCTCCTGGTCGGGATCGCCGCGGCCAAGTCGATCGCGCTCGCGACCGGGGCGCCGCTCGTCGGGGTGAACCACCTCGAAGGACACATCCTCGCGAACGCGATCGAGCACGGGCCCGGCCTCGCGCCGGCGGTCTGCCTGGTGGTGTCGGGCGGGCACACGATGCTGGTCCACATGCCGGAGCCGCATCGGTACGAGCTGCTCGGACAGACCGTGGACGACGCGGCGGGCGAGGCGTTCGACAAGGTCGCACGGTTCCTCGGCCTCGGGTTCCCCGGCGGCCCGGCGCTCGACCGACTCGCCCGGGCCGGCGATCCGACGGCGATCCGTTTCCCTCGCGCGATGGCCGATTCGGGAGACTTCGACTTCTCGCTGTCGGGCTTGAAGACCGCCGTCCTGCGTCACGTCAAGGCCGAACGCGACGCCCGTCGCGAGGTCGATCCGGCAGACCTCGCGGCTTCGTTCCAGGAGGCCATCGTCGACGTGCAGGTGGCGAAGACGATCGACGCCGCGCGAGACCGCCGGGTCGAAACCGTCCTGCTGGGCGGGGGCGTCGTAGCCAACACGCGGTTGCGCGAGCGGATGG
>JBAVEY010000152.1:0-35443 GCA_049587975.1 Actinomycetota bacterium | reverse complement strand
GCTCATGCTCGCGTGGAAGATCGCGCCGGCGCTGGCCTGCGGCAACACCGTGGTGCTCAAGCCCGCCGAGACCACTCCCCTGACGGCGCTGCTCTTCGCCTCGGTGTGCGAGCAGGCCGAGCTGCCCCCGGGCGTCGTGAACATCGTCACCGGCGCCGGCGCCACCGGCCAGGCCATCGTCGACCACCCCGGCATCGACAAGCTCGCCTTCACCGGATCGACGGGCGTCGGCAAGATGATCGCGCGCTCGATCGCCGGCACCCGCAAGAAGGCGACCCTCGAGCTCGGTGGCAAGGCCGCGAACATCATCTTCGACGACGCGCCCATCGACCAGGCCGTCGAGGGCATCGTCAACGGCATCTTCTTCAACCAGGGCCACGTGTGCTGCGCCGGATCCCGACTGCTCGTGCAGGAGCCGGTGTTCGAGCCGCTGCTCGAGAAGCTCAAGGACCGTCTCCAAACCCTCCGGGTCGGGAACCCCCTCGACAAGAACACCGACATCGGCGCGATCAACTCGAAGGCTCAGCTCTCGAAGATCGAGGAGCTCGTGGCGGCGGGCGTCGACGAGGGCGCCGAGATGTACCAGCCGGAGTGCGTCCTACCCGAACGCGGCTTCTGGTTCCGCCCCACGCTGTTCACCAACGTCTCGCAATCACACCGGATCGCGCGCGAGGAGATCTTCGGCCCGGTGCTGTCGATCCTGACGTTCCGGACGCCGGCCGAGGCGGTCGAGAAGGCGAACAACACGCCGTACGGCCTGTCGGCGGGCATCTGGACCGAGAAGGGGTCGCGGATCCTGTGGATGGCCGAGCGGATGAAGGCGGGCGTCGTGTGGGCCAACACGTTTAACCGGTTCGACCCGGCGTCCCCGTTCGGTGGGTACAAGGAGAGCGGGTTCGGGCGCGAGGGCGGCCTGCACGGGCTCGAGCCCTACCTGGAGCTCGACGGATGAGCACCAAGGCGCGCGTCCCGGTCCGCCGCACGGCGAAGCTGTACATCGCGGGCGAGTTCCCGCGGAGCGAGTCCGGGCGCTCGTACGAGGTCTTCTCACACGACGGTCGGTTGCTCGCGCGGGCGGCCCGGGCCTCGCGCAAGGACCTGCGCGACGCGGTTCGGGCCGCTCGGGCCGCGCAGTCCGGATGGGCGGGCAAGACCGCGTACAACCGCGGACAGATCCTCTACCGCGTGGCCGAGCTGATGGAGGGTCGGCGCTCCCAGTTCGAGGCCGAGCTCGCGGACGCCGGTGCGAAGGATCCACGCAGGGGCGTGGACGCCTCGATCGACCGTTGGGTGTGGTACGCGGGATGGGCCGACAAGATCGGTCAGCTCCTGGGCGCGACGAACCCCGTCGCCGGCCCCTACTTCAACTTCACGATCCCCGAGCCGACGGGGGTCGTCGGGATCGTCGCCCCCGGCGATCGTTCCCTGCTCGGGCTCGTGTCCCGTCTGGCACCCGCGATCGTCTCCGGCAACACCGCGGTCGTGCTGGCGAGCGAACCCTCACCGTTGCCCGCCGTGTCGCTCGGGGAGGTGCTCGCGACCTCGGATGTGCCCGGCGGCGTCGTGAACGTTCTCACCGGCCTGACCGAGGAGCTCGTCCCGTGGCTCGCTGGCCACATGGACGTGAACGCGATCGACATCACGGGCGTCCCCGAGACCTCGCGGGCGGAGGCCGAGCGCCTGTCGGCCGAGAACGTGAAGCGGGTCGTGCGGGCACGCGACGCGGATCCCTTCTCCGACGACGCGCAGTCGCCCTACGACGTCACGGCGCTGATGGAGTTCAAGACCGTCTGGCACCCGATGGGCGCCTGACCGGTTCCGTCCCGCATGCGATCACCCACGACCCACGCCGACGATGAACCTTCGCGCAACCTGCGAGGCCCGCGCTCCGACTTCGTGGCATCATCCGGGGCCATGACGCTCGACACCGACACCGATCCGCTCGTCGCCGGCGAGGAGGCGCTCGCATCCGGCGACTGGGACGGTGCGAGAGCGGTGTTCGAGCAGGTCCTCGAGGTCGGTCCGTCGGCCAGGGCCGAGGAAGGTCTCGGCCGCGCGCTCTGGTGGCTCCAGGACACCGAAGGTGCGATCTCGCACATCGAACGCGCGTACGCCGCCAACCGTGAGGCCGGCGACGGACGACGTGCGGCGACGAACGCGCTCTGGCTGTCTCGAGAGTTCACGGCCGCGTACGGGAACGTGGCGGTCAGCGCGGGCTGGTACGCGCGAGCCGAGGGCTTGCTGCGCGACCCGGGAGACGTCCTCGAGCAGGGCTGGCTCTCGCTCACGCGGGCCGAGCGATCGGATCGTCCGGACGAGATGGCCCGTCATGCGAGGGAAGCCGTCGGTGCGGCGCGGAGGTTCGGCGACGGCGACCTCGAGGCCGCGGCACTCGTGCGGCTCGGCTACGCAGAGGTCGCCACCGGCGACGTCGTGACGGGCATGTCGAAGGTGGACGAGGCGTTGACGGCTTCGACCGGCGGCGAGGTCGCGGGGCTCGAGGTGATCGGGGACGTGATCTGCGTCGGCATCGCCGCCTGCGAGCTCGCCGCCGACTGGCAACGCATCGAGCAGTGGGGGCAGGCCGTCGAGGGATGGGTCACCTCCCACGATCACGTCGCGGTCCTCGGGTTCTGCTATGCGTGCTGCGCGGAGATGTTCATCGCCTCGGGTAACTGGGAGATGGCGGACGGGATGCTCGCCGAGGGGTTGCAGGCGATGCAGGCGGCCAACCTCCGGGCGCGGTGCGTCCATCCGGCCGCCAAGCTCGCCGAGCTGCGTTTGACGCAGGGCCGGATCGAGGAGGCCGAACAGCTCCTCGCCGGCTTCGAGGAGCTGCCGGAGTCGACCCACGCGTTGGCCTCGCTCTACCTGGCGCGAGGTGAGACGGCGATGGCCGCGGCCGTCCTGCACCGGAGACTGAACGCGATCGGCGACGACAACGTGCTCGCGGCTCCCTTCCTCGCCCTGTCGGTCGACATCCACTTGGTCCAGGGTGACCGGGACGGTGCCGGGGCCACGGCCGCGCGCCTGGAGGGGGTTGCCGCCGGTTCGTCGCTTCCGAGGCGCGAGGCGATGGCCGGTTTCGCCCGAAGTCGGGTGATGGCCGCAGAAGGCGATCCGGACGCACCGCGCGCTCTGAGCTCGGCCGTCTCCGCGTTCGCCGCTCAGCGGCTCCCGCTGGACGCGGCGCGTGCTCGGTTCGAGCTCGCCCGGGCGCTCGAGGTCTCCCAACCGGAGGTCGCCGTCGGCGAGGCGAAGATCGCCCTGGCGGAGTTCGAGCGGCTCGGCGCTCCCCGAGACGCCGACGCCGCGGCAGCGTTCCTGCGGGACCTCGGCGTGGCCGGCAGGACCGGACCGAAGGGCCTCGGCCTCCTCAGCAAGCGCGAGCAGGAAGTGCTCGCGCTGCTCGGGGAGGGCCTGACCAACTCGGAGATCGCGGCCCGCCTGTTCATCTCGACCAAGACCGCGGGGAACCACGTGAGCAGCGTGCTCGCGAAGCTGCACCTCCGGAGCCGAGCCGAGGCGGCCGCCTACGCGGTGCGCCATCTGGGCGGGACTCCACCCGGGAACTAGGGACGTTCCCCATCCCCTGCGGGTCGATCCGGCCCACCATCGTGCCGTCCCGGATCGTGCGAGGTTCGAGGAGCTGCGTGATGGTGCGGCAGCGGGGACGGTCGGGCCGACGCAGACCTGATGCCTTTGGGACGTCTCCTGCCGGCTCGGGCGCCACCATCTCCACGACTTCGCAACGTCGGCTCACGAGAACGGCACAGGGGCGGCGCTACGATTCCGTCGTGCCCCTCTACAAGGAACAGGGCGTCGTGCTGCGCTCGGTCAAGCTGGGCGAGGCCGACAAGATCGTCACCGTCATGACCCAGGGGTCGGGCAAGGTCCGAGCGGTGGCCAAGGGGATCCGCAAGACCACCTCGCGCTTCGGCGCCCGGCTCGAGCCATTCACGCACGTTTCCCTGATGGTCTACCGGGGGAGAGGGTCGCTCGACACCGTCAGCCAGGCCGAGATCGTCTCGCCCTTCAGGGCGCTCCGGAGCGATCTGGGTCTGTTCGCCGCGGGAGAGACCATGCTGGAGGCCGTCGACAAGGTCGCCGAGGAGCACGAGCGCAACGTCCGACTGTTCATGCTGCTCCTGACCGGGATGCGGGCGCTCGACGCGCGTCCGGCCGATCCCGCGGCCGTCGCCGAGTCGTTCCTGCTCAAGCTCCTGTCCCTCTCGGGCTTCCATCCCGCGCTCACGACGTGCGCCGTCTGCGGCGCCCCCGCGCCCGAGCGCTTCGCGAGCAGCCTGGGGGGCGCGGTCTGCAACGCCGATGCCGACCTCGATTCCGGCCCCGCGTCGCTCGAGGCCCTGGACTTCCTCGCCACGCTCGGCGGGACGGGGCTGCTTGAGGCGGGGGACGTGCGAGCCGATACCCAGGTGAGGCGCGAGTCGCGCGCCCTGCTGTTCGGCTTCACCGAGTACCACCTCGAGCGCCGCATGAAGAGCCTGCCCATCCTCGCCCGGAGCCTGACCACGTGAGCACCTACCTCCACGATCTCGAGCACGAACGGCTGCCGAACCACGTCGGCATCGTGATGGACGGCAATGGCCGATGGGCCAAGCTGCGTGGACTGCCGAGGACCGAGGGCCACGCCGCCGGCGAGGAGGCGATGTGGGACACGGTCGTCGGGGCCAACGAGCTCGGGCTCGGCTGGCTCACGATGTTCGCGTTCTCGACGGAGAACTGGAACCGGCCCAAGGCGGAGGTCGCCTACCTCATGGGGTTCAACCGCGGCCTGCTGCGTCGGCGCCGCGACGAGCTCCACCGGATGAACGTCCGCGTCCGGTTCATGGGCCGCCGCGACTGGAAGGTGCCGCGGTCGGTGCTGAAGGAGATGCAGATCTCCGAGGAGCTCACCCGCCACAACAGCGGGATGACGCTCACGATCGCGTTCAACTACGGCGGCCGGGTCGAGGTCGTGGACGCCGTGAAGAAGCTGATCGCCGATCACGACGCCGGGCGCCTGAAGGGCGAGAAGCTCACACCGGAGTCGATCTCACGGCGCCTGTACCACCCCGACATGCCCGACCCGGACCTGATCATCCGCACGAGCGGCGAGGAGCGGATCAGCAACTTCCTGCTCTGGCAGGCCGCCTACAGCGAGCTCTACTTCACGCCGGTCTACTGGCCCGACTTCGACCGCGAGCACCTGTACGAGGCCATCCGCGACTTCCAGAAGCGGTCACGGCGATTCGGCGCGATCGCCGAGAATGACTCGGGCTAGCCGGTGCGGCTCCCGGACGAGGCTCGCCGCGTGATCGAGAGCGACGCGCTCGCGCACGTCGCGACGATCGATCCGGACGGGCGCCCCCAGACCACGCTCGCCTGGGTAGGTCTCGAGGGCGACGAGGTGGTCTTCGCGACGCTCCCGGATCAGCGGAAGCTCCGGAACCTGCGTCGCGATCCCCGCGTCACGATCTCGATCCAGACGGATCGACTGAGCCCGTTCGGGTTGCACGAGTACCTCGTGATCTACGGGAACGCTCGGGTCACCGAGGGTGGCGCGCCGGAGGTCCTGCAGCGGCTGGCGTACACGTACATCGGCCCCGGCGTCACGTTCCCGCCGATGCCCGACCCGCCCCCCGGGTTCGTCACCAGGGTGACGGTCGAACGCCTCGGCGGGCTCGGGCCCTGGAACGCGCCGCGAGGGTAGGCCCCCGAGGCGTTCGCCCCGTACACTGCATCCCACGCCAGCGGCCGCAGCCAGCGACCGGGAGAGAGGAGGATCCACCCATGGCCGACCTGATGGAGGCCGTCACGTCCCTCGCCAAGCGGCGGGGGATCGCCTTCCAGTCCAGCGAGATCTACGGGGGGCTGCGCTCCTCCTGGGACTACGGGCCGCTGGGAGTGGAGCTCCGTCGCAACGTCCGGAGCGCCTGGTGGCGATCGATGGTCCAGCTCCGCGATGACATCGTCGGCCTGGAGGCGGCGATCATCATGTCCCCGCGCGTCTGGGAGGCGAGCGGCCACGTGGCGGGCTTCCACGACCCGCTGGTCGAGTGCTTGAACTGCCACCAGCGGTTCCGCGAGGACGACCTGGGCGAGGAGCCGACCTGTCCGAACTGCGGCCAAACGCGCTTCACCGAGCCGCGGCAGTTCAACATGATGTTCAAGACCCACATGGGGCCGATCGAGGACGGATCGAGCGTGGCCTACCTACGCCCCGAGACGGCGCAGGGGATGTTCGTGGACTTCGCGATCGTGCAGCAGGCCGCCCGGAAGAAGGTCCCCTTCGGCATCGCACAGATCGGCAAGTCGTTCCGCAACGAGATCACCCCCGGGAACTTCATCTTCCGCACCCGCGAGTTCGAGCAGATGGAGATGGAGTTCTTCGTCGAGCCCGGGACCGACGGCGAGTGGTTCGAGTACTGGGTGAACGAACGGATGCAGTGGTACGTCGACCTCGGGGTCCGCAAGGAGCACCTGCGCATCCGCCCCCATGAGCCCGACGAGCTCGCGCACTACGCGAACGCGGCGTCCGATGTCGAGTACGAGTTCCCGTTCGGCTGGCAGGAGGTCGAGGGGATCGCGAACCGAACCGACTTCGACCTGAGGGCCCATCAGGAGGCGAGCGGCGAGGAGCTCACCTACTTCGACCAGGAACGCGACGAACGCTACCTGCCGTTCGTGGTGGAGCCGGCCGCGGGGGTCGACCGGATCGTGCTCACCGCGTTGATGGACGCGTTCCGGGAGGAGGAGGCGCCGACGGCCAAGGGCGGCACCGAGAAGCGGACCTACCTCGCGCTGCACCCCGATCTCGCGCCCGTCAAGGTCGCGGTCCTGCCCCTCTCGCGCAACGAGCAGCTCGCGCCGGACGCGGGCCGGGTCTTCGACCTCCTCAAGCGGGCGTGGATGTGCGACTTCGACGACGCCGGGTCGATCGGGCGGCGTTACCGGCGTCAGGACGAGGTTGGAACCCCTTTCTGTGTGACGGTCGACTTCGACACGCTCGAGGACCGGCAGGTCACCGTCCGCGAACGCGACTCGATGACCCAGGACCGGATCCCGATCGAGAACCTCGTGACCTACCTCGCCGAACGCCTGTAGACGATGCAGGAGCACGCCGGCACGACACGCAGAGGCTGGGTCAGCCTGTACGCGGCCGCGTTCGTGCTGATGCTCGTGGCGGCGGTGGCCCTCATGGCCTCATCGCTCGGCTCCCTGCGGTCGATAGGTCTCCTATGGATCTCGAGCGCGCTGTCCCTGGCCGCCGCCGTCCTGGCCGTGGCGAGCGTCTTGGTCCCGAGACGAGGGTGAGGCCTCGGATCGCGGCCCTCGCGGTCGCGCTCGGGCTCGCGCTCGCCGCCTGCACGGGCACCGGGGTCCCCGGCGATCCCGTCGCCGACGGCCAGATATCGGCGGCCCCCGTCCCGTCCTCGCCCGAGGTGGCGTCCCCGCCCGCCGGAGGCAAGGGCTCGGCCGCCGCGGCGGCCGAGCGCCTGTGCGAGGTGCCCGAGCCCAAGCTCGACTCCGGTTCCGACGTCCCCGCCGAGGGGCCCACGCCTCCGCTCATCGCGCAGGTCATGCGGCAGGTCGAGATGTTGCGCGGCTTCGACTACGACCACCCGGTCGTCGCCGAGCCCGTCTCCCAGACCGAGATCGGGCGAGACATCGTCAAGTACGCGGACACCGCGTATCCGAAGGGTCAATACGCGCGTCGGAGCGTAGCGTGGGACACGATCGGCGTGATCCCCGACGGGACGAGCCTGCGAGCCGCCTACGAGAGCTACGGCTCGAGCCAGGTGATCGGCTACTACGACACGGTGACCGGCGAGCTGAAGTTCGCCGGGAGCCAGTCTCCCTCGCCGCTCGAGCGGATCACGCTCGCGCACGAGCTCACGCACGCCATCGACGACCAGCGGTTCGGGCTCGAGCGGTTGGACGTCATGGGCGCGGAGTGCCGTGACGAGGCCGCCGCCGCCGCGGTCGCGCTGGTCGAAGGCAACGCGACGTTCTTCATGTTCCGATGGGCGCAGACGTTCCTCACGGCCGCCGAGCAGGTGCAGGTCGGCATCGAGGCGGCGACCCAGGACACGACGGCCGAGGGCGTCCCGCCGTTCGTCGCGCGGCTCCAGGCCTGGCCGTACGACGAGGGGTTGCGGTTCATCAGCGCATTGGACTCGCGCGGGGGTCTCGACGAGGTGAACCAGGCGTTCCGCGACCTCCCCGCGTCCACCGAGCAGATCATCCATCCCGAGCGCTACCCGAACGACGCGCCCACCCCCGTGGACGTGGCGGACCTCTCCTCGGCACTGGGCGCGGGGTGGCACGACCTCGATGTGATGACGATCGGGGAGGAGTGGCTGCAGACCGCGCTCGGGCTCCGGCTGGATGGTTCGACGGCGAGCGCCGCGGCCGCGGGATGGGATGGCGGCACGTACCGCGCCTGGTCCGACGGGACGAACACCGGCGTCGTGCTCTCGACCGTGTGGGACAGCTCGAACGACGCCGAGGAGTTCGCGAGCGCGATGACCGACTGGATCGACCAGGGGGACGGGATCGCGACCGTGCTCGACCCGATCGGCAGCTCGGTTACGGTGCTGTTCGCGACCGATGCGCCGACGCTGCAGACGCTCGAAGCGGCCGCCGCCTGAGACTCGGGGCGGGGATCGTCTCGCAGGTCGGACGGCTGCCCCGAGACGCAAGGTCCTGGTTGACGGACGGTTTCGGCTTGCCCCGGCAGGGTGGCGTGCCCCAAGATGCACCTTCGTTTTGCGGGCTTCAGCAGGGGGTGAGTCCCATCCAAACGCGGCCGATCGGTACGAGCGGCCTGTCGGTGTCCGTCGTCGGCCTCGGTGGGTACGAGCTCGGGCCGGAGCCAGGAGACGACCCCGACGTCGATCGGGCGGAAACGGTCATCAGGATCGCCCTCGAGGCCGGGATCGATTGGCTTGACACCTCCGAGAACTACCTCGCCACGAACAACGAGGCGCTGATCGGGCGGGCGCTCGGGCGGATCGATGACGACTTCCTGATCGCATCCAAGGCGGCACCGGGCGAGGGTGTCACCGGCGGGGGATCGGGGTTCCGACCGCACGAGGTCCACGCAGCCTGTCGCGCGAGCCTGAGCCGGCTCGGTCGCGGGCACCTCGACATCTACTTCCTCCACTGGCCCGATGACACCGGCATCCCCCTCGAGGAGACGTGGGGCGCCATGGCGGAAGTCGCGGACGCCGGGCTCGTCCGTGCGATCGGCCTGTCGAACTACTCGATCGAGGACGTGGAGCGCTGCCACGCCGAACGCCCGGTCGATGCGGTCCAGGTCGGTCTGTCGATGATCGACTACCTGGACGACCGGGCCTCGATCGCCCGCTGCGGAGCGCTGGGGATCGGCGTCACGATCTTCGAGCCGCTCGCGAGCGGGGTCCTGAGCGGGAAGACGCTCGAGCAGGTGCGGGGGGTCTGGGCCGGTCCGTGGGAGGAGACCGACTTCTACCGCAACCTCCTCGATCCGGTCTGGGCGGCCCGCGCCACCGCCGTCCTCGAGGGCCTGCGCGCGATCGGGGGCCGGCTCGATGCGACCGTGGCCCAGCTCGCGATCGGCTGGGTGCTCGCGCAGCCAGGCGTCAGCGCCGCGATCGTCGGCAGTCGGGATGGCCGGCACGTGAAGGAGAACGCGGCCGCGTCGGAACTCGATCTCTCGGATGCGCTCGACGAACTCGAGCGATCGATCGCGCTCGGTCCGGCCTTCGGCGATCGTGCAGGAAGTGGAGACGATCCCTCGACGATCGGATGAAGGCGACGCCATCCGGTCCACGTGCTGCGAAGGACCTAGGTCCTTCGCCGCAACTTCGGGTCGACCGGCCGATGTTGCGCGCGTTCACCGGGGGACGACACTAGGCTGGTGTCGATGGAGGGGATCCTCGTGCAGACCACGCGGAGCCTCCGCGCCCTGATCGGTATCGCCACCGAAGGCGCGCCGGCCGAGGAGATCGAGGTCGCCTACCAGGCCCTGCGGGATCAGTGTGCTGCCGCCGAGCGCGAGGCGCTCCGAACGCCCTCCGACCCCATCGCTCGGTTCGACGCCCGGGCGGCCGCGGTCCTCGGGGTCGCCTATCGCCCGGTCCTGGACGTCCTGTGCTCCGGGCGCTCGCTCCGCTCCGAGGACGTCGAGCTCGCCCAGAAGAGCTCCGGCTGGCTCAACCTGGCCTACGAGGCGCTCCTGGAGGGCGACCACGACAACGTCGAGCGCTGCCTGAAGATGGCGTCGGCGTTCGTCGGCGTCGAAGAGGACTCGCGGGACCCGAGCCCGCCGGCCTAGCACGCATCCCGCAGGAGCACGTTCCGAGCGGGTCCGTCGACGGCCTCCGTAGACTGGTCCGGTCCGAACCCATCTCGCGCCGGAGGCCGATCCGATGACCAAGTACGTCTACGACTTCTCCGAGGGCAACAAGGACATGAAGGACCTCCTCGGCGGCAAGGGCGCCAACCTCGCCGAGATGACCAACATGGGCCTCCCCGTCCCTCCCGGCTTCACGATCACCACGGAGGCGTGCCTCGCGTTCCTCGCTCAGGGTGGGGCGCCGCCCGAGATGCTGCAGGAGGCGGGGGAGCATCTGCGTGGTCTCCAGGACGCGATGGGCAAGACCCTCGGCGATCCGGACGACCCGCTCCTGGTCTCGGTGCGCTCGGGCGCGAAGTTCTCGATGCCCGGGATGATGGACACGGTCCTCAACCTCGGTCTCAACGACCGCTCCGTCGAGGGGCTCGCGAAGCAGACCGGTGGCGACGTCCGCTTCGCGCGCGACGCGTACCGCCGGTTCATCCAGATGTTCGGCAAGATCGTGATGGACGTGCCGGCCGACGCCTTCGAGCACGCGCTCGACGAGGCGAAGGCGGCGAAGGGTCCGAACGCGCAGGACACCGACCTGGATGCCGAGGATCTGAGCACGCTGATCGAACGCTTCCGCGCGATCTACCGGGAGCACACGGGCGAGGACTTCCCGCAGGATCCGAAGGACCAGCTGCGCCTGGCGATCGACGCGGTCTTCCGTTCGTGGAACGGCAAGCGGGCGATCGACTACCGGCGCCAGAACAAGATCAGCGACGACCTCGGGACGGCCGTGAACATCGTCGCGATGGTCTTCGGCAACCGCGGCGAGGACTCGGGGACCGGCGTGGCGTTCACGCGCGACCCCTCGACCGGCGAGAGGGTCCCGTACGGTGACTACCTGGAGAACGCGCAGGGCGAGGATGTGGTGGCCGGCATCCGTAACACGAAACGGATCGCCGAGCTCGAACGCATCGACCCGGAGTCGTACCGAGGGCTGATCGACGTGATGAACACGCTCGAGGGTCACTACCACGACATGTGCGACATCGAGTTCACGATCGAAAAGAGGAAGCTCTGGATCCTGCAGACACGCATCGGCAAGCGGACCGCGTTCGCCGAGTGGGTCATGGCGCACGACATGCTCGAGGAGGGACTGATCGACGAGGACAGCGCGCTGCTCCGCGTTGACGCCGACCGGCTCGAGGAGCTGTTCAAGCGCCGGGTGAAGGCGGATGGCGCCCAGCCGATCGCGAAGGGACTGAACGCGAGTCCCGGCGCCGCCACCGGCAAGGTGGTGTTCACTGCGGACGAGGCGCAGGAGCGCTCGAAGGCCGGGGACCGGGTCGTCCTCGTCCGGCGCGAGACTACGCCGGACGATTACCACGGGATGATCGCCTCCCAGGGGATCCTGACGAGCGCGGGCGGGACGAACTCGCACGCGGCGGTCGTCGCGCGCGGCGAGGGCATCCCTGCGGTGTGCGGCGCCGACGCGATCAAGCTCGACCCGGCGGCCAGGGCCTTCATGGCGAACGGCACCATCGTGAAGGAGGGCGAAGTCGTCACGATCGACGGTTTCACCGGCAACGTCTACGTAGGTGAGCTGCCGCTCGAGGAGTCGGTGCTCGAGAAGGCGCGGTCCGGGGACGCAGCCGCCCGCGAGGAGAAGATCTGGAAGGCGTTCGAACGCCTGATGCGGATCGCCGACGCGCGCAGGCGCCTGCGGGTCCGCGCGAACGCCGATACCCCCGACCAGTCCACGAACGCCCGCGAGCGCGGCGCCGAGGGGATCGGCCTGTGCCGGACCGAGCACATGTTCCTGGGCGAGGAGCGCGTGGGAGCGGTGCGGCAGATGATCTTCGCGGAGACGGCCGAAGAGGAGCAGGCGGCGTACGACGCGCTCCTGCCGCTGCAGCGAGAAGACTTCGTCGGGATCTTCCGGGCGATGGACGGTCTGCCGGTCACGGTCCGGCTGCTCGACCCGCCGCTGCATGAGTTCCTTCCGAACCAGGTCGAGCTCGCGGTCGGGGTGGCGCGAGCGGAGGAGCGCGGTGAGGGCGAGGTCCGGCTCCGCGACGAGCGTGTCCCGCTCGACGAGGCGCGCGTCATCCTCGGCAAGGTCGACCAGCTCCACGAGGCCAACCCGATGCTCGGCCTGCGAGGTGTGCGCCTCGGGATCGTGAAGCCGGGTCTGTACGCGATGCAGGTCCGCGCGATCTGCGAGGCGGCAGCGCGGGTCAAGCAGGAGGGCGGCGACCCCAAGGTCGAGATCATGATCCCGCTCGTTGCGACCAAGCCCGAGCTCGAGCAGATGCGCGCCGAGCTCGAACCTGTTGCGGCGCAGGTCCTTGCGGCCGCGACCATCGAGCTCGACCACCTCGAGTGGGGTACGATGATCGAGCTCCCGCGCGCCTCGGTCACCTCGGGTGAGATCGCCGAGGTCGCCGAGTTCTATTCGTTCGGGACCAACGACCTCACGCAGACGGCCTTCGGCTTCAGCCGGGACGACATCGGCAAGTTCGTCGGGATGTACGAGGAGCGCAAGCTCGTGCCGGCGAACCCATTCGTCACGATCGACCAGCCGGGGGTGGGGCGCCTGATGCGGATCGCGGTCGACGAGGGCCGAGCCGCGAATCCGAGCCTGCACATCGGGATCTGCGGCGAGCATGGGGGCGACCCGGCCTCGGTGGTCTTCTGTCACGAGCTCGGCTTGGACTACGTGAGCTGCTCTCCGTTCCGCGTCGAGACCGCGCGGCTCGCGGCCGGCCAGGCCGCGGTGGGTTCGGCGGAGTCCGCGTCGAAGTGACCGACGATGCGGCCGCGAGCTCGAGGCGGAATGGTCCTTGATGGAAACCTGAATCCCCCGACCTGGTGATGCGCGGTCGAACGCGCGTTCGCTAAGCTCCGAGACCTCTCCCACCTCCCCCGGATGCGAGGAGGTGGCTCGTGCGGAAGGGCTCGCGCGCAGGCAAAGGGCTCCGGTTCCTGAGCATGGCGGTGCCGATCGCGGTCGTGCTGCCGCTGATCGTGGCGAACCACTGGGCTCGTCTCGGCTGGCGAGATGAGCACGTGAACTACCCGTCGCGGCCGAGCGGCTATACGCAGATCGTCAATCGGTTCGGCCAGCCGTGCAGCGCCGATGCCAGGGCGATCTCGATGAGGTGGCAGGCCGCGGACAACGGGACGACGTACTCGGTCAGCTTCCATCGCAAGCTCGGCGGGCGTCCGACGGCCATGGTGTCCGACAAGGGTGGGAAGTCGACCAACCTCGATAACGACGTATACGGCCACATCCAGAACGCCCACCTGCAGCCCTATATCGAGCATGGGATCTACGGCTACGCGTGCCGGGCCAAGCGGAACAGCAACGAGTGGAGCACGCATGCGTTCGGGATCGCGATCGACGTGTCCTCGGCCGAGGAGTACATGGGCAAGTGCACCTCGTCGGTGAACAGGTACCACGCCTCGATCTGGAGGGATCACAGCTGGTACTGGGGCCTCGCCTTCTGCGACCCGATGCACTTCCAGTACGCCACCAACTACTGAGCTCTCCCGAGGAGGAGGATCCGATGAAACGGAGACACGTGATCGTGGCCGGGCTCGCGGCCGGTGTGGTGGCGTCCGCGGGCGTGATGGCGGCCGCCGCCCGAACGGCGCCCGTCGGCCGACCCGGCGATCGTCCGATCGGACCCGCGCTCGCCCCCGACACGGGCGCGGGCGAATTGCTCATCGCGGTGGTCGGCGGCGTGTTCGCGAGCCGACAGGAGGCCGAGGCCGCCAACGCGGGCCTGGGCTTCGGCGATCTTCACGGGTATTACGTCGTTCCGGTCGCCCAGTTCCAGGGGCTCGAGCAGCAGGTGGGCGAGCCGGGGGAGTTCGCGCTCGTGAGCGTGTTCCGCACGCAGGAAGGGGCGGACGCCTTCGCCGAGCTCGCGGCGAGCTTCGGGAACGAGGCGACGATCCTCCCCGAACGGGTGCGGAGCCTCGGTGGGTTGTACGCGGGGCTCGGGCAGGAGGCGAACCCCGACGGCGCCGGCCCGCTCGTCGGTCCGATCGCGGCGTCGCTCCCGTGACGGCGCGCAACGCGGCCGCATTCGTGTCGAGCATCGTCGCGATGGTCGCATGCGGAGGCGGAGCCGCTTCCCAGCCCGCGCCCACAAGCCGCATCGCGTGCGAGGTGAGGTTCGTCACGCCCGCGGGGTTCGAGCGGACGGACACGTTCGAGGAGACCTATCCCGATCGCGTGGGTGTCAGGGTCGGTTTCCGGGACGAGTCCGGTCGCGAGCTGCACGCGTTCGCCGGAATCCGGGGCGAGTTCGGCGAGGGACTCTCCGACGGCGGGACGGTCGAGCTCGCGACCGGCCGGACCGCCCGGCTGGTAGGTGGCGCGCACCACGTCTGGGTGCTCGTCTGGGACGAAGGAGGCCTCTGCGACCCCATGGTCGTGCTTGGCAAGGGCTTCGATCGCCGAGGCTTCCTCGCGACCCTGAAGGAGGCCGGGATCGTGACCGCGTAACCGATCGCAATGAGGTGGGAGCTCGTCGCGTCATGTCTCCCTTGGCGCCGGAAGGAAGGAGGAGACATGAGGCGTTCGTTGGTCGCGCTCGCGCTGGCACTGGTCGTCACGGCCGCGCCCGCGCAGGCGAAGCTCGTTGACCTGACGGCGTCGCCGAACCCGGCCGCGCTCGGCACCCACGTCCGTCACACCGTGAGCCTCGGGGCCCCAGCCGGGTCGAGCGGCGGCTTCGGGGTCCTACCGATTTGGGGCCGTGGCCAGGTCGCGTGGGATGTTCCTGTCCACGGCGAACACCAGCATCGGTAGGCGAAGCGTCTGGGTCCGCATCACCTGAACCTGCTCGGCCCGCGCGACGGTGTCGGGGGAGGCGTTGCTAGCATCGCCCCATGGAGGCGATGCGGCGTCACCCTTTGCTGATCGCGACCGCCACGGTGGCCGCGGCGATCGCGATCGCGTTCGCGGGAACGGGGATCGCCGTGTGGCGCGCGGCGCACACGGACGATGCGCGCACGATCGACCGGGTGGACGCGATCCTCGTGCTAGGCGCCGCGCAGTACGACGGCGATCCGTCACCCGTGTTCGAGGGCCGGCTCGAACACGCGAGGCTCCTCTACGAGGAGGACCGGGCCGACACCATCCTGGTGCTCGGCGGCGGAGCGCCCGGCGACCGGACGACGGAGGCCGAGGCGGGGCGCGACTGGCTGATCTCGCAGGGGGTGCCCCCGGAAGCGGTCGTGGCGTCGCCGGTGGGTTCGACCACGTTCGAGAGCCTGGAGGCGGCGGCGGCCTGGATGGGCGACCGGAGAATGGAGTCCGCGTTCCTCGTCTCGGATCCCTGGCACAACCTGCGCATCAAGCGGATGGCGTCCGATCTCGGGCTCGAGGCGTTTGCGTCGGCGACGTGGCATTCGGCCGCCCGTACCGAGGGGACGCGCTTGGGCGGCTACGCCCGGGAAACACTCGCGTACCTGTATTACCGGCTGTTCGGGCACTGAACCGAGGGGCGGCTCAGCTCACCTTCAGGGTCGCGGTCATGCCGAGCGATTCGTGGAACCGGCAGATCAGCTGGAAGGTGCCCGGCGGGAGGTCGATCGTCGTCGTCTCGGTAGTGAGCGGCGCGAGCTCGAGGTCGATGTCCTGTCCGACGACCGTGAACGTGTGCGGCGTCTTGGCGTTGCCGTTGCGAACGGCGACGAGGTCGCCGCGGGCGACCTTCACGACGCCGGGGTCGAAGAGGTAGTTGTTGAGGGAGACCGAGACGTCGACCGCCTTCGCTCCCATCCCCGTCGCCCCGGTCGCTCCGGTTGCCTCCGTCATCCCGTTCGCGCCGCCGTAGAGGCCTCCGGCGCCCGGGTCCCCGCCGGAGTCGGTACCCCCTGAAGCGCCGGTCGCCGCGCTCGTGCCCGTCGAGCCCGACCCCGTTCCGGCGGCGCCGGCCGTATCGTTCGAGTCGCCCCCGCACGCGGCCGTGAGCAGCATCAGCGACGCGAGACCCACCAGGACGCGCTTGCGGACGTCTCTCATGCTTGCCTCCTCGAGCCAGGAGCGTGGTCGCCGGAACCCGTGGTCGAACGTCGATCGTACTGGAGCTTCCGGATAGGGTGCGTCCGACCTCGACGGTAGTATCGCTGCGTGGCCGTACCCCGCGAACGCACGGAGGAGATCGAGCGCGAGACCCTGTCGCCGAACGCGACGCTCGCGTCGGCGTCCAAGGGCCGCGAGCACGAGGAGCCGCAGGACGCCCTCAGGACGTGTTTCCAGCGCGACCGAGACCGGATCGTGCACTCGAAGGCGTTCCGGCGACTGAAGCACAAGACCCAGGTGTTCCTCGCGCCCGAGGGGGATCACTATCGCGTCCGCCTCACGCACACGCTCGAAGTGAGCCAGATCGCACGGACCGCTTCGCGCGCTCTGCGGCTGAATGAGGACCTGACGGAAGCGATCGCGCTCGGCCACGACCTCGGGCACACGCCGTTCGGTCACCTCGGGGAGCAGGCTCTCACCCCGTTCCTCGGTCGCCCCTTCCGTCACAACGAGCAGAGCCTGCGGATCGTCGACCACCTCGAGAACGACGGCGAGGGACTCAACCTGTCGTGGGAGGTGCGGGACGGGATCGTCAACCACACGTGGTCGATGCCGCAGCCTTCCACGCCGGAGGCGCAGCTCGTGCGGTACGCGGACCGGATCGCGTACGTCAACCACGACGTGGACGACGCCGTTCGGGCCGGCGTGATCGGTCAGGACGAGCTGCCCGGCGCGGCGGTCGAGGTGCTCGGCGCCACCCACTCGACCCGGATCAACACCCTGGTCACGGATCTGGTCGGTCGCAGCGCCGACGGACCCGAGATCGGCCTGTCCGACGACGTGTTCCGGGCGCTCGACACGATGCGCGAGTTCCTGTTCGACCACGTCTACCTGCGGGACGAGGCGCGTTCGGAGCAGGACAAGGCGATCTCCCTGGTGCGGAGCCTGTTCGCCCACTACCTGGACCATCCGGACGAGGTGCCGCAGGAGTACCATCGGGCGCCGGGAGACCTGCCGACCCGCGTCGCGGATTACATCGCCGGGATGACGGACCGGTACGCTCTGCGGATCTACGAGCAGCTGTTCCTTCCCCAACGCTGGTTGCTGTAAGCGACGTGATGGTCGAGGGGAGGACGACGTGGCCGGCAGGATCAGGGACGAGGACGTCGCGGCCGTCCGCGAGCGCACCGACATCGTCAAGCTCGTCTCCGGTTACCTCACCCTCAAGAAGGCGGGCCACGACCGCTTCGTGGGGCTCTGCCCGTTCCACACGGAGAGGACGCCGTCGTTCGGCGTCTCGCCTTCCAAGGGCCTCTACCACTGCTTCGGGTGCGGCAAGGGTGGGGACGCGATCGGGTTCCTTCGCGACGTCGAGCACCTCGAGTTCTCCGAGGCGGTCGAGCGACTCGCGAAGGACGCGGGGGTCACCCTGCGGTACGAGGGTGACACCGCGGCGGAGCGACGCGTCGCCTCCAAGCGACAGGCGCTCGTGCGTGCCAACGAGGCCGCGTTCGAGCTGTACCATCGGACGCTCCTGGAGGCGAAGGAGGGCGAGGAGGCACGCGCCTACCTCGAGTCCCGCGGCATCGACCGGGAGGTAGCGGCCGAGTTCGAGGTCGGGTACGCGCCGGCCTACCCGGACTTCCTGCTCCGCAGGCTCGCGAAGTCGTTGTCGGCCGAGCTGTTGGTCGAGGCGGGCCTCGCGATCAAGGACCAGGAGGGCAACGTCCGGGACCGGTTCCGCCGACGGATCACCTTCCCGGTCCACGACCTGTCCGGCAAGGCGGTCGGGATCGGCGCCCGGATCCTGCCGGGTGGACGAGAGGACGGCCCCAAGTACCTGAACTCGCCCGAGACGCCCGTCTATCGGAAGGCGGAGGTCCTCTACAACCTGCAGCGCGCCAAGGCCTCGGCCACCAAGCTGGGGGAGCTGTTCCTCGTCGAAGGGTACACCGATGTGATCGCGATGGTGCGCGCCGGCGTGACCAACACCGTGGCCACGTGCGGGACCGCCCTCGGCGAGGGGCACTTCCGGCTCGCGTCGCGGTTCGCGCAGCGCATGGTGCTCGCGTTCGACTCGGACGACGCGGGCGCCCGGGCCGCCGAACGCGCCTTCGAGTTCGTCGAGCGCTTCCCGGTCCAGCCGGTCGTCCTGATCCTGCCCGAGGGTCTGGACCCCGCCGACTTCGTGGACCGACACGGCGGGGGCGCGTTGCGGGAGCTCGCAGCCGGGGCCGTCCCGCTCGTCGAGTACATGGTGCGTCGGACGGTCGGGCGCCACGACCTGTCGACCATCGAGGGGCAGAGCGCCGCGGTCGCCGCGGCCGTCCCGCTGATCGAGCAGCTCGGGGACCCGGTCCGCCAGAGCGAGTACGCGCACCTGCTCTCCGAGCTCGCCGGTGTCTCCGAAGGTTCGGTCGTGCTCGCGCTCGACCAACGGCTCTCCGGACGACCCGTGGAGGTCCAGCAGGCGGTCAAGCGGGCCTCCGCGCAGGAGAAGGTGGAACGCGAGATGCTCCGCCTCCTCGCTCGCGATGTTGACGCGTTCCGGTCGATCGCCCCGCGCCTGTCGGACGAGCATTTCCGGTCCTCCCGCAACCGGCAGCTGATGACGTATCTCCGCGACGCCGACGGCCTCGTGAACGGCGCTACCTCGGAGGGGACCGACGATGAGGTGGTGCAGTCGCTCACGGCGTTGGCGCTCGAGCCGCTCGACGGCGATCTCCTCCCCGGCTACCCCGAGGAAGTGTGGGCCAGGCTCCAGGAGTTCCTGCTCCGGCGTCGCAGCGCAGCCCTGCGCCAGGAGTTGCAGAAGATGAACCCGGTGACGGATCCCCGGTACGACGAGTTGTTCCAGCGGCTCATCGCGGCCGACGGCGAGCTGCGCCGCCTTCGCGAACGTGGGCACGTCCCGGCCTGATCGCACGCTCTGCCGACGCGGTTCACGGACGGGTCACGGGCCGTTCACGTCTCGTACACTGCTCGACGTTTCCCACCTGGAGCGTATGGGAGCGAGAGCGTTGACCGAAGTCACCCGCGACCTGGGTCTGGAGGAAGCGAAGGAACAGATCACCGCCCGCGGGCGTGAGCGTGGCTTCGTGACCTCGGACGACCTGCTCGAGTCCGTTCCCGTCGACGACTTCACGCCCGAACAGGTCGAGGAGTTCCTGACCCAGGTCGAGGAGCACCTGCGGGGCGAGGGGATCGAGGTCATCGAGGTCCCCGGCGACGAGGTCGACGCCTCCGCGCAGCGTCAGCTCGACGTCGATCTCCTGAAGGCGCCGACGAACGATCCCGTCCGGATGTACCTGAAGGAGATCGGCAAGGTCCCGCTCCTGACCGCGGCCCAGGAGGTCGACCTCGCGAGGCGGATCGAGGCGGGCGAGTTCGCGACGGAGCTCCGGGAGCTGACCGAGGAGGAGGATCGGGTCGACCAGAAGCGCCTCCGCCAGGTGACCGAGTCGGTCGTCGCGATCCGCGACCACCAGATCGAGAAGTTCGGCAAGGTCGAGGGGATCGGACGCGACCGCATCGGCAAGACGTACAAGCCGAAGACCCGTGAGGCGCTCGACGACTTCCTGCGCCGCGTCGAGCGCGACGGCCAGCTCGCCAAGCGGAAGCTGATCGAGGCGAACCTGCGGTTGGTGGTCTCGATCGCCAAGCGGTACGTCGGGCGGGGGATGCTGTTCCTCGACCTGATCCAGGAAGGGAACCTCGGCCTCATCCGCGCCGTGGAGAAGTTCGACTACTCGAAGGGCTACAAGTTCTCCACCTACGCGACCTGGTGGATCCGCCAGGCCATCACCCGCGCGATCGCCGACCAGGCCCGCACGATCCGGATCCCGGTGCACATGGTCGAGACGATCAACAAGCTCGTCCGCATCCAGCGTCAGCTCCTGCAGGACCTCGGCCGCGAGCCGCTCCCCGAGGAGATCGGGCGGCAGATGGGGATCCCCGCCGACAAGGTCCGCGAGATCTTGAAGGTGAGCCAGGAGCCCGTCTCCCTCGAGACGCCGATCGGTGAGGAGGAGGACTCCCACCTCGGCGACTTCATCGAGGACTCCGACGCGGTCGTGCCCGTCGACGCCGCGAGCTTCATCCTGCTCCAGGAGCAGCTCGAGTCCGTGCTCCACACCCTGTCCGAGCGGGAGAAGAAGGTCATCCAGCTCCGGTTCGGCCTGCTCGACGGCCACCCGCGAACGCTGGAGGAGGTCGGACGGGAGTTCGGGGTCACCCGCGAGCGGATCCGCCAGATCGAGTCCAAGACCCTCTCGAAGCTCCGGCACCCGTCGCGGTCGCAGAAACTGCGCGACTACCTCGAGTAGCGATCGCTTTCCCTGACCGGACGCGTCAGTTCAGCGACAGGTCGTCGACGTCGGGGTCCAGCCGCCGCTGGATGTTCGCCCGAGCCCGTTGGATCGCCTCGACGCTCTTCCACCCGGCCCGCTCGGCGATGCGCTTCCCGTGCACGGCGATGGGGTTGGACGGGTGCCTCGCCATCGCCGCCCGAACGCCGGGCGGTCGGTCTTCGTCCGGATCCGACCTGGTCAGCTCGCGCGCGACGAGGTAGCCGATCACCCCTCCCACCACGAGGCCCGTCCTGAAGCGCATGCCATGAGCCTAGTCCAATCCGAGGCCGTTGGTAGACTGCGTCGGCTCTCTCCGGGGTAGCTCAATTGGCAGAGCGGCGGACTGTTAATCCGTAGGTTGTGGGTTCGAGTCCCACCCCCGGAGCCAGGTCATGTCGTGTTCCGGGTGATGCTGGACGTTCCGGCGTCACCTGATCCTTGACGGAGTTCCGGCTGATCCTTGACACCGGCTGATCCTTGACACCGGCTCCGGCTGATGCTTGACACCGCCCATCTCGCTCGAGCAGGAGGTGGGGCGTGCTGGTGGAGCTGTCGGTCATGGAGCAGCGGTACCAGGCTGTTGCTGGCGGTGGTGCAGGACGGCTGGAAGGTCACCGAGATCGCCGAGCGCGTGGGCGTCTCATGCCAGACGATCCACGCCTGGATCGTCCGCTACGAGCAGGGCGGTCTTGCAGCCCTTGCCGATCACTCCCACCGCCCGAGCTCGTGTCCGCACGAGCTGTCCGCCAAGATCCAGGCCCTGATCTGTGAGCTCCGCCGCGAGCACCCGGGCTGGGGACCACGCAGGCTCGAGCACCAGCTGGCCCGCCAAGACATCGACCCGGTCCCAGGCCGCTCGAGCATCTACCGGTGCCTGCGTCGCCACGGCCTGATCGAGCTCCGACGCCGTCGCAAGCGGCGGGACGAGTACCGACGGTGGGAGCGCGAGCGCCCGATGCAGCTGTGGCAGATGGACGTGATGGGCAAGGTCTGGCTCAAGGACGGGACAGAGCTCAAACTCGTCACCGGCGTGGACGACCACAGCCGGTTCTGCATCGCCGCCGGCGTCGCCAGGCCGACGTCCAAGGCGGTCTGCAAGGTCCTGGCGGCATCGCTGTCCCGCTACGGGATCCCCGACGAGATCCTGACCGACAACGGCAAGTCCTTCACCGGTCGCTTCGGCCCTTACCCGACCGAGGTCCTGTTCGACCGGATCCTGCGCGAGAACGGGATCTCCCACAGGCACACCGGCGTGCGCTCGCCGACCACGACCGGCAAGATCGAGCGGTTCCACCAGAGAGTGCGCAAGGAGCTACTCGACGGCCGGACCTTCGCATCGCTCGAGGTCGCGCAGGCCGAGGTGGACGCGTGGGTCACCGAGTACAACACCGTCCGGCCCCACCAGTCGCTCGACATGGCTACGCCCGCGGACCGGTTCCGGCTTCAACCGGTGGCCACGAACGACGTCTCGGTCTCGGTCGACCAGGCGGACGAGCAACGGGGGCAGTGGGTTCTCCGCCGTGTCGCGTCCAACGGCGTCGTCTCCGTGGACAATCAGATGTTCTCCGTCGGCAACGCCTACCGGGCGGAGCTGGTGGACGTGTTCGTGGATGAGACCACGATCCAGGTCTGGAGCAAGAACCACCTGATCAAGACCGTCGCACGGACAAGGTCAGGACCGGTGCGCAAGATCCGAGCCGACGGCTTGCACGTCAAGCATCAGCCGGATACGAAGCGTCAAGGATCAGGCGGAACTTGACACCCGGAGCTTGCCTCCCCGCAGGTCAGCGCCGCTTCGGCTTGATCGCCACGTCGCCGTCGGTTCCCGTCAAGGCCTGGTCAACAGACGGCGTCGCGAACGTCGCGCCGCGCTCGCTCGATCGCATCCGCCGCCGCGCGAGCATCCGAACGCCGAGCACGCTGATACACGGCGCGCGTGAAGTCCGGCCGTGCGTGACGGACGTGTTGGGCCACGACACCGGCATCGACACCCGCAGCGAGGCTCTCGGTGACGAACAGCGCCCGGAAGTCATGCAACCTGACCTCGGGACGGACGCCGACGCGCGCGCGGAGCTTCCGACAGCGCTGTGACAGGATGTCCGGGCGCATCGGTCGACCGATCCCGTCGTCGATCAGTACGTCGCCGGCGTGCCAGCCCTCGGCCCAAGCCTCCGCCGCCAGCCGGCGCCGCTCGCCCTGAGCTTGGAGGCAGTGCTCGATCATCGCGCAGATGGTCGTGGGAACCTCGACAGACCTCATGCCACGGGCCGACTTCGGAGGATGCTCGACGAGCTTCATCCCGCCGGGGATCCGGACCTGGTGGACGCCTCCCTCCACCCGCATCGACTCGCCTGATCGCATCTGTGAGCTCGCCCAGACGCTTGCTCCGCTCCTTGAGGACGCCGCCGACGGTCCGCGCCGATGAGGTTGTTGTTGCGGCCAGGACCGAGCGCCAGCAGTTCCTTGCAGGCCCAGCGAGAGACGTTTGAGAACGGGACCACCGTTCGACGCGCAGCCCTCCGGGGTGATGCTTGGTCTCGCGGAGCACGATGTGGGTCTCTGTTACCTAGTTGGCACTCTGGCTGACGCCTGCTGGTGCGCACCGCAAGCGTTCCGGCACACCTTTTCAACCCCCACCGGGACCCCCCTGGTCGCGTCACCCGCATTCAGGTTGGCCTTTGTTGGTGCCGATGGCTACCTAGCGAGCGGAGGAAAGAGAGGACACGATGAAGAAGGCACTAGCAGCGATGGTCGTTGCGGTGCTGCTGGCGATTCCAGCATCGTCAGCACTCGCGGGCGGCGGCGGATGGGCCGTTCGTGTCAAGGGCGGCGGCGGTGCAGTGGTCACGTGGGGGACCTGGCGCTCCACGAGCACACTCCACGTAGACCTTCCGTGGCGGCACAGCGTTCCTGTTGACGGGTTCGAAGTGGTGACCATCGTCGGTCAGCGCGAGAGCGGCGGACCCGGCAAGATTGTGTGCACGGTGCTACACGGCGGGGTCGTCGTGGCGCGTTCCGTCGGGCGTGGACCCTACGCTGTCTGCCAGACCTCTGCGGGGACGAGCTAAAGACGTGGCACGGGTCGGCCGGTAGGTTCCTCTCCAAGGTTCTCCCTCTACCTCGGCGGTCGCGCCGAGGACGAGCTTCAAGAGGCCGGCTCCGCGCTCGCCAACGGCTACCTCGGCTCGACCGCGACGAGTGGGTCCGGGTGGTGGAGAAGCGCCGCGCGGCGCTCGGTCGCTAGGGCTCCCGCCGGTCGAGAGGTCCCGTCAACGCGTGGTCAACGAAGCGGTCGCTCATCCGGCGATTCCCCGACCTGGGGCGATTCGTCTGTTGCTTCACGGTCTGGCCACCGACCTGGGGAAACGGCGATCCCTACCGACCCCGGTCGGTCCGCCTCTCCCCATAGCGGCGGACTGTTGATCCGTAGGTTGTGGGTTCGAGTCCCGTCCCCGGAGCCAGGTCAGTGGCGCTATCGACGTCCCACGGGAGCTGCGCGTCGCCCCGCAATCGCTCATACTCCGCCCATGTCAACCGAGGAAGCCACGGATCGCCATCGGCCGAAGCTCGAGGCCCTTGGGGAGGCGATCCTGAACGGCCGTGGGGTCCTTCCGCCGGAAGCGCGGCAGGCCGCGGCTCGCGGCGATGGGGCACCCGAGCGTTTCGCCGACTACGTGGACACGATCCACCGGCATGCGTACCGGGTCACGGATCAGATGGTGGTCGGGCTGGCTGAGGCCGGTGCGACCGAGGACGAGGTGTTCGAGATCAGCGTGGCCGCCGCCTACGGCGCTGCGCGCCGACGCCTCGACGCCGGGCTCCGCGCCGTGCGCGAGGCTCGAAGAGGCGACTGATGCGGCTCGAGGCGATCGCGCACGGCCGGGGCATCGCCGCCAAGGCGAAGTTCGCGATGATCCGGCTCGTCTCTGGAGCGCCGACCCTCGATGTCGTGAAGACGCTCTCGTTCAGGCCGGCGTTCTTCGGCACCCCGTTCAACGAGCTGACCCAGGAGGTCATGCGCGGTCCGTCGGAGTGGACGGTCGGCGAGCGAGAGCTGTTCGCCGCGTTCGTCTCCGAACGGAACCGATGCGAGTTCTGAACGGGGGCCCACGGCGCGGTCGCGTCGAAGAGCTTCGGGGCGGAGGAGACGACCGCCGTCCTTCGGGACTGGCGCTCCGCGCCGGTGGACGCGCGGGTCCGGGCGGCGCTCGCTCTGCTCGAGACGATGACGCTCCGGCCGGACGATCTCCGGGCTGCGGACATCGCTCCGGTCCTGGAGGCAGGCGTGAGCGAGGCCGGCGTGGTCGACGCCCTCCACGTCGGCTTCCTGTTCAACACGATCGACCGGATCGCGGACTCCCTCGGGTTCCTCACGGTCACCTCGGAGGGGTACGGCAAGAGCGCCGATCGCCTCCTCAAGCACGGGTACGTGTGAGGCTGCGCCGCGACCACCGCCTCCTCGAGGTTCGCCCCCGACGTCCTGGTTCGGGGCTCCTCCCGGGTCGAGGCGATCGCTTCCAGACATCGGAGGCCCCCGGAGCCAGCGCCGCTCGCCGAGCCCGCCATGCCAGGGACGACCTGCCCTGGAACCCCTCCCGGCTGGGATCGATGATGGCTGTGTTCGATCGCATCGGAGGCGCACGCTCCTGTAGAGGGGTGTCCTGCCCGCTGGCGCACGGAGGTGACGGGCGGAACGGTCGACCAGGCCACAGGGCTTGCCACGTTGACCGGCACGGTGACGTGCAACGAGCGTTCTGCCGTCGATCGTGAGGCCACGCTCCGCCAGTTGCGCCAAGGGATCTCGTCGCGCGCGGTTACATCTACTTCATCGCCGCGTGTTCACCGGGCGCGCCTGCTGAGTGGTCGGTCGAGGTCGACACGGACACGGGTATCGCGTTCGGCCCTGGCCCTGCGCTGCTGAGGACGTGGTACGAGTTCGCTTGGGACGGCTGGCGAGACGCCATCGAGACCGCGGAGGTCCCCAACGTAACGATCACCCTCCAGGGAGCAAAGGCGGGCGGGGGGCGCCGCCCTCTCGGGTTCGCGGTGCGGATCGCCGAGGAACGCGCGTGAACGCCGCCTGATGTCGGCCGGACGGCGGGCGACTCGACCCCCGGGGAGGGCGGCGCGTACAGTGAGGCCGCCCATGCCATCCTCCCGCCGGCCCAGTGGGCGGCCCGTGTCGTTCTCAGCGGCCCTCCTCATCGGAGGGGCGATGCAGTGCGCCGTCGTGGCCGCCTTCGCCGGTTCGTCGGCGAGTGCCTACCGGGGCGTGCCGAGCGGCCTCGGGCTCCTGATCTCGGTGATCGGGGGCGTGTTCGCGGGGCCGCTCGCCGGGGTGCTGGTCGCGCTGGCGGGCGGCACCGGGTTCGTCGTGTTCGTCACCAACGGGGCGCTGGGTGGCTGGGTCGCGGTGGTCATCTGGGTCGTCGCCGCGGGGATCGCAGGGGCGGTCGCGGACCGGTACCGGGAGACGGGCCACGAACGGGACGTCGCCCATGCGTCCGAGCGCCGCGCCCGCCAGGCGGCCGAGTCCGAGTCCGCCCGTCTCGCGCACCTCCACGGGCTCACCGCCCGGCTCGCCACCGCGGTCACGGTTCGGGACGTCTGCGACGCGCTCGTGGACACGGCGATCGGATCGCTCGGGGCCGCGGCGTCGACCGTCGCCCTCCTGTCGACGGACGGCACCCGGCTCGAGACCATGGCGAGCCGAGGCTTGCCCGACGAGCTCCTCGAGCGGTGGTCGATCTTCCCCGTCGACACCCAGGTCATCCTGGCCGACGCGATCGCCGAACGCTCGGTGGTGACCGTGGACAGCGCGGAGGAGGCCCTCGAGCGGTACCCGCTGCTCGGCGGCATGGGCGAGGGGTACCCGATCGGTGCCCAGGCGGCCGCGCCGCTGCTCGCCGGCGACGTACTGCTGGGCGTCGTCGGCGTGAGTTTCCGGTCGACGAGGCGCTTCTCGCTCGAGGACGGATCGCTGCTCCTCGCGATCGGGCGACAGTGCGGGCAGGCGCTTGAGCGGGCTCGGTTGTTCGAGGCCGAACGGCTGGGACGCGAGCGGGCCACGAAGCTCCGTGAGCTCGCCTCCGCCCTCGCTGCGGCGGCCTCGCCCGGAGAGATCGCCGAGATCGCGGCCCGGACGGTCGTCTCCATCCTCGGGAGCCGCGAGGCGTCTGTCGGGGCGCTCGCCTCCGACGGTCGCGCGATCGAGATGATCGCCGCGCAGGGCAGGGAACCCGTCGACGCCCGGCCGCTCGAGCGTATCCCCCTCGACGCGGTCTCACCGATCGCCGACGCCGCCGGCGAGGGTCGGCCCATCCTGCTCGGATCGCACGGAGAGCTCGAGCGGCGCTACCCGGATCTGGCGGCGAGCATCACGACTCACGGCGATCGCGCGTGGGCGTGGGTTCCGCTGAAGGCGTCGGGGAACCTCGTCGGGACCCTGTCCGTCAGCTACGGGGAGCCGCAACCGTTCGACGAGCGGGGATGGGCCGAACTGCAGGCGATCGCGGACCTGGTGGCACTGGCGCTCGAGCGATCGCTCCTGCAGCGGGCCCGAGAAGACGCGGCGCACCTCTCCGCACGCGTCGAACGGGTGAAGGCGGTGTCCGGGGCGATGAGCCCGGACCTCGGGGTAGAAGAGGTCGCCGCGGCGATCCTGGCGGAGGCGGCCGAGGCGCTGGGCGCGGTGGCCGGCGGGATCGGCGTGGCGGCCCACGACGGAGACGCGCTCGACGTGATCTCGAGGATCGGGGACCCGAGCCCGACGCCGGTGCGCGTGTCCCTCGAGGATCCGGGCGCGATGACCGACGCGTTCCGAACCGGTCGCGCCGCGGTCGTCGAGGGGCCGATGGACGCGGACGACGGTGCCCGGAACGACCCCGTGGTGTTCGGGGAGCCGGTGCGCGCGCTGGTGGCGACACCCATCTCGGCGGGGGCGCGACGTATCGGCGTGATGGGTCTGGGGTTCGAGCGGGAGCGATCGTTCTCGCCCGACGAGCTTCGGTTCGTCGAGATGCTGGCCGAGGAGGCCGGCGAGGCGCTCGAGTTGGCGCGGCTCTTCGAGGCCGAGCAGCGAGCCCTGCGGCGATCGGCGCGTCTGCAGGAGGTCACGGCACGTCTTGCACGCGCCGTGACGACCGAGGATGCCGCGCGGGCGATCCTGCGCGGCGCGACCGGAGGGGTCGGGGCGGACGCGGCGGCTATCGCGCTCGCGAGCGACGACGGGCAGTCGCTGCGGGTCGTCCCCGGGACCGATTCGGGGGGGACGCTGCGGCTCCGGTCCCCGATCGTCGTCTCGACCAACGATCGCGCCGTGCTCGCTCACGTGTACCGCAACGGCAGGGCCGTGTGGATCCCCTCACCTCAGATATGGAAGGCTCGGTTCGGGGACGGGTTCGCCAGGCAGAGTGACCTCGGCCGGTGCTTGTACGCGGTACCGATCGTCGCCAAGGGGGAGGCGATCGGTGCGCTGGCCGTGTACTTCCGGGAGGAGCGGCCGGCGCCGTCGGCCGAGGACGCTGAGCTGATCCGGTCCTTCGCGCACCAGGCGGGGGTCGCCCTCGAACGCGCCCGTGCGTACGAGGTCGAACACGAAGCCGCGATGACTCTCCAGCGGAACCTGATGCCCGAGGGCACCGCGCACGCCGTCAACGTCGAAGCCGACGGTCGGTACCTCCCCGCGACGCGCGGGGTTCACGTCGGTGGGGACTGGTACGACATCGTCGATCGACCCGACGGCACGGTGGCGCTCGCGGTGGGCGACATCGCGGGTCACGGGCTGCAGGCGGCGGCGGCGATGGGTCAGGTGCGGAGCGCCTGGCGGGCGCTCGCGCTCTCGACGACGGAGCCGAGCGCGATCCTCGCGTCGCTGGACCGCTTCGCGACCGGCGTCGACGGTGCGTTCTTCTCGACGATCCTGACGCTCCTGCTCGATCCCTCGAGCGGCGAGCTGCGCTACGCGTCCGCCGGTCACCCGCCGGCGCTCGTGATGGAGCCCGACGGCTCGACCCGGTTCCTCGAGGGCGGTCGGTCGGTGCCCCTCGGCCTGCCGTTCGACCTGCCGCGCCCGCAGGCGACCGAGCGACTGAGCACCGGAGCCATCCTGATCGTCTACACGGACGGCCTCGTCGAACGCCGGGAGGAGTCCCTGGACCGAGGGCTCGAACGGCTCGCTGCCGCCGCGTCGCGCGTGAAGGGCGACTCACTGAGTGCGATCGCCGACGCGCTGCTCGAGCTCGTCGCCGAGGACCGACACGACGACGTCGCGCTCCTCGCGATCGGCCCGAGGCGTCCGGCCGAGATCTTCCGGCGCACCTTCCCGGCCGATGCGCAGGAGCTCGCGACGATCCGGGCAGAGCTGCGGGAGTGGCTCGAGCGGTCAGGGCTGCCCACCGAGACGAGGGAGGACGTCGTGCTCGCCTGCACGGAGGCGGCGACCAACGCCATCGAGCACGCGTACATCGGGCGCGGCGGTGACGTCCTGATCACGGCCGAGTCCGAGGACGGGTGGCTCGAGGTCGCGGTGTCCGACCAGGGTCGCTGGCGACACCCGCGCCCGGACGGCTCGCGCGGTCGCGGGTTGGACCTTGTCCGGGCGGTGATCGGGGACATCGACGTGGAGCGGGGAGAGGACGGGACCACCGTGCGGATGCGGGTGGGCATCCCATGATGTCGAGCGAGCTCGCGACGATCGGGTTCGAGGACGCCGCACGCGCCACCGTGGTGCGGGTTGGCGGTGAGGTCGACCTGTCGAACGCCGATCGGCTGCTCGACGGGCTGATGTCGCACGTCGCCGATGCTCCGTGGCTCGTCGTCGACCTCTCGGGTTCCTACCTCGACAGCGCCGGGCTCCGGGTGATCGCGCGGGTGGAGGTGCGCTGCCGCGAGGCGGGCACCGGCCTCCGGCTGGTCGTCGATCCGGACAGCGCGGTCGACCGCGTCCTCACGATGACGCGCATGAGCGAGGTGCTGACCGTCGACCGCCTCCTGAGCGACGCACTCGCGTCGTCGAGCGATCAGATGGCCCCGGCCCGATCGTGGGGCGCTCGCGCCCACCCCTCCACGCTCCGTTCGAGCGACGAGCACTAGGTCGGGTCTGCCTCGGCACGACGGTCCGCCCGGGTGCGTTCCACGGCCTCCGCGGCGCCCTCCCGCAGGAGCTCCGCATCGCCCGCCGCCCCGATGAACCGGAACCCGCGACGCGCCATCTCGACGGCACGGTCGACCGACGGCGCATGGACGCCCGGGACGACCCCGCCGGCATCGGCGGCGGCTACCACCCGGTCGAGCGCCGTCAGCATGTCAGGCGCGCCCAGGTCTGCGAAGCCCTCGAACCCGAGTGCGAGGCTCAGGTCGGCCGGGCCCACGTACACGCCGTCGAGGCCGGCGGTGGCACAGATCGCCTCGACGTTGGCCAATCCCTCGGCCGTCTCGATCTGCGCGAAGGCGAGGACCGTTTCGTTGGCCGCAGCCGTCTGTCCGCGTCCCGTTCCGAACGCCGACCGCACCGGACCGTAGCTGCGTGCCCCGACCGGGGGATAGCGACAGAAGCTCACGAACCGTTCGGCGTCCTCGGCCGTGTCGACCATCGGACAGATCACGCCGCGGGCGCCCAGGTCGAGCGCCCGCATCACCGACGCCGGATCGTTCCAGCCGACCCGGGCGAACGGGACCGCACCTCCGCCCTCGATCGCCCCGACGACCTCCCCGAGCCCCTCGGGGGAGCGCTCGCCGTGCTGGAGGTCGACGGTCACGGCGTCGAACCCCGTTCCCGCGAGGATCGCGGCGGCCGATGCGCCGCCGAACGTGCACCACGCGTTCAGCGCGACCTCGCCCGCCGCCCAACGGTCCCGAACCGCATCGGCCATGGACCGCATCGTAGACGCGAACCTCTCGCCGGCGTCGCGACCCCGGCGATCGGCGCATCGGGCAAAGGGCCGTCACTCGTCGACAGGGAACCGCAAGAGATGCGGATCGGCGGGGCGTACCTTCGGGTGGAAGGTCCGGAGCTCAGGTCCCTTGACCCTCTCTCCGATCCGAGCTCCGGACCTTCCCACGTTCTCCCGCGTCCCCGTGCTCCAGCTCCTCACTGCGCGAGCGCGAGCCGGTCGATCGCCGGCAGTCCGGCGAACTGGTCGAAGCTCCACGCCACTAACCGGTTGGAGACCACGACCACGTTGTTGTCGAACAGGTACGGCACCCACGGGACCACGTCCTCCATCAGGTACTGGTCCAGCTGCGCCCAGCAGTCGAGCCGCTGCTGGCCCGAGAGTGGGATGCACTTGTCGATCTGCTGCTCGGCGCTCGGCACCACGATGGAGGGGTCGAACCCTCGCTCGGCGAGCATGTCGGAGGTCGCGCCGACCATCGGGTCGTTGCAGCAGGACTCCGGACCGATCGCGGCCTGGCTGAACAGCGGCGGACCGAACGTGAACCCGTCGGGGTAGTCCTTGCCCCACGACACGCTCGGGCACAGCCCCCAGTGTGAGTTCGGGTCCTCGCACTTCGCGTACATCGTCGTGCGCTCGAACGTCTTCACGTCCAGCGTGATGCCGAGCGGCTCGAGGCTCTGCTGCAGGAGCGCCGTCTGCTTCGGGTACGGGTCGGCCTCGTCGATGATCGTGACGATGCCCTGGCACGACGGGTCGTCGCACACGCCGTCGCCGTTCGCGTCGTACCTCGAGGCGGCCATGGCCGCCTTCGCGGCCGTCACGTCCCCGCGCCCGTTCGGCGAGGGGTAGGGGTCGTAGTCCTTCAGCTGGTCCCCCTGGAGGCTGTTCACCATGATGTGCCCGGCGAGCTCGCCGAACAGCGGGCCGCCACGTAGCTGGCGGAACCCCTCCTTGTCGACCGCGTAGTTGAGCGCGATCCGCACGTTCGGATCGTCGAACGGCGGGCTCGCGAGGTTCATCTCGATGTAGCGGACCCCGTCCGACGGGTCCGAGTGGACCTGATCCTGCAGCTCGGGGTTGGTCGAGTACTGGCGGATCTGCCCAGCCGGCGGGACGCCGTCGTAGACCATGTCGAGCTCGCCCGTATCGACCTTCAGCGCCAGGTCATTCGAGTCACCGCCGATCGTGACCTCGATGCGGTCCACGTACCCTTCGCGCAGATCGTCGGAGTCCGGGTCGTACGAGGGGTTCCGTACGAGCACCATCGAACGCCCGACGTCGTACCCCGACACCGGATCCTGATCCTCGGGCGGGAGGGAGAAGTCGAGCTGGTCGGTCCCCTCGAACACGTACGGACCAGTGCCGACCATGAATCGCCCGAAGTTGTCGTCGTGACCGGTGGCGATGCCCAGCCGGGCCTCGGGATCGCCCGGGAGCGGTGGGATCGGCGCCGCGGCGGGCATCGCCATCCGGAACGGCAGGTCGCCGGTCGGGGTCGTCGTGCGAACGATCAGCGTCGAGTCGTCGGGCGCCTCGAGCCCGGTGATCGAGTCGGCCTCCCCGGCGGCGAAGTCGTCGAAGCCCTCGATGGCGGAGTAGTAGAAGCTGTAGCCGCCGACCGAACAGTCGCCGCATCCCTCGCGTTCCATCGCGCGGATGAAGTCTTGTGCCGTGACCGTCACGTCGTCGAGCGGCGGCGCGTACGTGATGCCGGGCTTCAGCGTGAAGGTCCACGTCAGCCCGTCCGCCGATTGCTCGGGCATCTTCGCGGCGAGATCGGGTTGGACGTCCGCTCCGCCCTCGGCCGTGCTCTTCCCGTTGTACGAGAGCAGCGTTCGCAGCAGGCAACAGCGATCGAACGCCCACGCGACGCCGTAGTACTCCTTCTGCGGGTCGAACGCTTCCTGCACGTCCGACTGCAGTGCGAGCCTCAGCGTCCCCCCGACCGGTACCGCGCCGGTCGCAGATGGTCCGCTGCCTTGCGTCGGCTCGTCCGTGCCGCCACCGCACGCGCTCGCCGTGAGGGCGAGCGCGAGCACGAGTGGCACGAGCCAGACGGGTGCCGCAGATCTCCTGAGCATGCCGTCCCCTTTCGGCCCGGGACACGCGGCCGCGGCGGGGGCGCCATGGCCGCTCTCAGAAGTTCATACGGCGAGGCGTTTCGACCAACGGTTCGGTCTCCTGCCCGAACCTTCCCGCATCCTGCTGCCAGTCCACCACGCGTCGGTACTGCGACGGACTCATGCCGGTGTGACGCCGGAAGGTGGTGATGAAGTGGGAGAGCGAGTTGAACCCCGACCGGTGGCAGACCTGCGTCACGCTGAGCGACGACCCGCGCAGCAGATCCGACGCGTACCGGATCCGGAGCCCGATCAGGTACCGGTAGGGGGGAACGCCGTAACGCTGCTTGAAGATGCGCGTGAGGTAGAAGGGGGACAGGGACGCCGCTCGCGCGACCTCGTTCATGTCGAGATCCTGCGTCAGGTTCGCCTCGAGGTACGCCCGGACGTGCTCGGCGTGCTCACGCACGTGCCGGCTCTGGTGGTTGCCGTCGCCGAAGATCCGGAACAGGCTCGACCCCCCTCTCGGTCAGATTCTACGCGGGAGGGGGTTCACGAGGTCTTGCGGATTCCTGTCTATCCCGCAGTTGGCCTGTGGTCCGTCCCGCTGGACCGTGCCCGGCCACGCAGGCGCCGAGCGTGACGGTATCGCCTGCTCCTAAGATTGAGCGATGTCCGAGGAAGCCGACCCGGACGAGGGCTCGACCGCCCATCCCGGCGACGAGATCGCGCCCTCGTCGCCGCACGCCGACATCGTCGAGCGGCTCCTCGAGTACCAGCGCAGGCTGCAGGAGGAGTCGGACATGGCGGCGCCGACACCCGAGCGCATGCCCACCGGTCCACCATCGTCGCACGCCGATCGGATCCCGGTCGATTCGGCGCCGAGAGGGCGAGCGGGCTCAGAGCCGGAGCCGATGCCTGAACCCGGCTCGCAGCCTGATGCCGAACCCGGGCTGGAGCCGGAGCTGCGCGCCGAGATGGAACCGGGACCCGAGGCGAGCACCCAGATGGAGCCTGAACCGGAGGCGGGGCCCGAACCCGCATCGCCCGCCTCCACCGAACCCGATTCGGCGCGGCCCGACGTCCGCCAGCTCCGAGAACGGATCGAGCGTCTCGACGAGACCCTCGCCAGGATCGCCGCGATGCTCCCGCTCTTGCGAGGAGACGATCGCGACCGCGAGCCATGACCGCAGTGGCACCCGGCCGCATAGACTCGTGGACGGGGGCGGTAGCTCAGTGGGTCAGAGCAGCGGACTCATAATCCGTCGGTCGCAGGTTCAAGTCCTGCCCGCCCCACGCGGCAAGACACGCTGCTCACGGTGACCTGCACAGCCGGGGCTCGCCGCGCGGGGCGGGCTCGCGGTGCGCGCAGTGCCCGGGGGCTATAGATTCTGCCGTTTCTTGAAGACCGAGCCCACGATACCGCCGAGCATCAGACCAATGAGCAGTCCAACGACTGCACCGCTGGATCCAGATGCGGCCTGCTGGAGCCCGTACTCGTCGCCCTCGTTGGGACCAAGGGCCCGAATCCATAGGCACCATTGGCGCGGGCAGTGTTCCGCTTGAGGACGTTCCTATCCGGACGCTTCAAGTAGAAACCGGAGAACTCGTTGGCGGTGGCCGTGTTCCCACGCACGGCGATGTGCGAGGACCTCTTGAACACGAGGAAGCCATTCTCGTTGCCGTGGGACAGATTCTCGATGAGCTGCATCCCTCTCAGGTGCTCGAGGACGAACCCTTGATCGGGATGCGCGCGTGCCTCGTTCCGGATCAGGCTGCCGTCACAGGACTTGAACCAATAGCCGTTACCGTTCGATCGTGCGACGTTCCCCACGAGACGGATGTCCTGTGAGCTGCCGCACACGAAGCCGGTCCCCGCGTTGCCCGTCGCCCGATTGTCTCTGAGGGTGGTCGCAGAGGAGGAGTCGACCCGGTAGCCGGCATCACCGTTGTTGTCGGATCTGCTGGCCACGACCGTGTTGTCGTCACCGCTGAGCGCGACGCCCGTGAGCGCGTTCGCGTACGTCGTGTTCGCCAGCAGGGTGTTCGTGGAGCCGTTGATGACGATCCCCCAGGAGGACTCGGTCACGAGGCAGTTCTGGATGGTCACGCCGGTATGGCCCTGGACCGCGATGCCGATCTGCTGTCCGGTTCCGGTGATGGTGAAGCTGGCGCAATCCAGGGTCACGTCGTCCGCGTCGATCACGATTTGCCGTTGTGATCCTCGGTGAGCGTCGTGTCCGAGGTGATCACCATCGTGCCCTGCGTGGCGCTCGCCGCTGGTACCGGCACGAACATCAGTGCGAGAACGCCAAGAGAAGAGAACGTCCTTCGCATCTTCCCCACCTCCCACGTGGGGGGTGCGGTCCCCTTGGGGAGCGTGCGCCCTCCGATGCGAGCGAACACCCTCAATGTTGCTCACCAGCTGCAGAGGTCCAGTGCCGGTGGTCCCCCCGTGGTAGGACCGTCTTCGAGGAGGTCGTCTGAATAGGCCGGGCTCTCGATACGCCGCTTGCCCCCCGACGCCGGGCCTGGGAGCCGGGCAGCGCCTGATCCGCACCACCCGGCCCCCGGTCGAGCCGTTAGTGGCTCACCTGGTAGCAGGCCACGTCGTACTGAGAGACCGCGCTCGAGCTACCGTTCCCCAGGCCGGCGCACGTCCAGATGTCGTGTGGGCGGGGCAGGCCGACGCTCGGGCTCCGGCGGTGCCGCGTAGCCGGCCACCAGCCCCAGCCGCTTGGCCCTGGTGTTCAGCCCGTGGCGCCGGA
>JBAVEY010000151.1:0-22727 GCA_049587975.1 Actinomycetota bacterium | reverse complement strand
CCGCATCACGTCCCCGCCGTCGCGCCGCGCTCCTGGTCGCCGTCGTGGGTGCCTGGATCGCCGGGTCGGCGCTGGGCGCCGCGGGGCCGGCACATCATGCATCGGCCGCCCCGCTGTTCCAGCTCGAGCAGGCCCACGCGGAATACGTCCCGGTGCTCGACGGGAGCCGGCCGATCTTCGTCCTGGTGATCGGCTCGGACGCACGGCCCGACCAAGCGATCGACAGCCAGCGGGCGGACTCGCTCCACATCCTGGCGATCAATCCGGCCGAGCAGAAGGCGACGATCGTCGGGATCCCGCGCGACTCGTTCGTGGACATCCCCGGCTATGGGCAGAACAAGATCAACTCCGCGTTGTTCTACGGCGGCCCGGAGCTCGTCGTACAGACCGTCGAGCAGCTCACCGGACTGAAGATGGACTACTGGGCGATGACGGGCTTCGCGAGCTTCGAGGCCATGGTCGACCAGGTCGACGGTCTCGTCGTCGACGTGCCGTTCGCGATGAACGACGCGGACTCCAAGGCGTTCTTCGAGCCGGGCGTGCAGCGGCTCGACGGCGACAACGCCCTGGCGTTCGCGAGGGACCGGCACGACCTGCCGGCCGGCGACCTCGGACGCTCGGAGAACCAGGGCCGGCTCATGGTCGCCGCGCTCGCTCAGCTGAAGAAGGAGTTCAACCAGGACCCGGCACGCATGCTTGCCTGGGTCTCGTCCTTCATGCGGAACGCGACGACCCGGCTCTCCCTCGACGACGTGCTCGACCTCGCCTTCACCGGGACGACGATCAACGCGAACAAGGTCGTGAACGCCGTCTTCCCCGGGGGCGCGGGCATGGTCGGCGGCCTGTCGGTCGTGACGCTCGACCAGGCGGCCCTCGAGACGATCTCGAAGGATCTCGCCGACGACGGGCTCCTGAAGAAGGCGAACGTCCCGCCGTCGCCGAACGCGGAGCTGCTCGGCGGCTAGCGGCTGACGACGTAGATCACGTACGCCGCGAAGAACCCCCCCTGCAGGAGCAGCAACGGCGCCGAGAACCGACCCCGCAGCCTGATCGTCAGCCACAGGACGCTGCCGGCCACGAGCGCGATCACCGCCGCGACGAGCGCCTCGTGCGCGAGGTGCCACGGCGTGAGGAGCAGCCCGATCGTGACCGGGAACGATGACTGGAAGACCATGGCCCCGGTCATGTTCCCGAGCGCGAGCGTGTCCTTGCCCCGCCGAACCCAGAGCACGCTGTTGAACTTCTCCGGGAGCTCGGTCGCCACCGGCGCGACCAAGAGCGCGAAGACCAGGTGGGAGACGCCCAGGTTCTCCGCGATGGTGTTCACGCCGGATACGAACATCCTCGCGCCGCCGACGATCAGGACCAGCGAGAGCGCGGTCTGCACGAACATCGGCCAGTCCGGCGACGCCCTCGTCCACGCAGGGAGCGAGGGCCGCACGCGGCGGAGCCAGCCCCACAGGTAGAGCGGCTTGATCTCGCTCCCCGCCTCCTCCTCGAGTTCGCGCTCTCCGGGGGCTCGGAGATGGCGTCGGACGTAGAAGACGTACCCGACGACCAGGACCACCGCGAGCGCCCAATGCAGGACGCGGATGTGGACGAGCCCGGCCGCGGCGGCCAGCGCGTACATGCACAGGAAGTACCCGAGGTCCTGCCGCAGGACCCCCTGATCGGCGTCGAGGTCCGTCGGGCGCCGCCCGTCGCGCGCGTAGATCAGGACCGCCGTCCCGACCACGAACATGGCGAGCGTGGTCAGCATGAAGGGCGCCCCCAGGATCGCCCCGATGCCGATCTCCTCGCCGCCGGCGTGGCCCGACACGATCGCCACCAGGGGCAAGATCGTCTCGGGCAGCGCGGTACCGACCGCCGCGAGCACGCTCCCGACCACACCCTCGGACAGCCCGAAGCCTTCGCCGATCCACTCGACGCCGTTCGTGAACAGCTCGGCGCCCCCGAGGATGACGAGCAGCGACGTGCCGAGCAGGACCCACTCCATCGGGCGTGCATCGTGTCACACCGCCGGCTGCACTCGGCTGCTACGCTCCGCGGAGAAGGGGAGTAGTCCACAAGCGGATCCCGCCGTCATGACGGCCGCGCGTCGCGGCCCGGCGGATCCCTCGCACGGCGGGGACGAGACCTTCGGCCGGGAGGAAGGGCCGTGGGCTCGGACCACAGATCCGCCGGGACCCCTGTCACACTCGAGGGTGGACCCGCTCGCGGCCGAAGCGTCACCTCGCTCGCCATCGCGATCGGTGTCACGGTCCCGGCGCTCGTGCTGCGGCTGAGCGGGGCCTCACTCGACCACGGCGTCGAGGCGCTGCTGTTCGGGCTCGCGATCGTCGGGTCGGCGTTCATCCTGTCGTGGGCCGCCGAGGTGGCGCAGCTGGACATCTCGGCGGGGCTCGCGATCGCCGTGCTCGCCCTGATCGCCGTGCTCCCCGAATACGCCGTCGACATGGTCTTCGCCTGGAAGGGCGGCCAGGCGTTCGAGCAGTTCGGGGCCGCCTGTCACGCGCCGGGTGCGCCGGGTGAGTCCGCGTGCTCCCTCGCGCTCGCGAACATGACCGGCGCGAACCGGCTCCTGATCGGCATCGGGTGGTCCATGGTGGTGTTCATCGCGGCGTACCGCTCCCGCCGCCGGCCCCCGGTGCTCCACGAGGTCCGGCTGGACCGCCCGCATTCGGTCGAGGTCGCGTTCCTCGGCCTCGCGACCGTCTACTCGCTCACGTTGCCGCTGAAGTCGCAGATCACGCTCGTAGATTCGCTGGTCCTGGTGTCGATCTTCGCGGCCTACACGTGGCGGATCTCGAAGGCGCCCGCCGAGGAACCTCACCTGGTGGGGCCCTCACGGTGGGTCGGCACCTTCCGAACACGGAACCGGCGGGCCGCCGTGATCGCGATGTTCGCGTTCGCGGCCACGGTGATCCTGCTGTGCGCGGAGCACTTCGCCGAGGCGCTCGTGGCGACCGGCCAGGAGTTCGGGGTGAGCGAGTTCCTGCTGGTCCAGTGGCTCGCACCCCTCGCCTCCGAGGCACCCGAGCTGCTCGTGGCCGGGCTGTACGCCTGGCGGCTCAATACCAACGCGGGTCTGGGGACGCTGGTGTCCTCGAAGGTCAACCAGTGGACGCTGCTCGTGGGGACCCTGCCGATCGTGTTCGCGATCGCCGCCGGCGGCCTGCACGGTCTCCCGGTCGACGCGCATCAGCGCCAGGAGCTGTTCCTCACGGCGGCGCAGTCGTTCTTCGCGCTCGCCGTGCTGGTCACGCTCTCGATCAGCGTGCGCGAGGCCTGGATGCTGTTCGGGCTGTTCTGGGCGCAGTTCCTGGTCGGCGCCCTGGTCCCCGAGTCGGCCGCCGGCGCCGAGCGCATCCTGGTGGCGACCGCGTACATGGTGCTGGGGACCGTGATCTTCGCCCGGCAACGGAGCCTGATCCGCCCGCTCGTCCGCGATGGGTTCCGGACCTCCTACCGAGACCTCAACCGGCGCGAGATCGCGGGCGAGTAACGGGACCGAGGGGCGGCCCGCACGCGCCCGTTACCATCGCCGTGTGGACGCGCCGACGTTCTTCGAGTCCCTCGACACCGAGGCCGAGCTCGTCCACGTGCGCGAGTTCCCGGTCCGCGTGTCCGAACCCGGCCCGTTCCCCGACGACGTCCCCGGGCTGATCCGTCAGCGGCTCGCCCTGATCGGGGTGACCGGGCTCTACGAGCATCAGCGGCGGGCGCTCGAGATCGCGCGCTCGGGCCGCAACGTGATCGTGGCGACGGGGACGGCCTCCGGCAAGACGCTCGTCTACAACCTCGCGTTCGCGAGCGAGGCCGTGCCCGACCCCAAGCGCACCGCGCTGTACCTGTTCCCCACCAAGGCGCTCGCGCGCGACCAGCTCCGCCAGGTGCGCGAGCTGCGGCTGCCGCAGCTCCGAGCCGGCGTGTACGACGGCGACACACCGCGACCCGAACGCCCGCTGATCCGCAAGAACGCGAACCTGGTCATGACCAACCCGGACATGCTCCACGCGGGGATCCTGCCCGACCATCCACGATGGGCCGACTTCTTCCTCCGCCTGTCCTTCGTGGTGGTGGACGAGACGCACGTGTTCCGCGGGGTGTTCGGGTCGCACGTCGCGCACGTGCTGCGACGGCTCCGACGCCTGGTCGCGCACTACGGGGGCCATCCGCGGTTCGTCCTTGCCTCGGCGACCGTGGGCAACCCCTCCGAGCTCGCCGAACGGCTCACGGGCGAGCCCTTCGACGCGGTCACGGACGACCGATCCCCGAGCGGTGGCAAGACGTTCGCCCTGTGGAACCCGCCGATCGTGGACGAGGAGTCCGGCGCCCGGCGGAGCGCGCTCACCGACACCTCGTTCCTGATGGCCCGCCTGGCCGAGGCGGGCGTGAAGTCGATCGGCTTCACCCGTTCGCGCCGGGCCGCCGAGCTGCTCGCGGAGTTCACGCGACGCGAGCTCGACCCCGAGCTGCGTTCTCGCGTGAAGGCGTACCGGGCCGGCTACCTCGCGGAGGATCGACGCGAGCTCGAACGACGGCTCGCGAACGACGAGCTGATCGCCGTCGCGTCGACGAACGCGCTCGAGCTCGGGATCGACATCGGCTCGCTGGACGCGGCCTTGCTGGTCGGCTACCCGGGCACCCGGGCCTCGATGTGGCAGCAGGCCGGGCGGGCCGGACGACGCTCGGGCGGCTCGATGGCCGTGCTCGTCGCGCAGGACGAGCCGCTCGACCAGTACCTGGTGACCCATCCCGCCGACCTGTTCGACAAGCCGCCCGAGGCGGCGGTGATCGACCCGACGAACCCGTACGTCTCGGTCCCCCACCTGCTGTGCGCGGCCCGCGAGCAACCGCTGTCGGACGAGGAGGTCGCGACCTACTGGCCCGACGCCTCGGACGCGGTCTCGGGGCTCGAGGCCGCCGGCGAGCTGCGCCGCCGCGGGTCCCTGCTCCATCACGCGGGACACGAGCCGCCCCACCGCACGGTCGACATCCGGAGTACCGGCGGGCGGCGTTTCCAGATCGTGATCGAGGAGACCGGCGAGCTCCTCGGGACCGTCGACGGTTCCCGGGCGTACTGGCAGGTGCACCCGGGTGCCGTCTACCTGCACCAGGGCGAACAGTTCGAGGTGCGCGAGCTTGACCTGGCGGGAGGCGTCGCGATCGTTACCCGTTCGGACCCCGACTACTACACACAGTCGCGCGACACGACCGACATCGAGGTCGTGGTCGAAGCCGAACGCGCCCGTCTGTCCGACCGCGCAGAGACCTCGTTCGGGACGGTGCGCGTCACCAACCAGGTGGTCGCGTACGCCCGCAAGCACGTCGCGACGGGCGAGGTGCTGGAGATCGTCCCGCTCGAGCTCCCGCCGGTGCTGCTCGAGACGCGCGCCGTCTGGTGGGCCCCGTCCCAGGACGTCCTGGAGCGGGCGTCGGTCCGATCGCCGGCCGTTCCCGGCGCGGCCCACGCGGCCGAGCACGCCGCGATCGGGCTGCTCCCGCTGGTGGCCACGTGCGACCGGTGGGACGTCGGTGGCGTCTCGACCGCGTACCATCCCGACACCGGTTCCTGCGCGATCTTCGTGTACGACGGGTACGAAGGAGGCGCGGGGATCGCCGAACGGGGGTTCGCCTCGGCGCGGCGGTGGCTCGAGGCGACGCTCGAGACGGTCGCGAACTGCCTATGCCCGCTCGGGTGCCCCTCGTGCGTGCAGTCGCCCAAATGCGGAAACGGGAACGAGCCGCTCGACAAGGCTGGGGCCGCGTCGCTGCTGGCGGCGATGCTGGGCCCGGGATGACGGGAACGGGACACGAGGATGCGAGGACGGGCATGACGCGGGAGACGTACATCGCGGTCGTAGGCCCGTCGGCGGGGACGCCCGCCGAGCTCGCGATCGGTGAGGCGGTCGGACGCGGGGTCGCCGAGGCGGGCGGCGTGCTGGTCTGCGGCGGGATGGGGGGCGTGATGGAAGCGGCGGCGGGCGGCTGCGCCGATGCGGGTGGCAGGTCGGTCGGCATCTTGCCGAGCGATTCGCGCCTGGACGCCAACCCCTACCTGACGGTCGCCGTGGCCACCGGCATGGGCGAGGCGCGCAACGCGATCGTCGTCCGGACGGCCGACGTCGTGATCGCCGTGCACGGGGAGTTCGGCACGCTCTCGGAGATCGCGCTCGCGCTCAAGATGGGCAAGCCGGTGGTGGGCATCGGGACCTGGGAACTCGGCAAGGAAGGGGAGTCGGTGGACGCGATCGTCCGCGCGACCGACCCCCGGGACGCGGTCGCCCAGGCCATCAGGCTCGCCGGTCGCTGACTCCGCCAGACCGAGACCCACGACGCGACGACGTCGTGGCCGAGACGGCCGCTGGGACGGTCGCCGAGAGCCGAGCCGCATCGAACCGGGCATCCGGCAGGCCGGACCTCCTGGGTGGTCTCCGGCTGGTGGTCTCCGGCTCCGACTGACGCCCCCGAACGGCCGGGCCCGGTCCGCCCCGGGCCGACCGACGAGGCCACGCGCGCCCCGGTCATGACCGACGGTTCCGTTGGAGTCGTCGGGGAGCGCCTCTAGACTCCCTCGCGATCACGCCGGCCCGGTGCCGGATCAGCCTCGACGCACGCACGGTCCGGGCTCGCCATCGGAACAGGGGACGCATGGCCGACAAGGACGATCACCACGACGTCTCGCCCGCCTCCTCCTCGCACCCACACTCCCAAGCCGAGCTGGACGCGATCGCCGAGGTCGAGGTCGAGGGTCTACCGGTATCGACCGATGCCGCGCCCGGGAGGCCGGTAGCGCGCGGCCGGTTCAAGGATGCGATCGACGCCGTCCTGCCGCGTGGTCGGTTCGGCGACCAACGGGACATCCTCGGTGGCGCCGGGCAGAACGTGATCGGTCTGGCGGCCGGCGTGCTCACGACCTTCGCCACCCAGGTGATCATGACCAGGGGCCTCGGGCCCGCGCTGTTCGGCGTCGTGACCCTGACCACGCAGTTCGCCTTCATCGCGAGCACCGCGACCCGTTTCGGGATGGACGTGGCCAACGTCCGTCTCGTGGCGATCCTGATCGGTCAGGGGGAGCCCGGGCGGACTCGACCCCTCGTTCGCACGAGCGCGATCATCGCCGGCGTCATCTCCGTCGCGGTGGGCATCGTGGTGCTCCTGCTCGCGGACCGGCTGTCGACCGCGTTCGTCTCGCCCGCGCTCCACCACCAGGGCGTCGTCGCGTTCGATGCGGCGGCCGTCGCGATCCCGTTCGCGGCACTCACCTGGGTCTACCTGGGGGGCACCCGCGGGCTGAAGATCATGCGGCACACCCTGTACATCTTCTGGATCGGCCAGCCGCTCGGGTGGATCGCGATCGCCGTCGCCGGATGGTTCGTCGCCAAGACCGCCGGCGTGACCGCGTTCGCGTACGCGGCGTCCTGGGCGGTCGCCTGTGGGTTCGCGTGGTGGGCCTGGGAGCGCGAGTCCCGGGGGTTCACGGCCCGGATCGAGGGCGCCGGCATCCCGGAGGAGCGAACGGGGGCGCTGATGAAGTTCGGGATGCTCCGTGCCCCGGCGACGCTGTTCGCGCAGCTGCTGTTCTGGATCGACACGTTCGTGCTCGCCGCGTACCGGAGCTCTGCCGAGGTCGGCGTCTACGGCGCCACGGTGCGCACGGGGCAATCGCTCCTGCTCTTCCTCACATCCCTCTCGCTCGTGTTCAGCCCCTTCGTCGCCGATCTGCACTACCGCGGCGAGAAGGAGAAGCTCGATGCGCTCTACAAGAACGTCACGCGCTGGGGTCTCGCCACGACCTTGCCGATCCTGCTCGCCCTCGCGATCTTGCCGGGGACGATCATGCGCGTGTACGGCGAGCGCTTCGTCGTCGGCGCCTCGGCGCTGGAGATCCTGATCATCGGCCTGATCGTTCCGGTGATCGTCGGCACCGTCGGGTTCATCCTGATCATGGTCGGTCGCACCGGATGGGACCTCCTGGTCTACGTCGGGTCCTTCGTCCTTGCCGTCGGGATCGCGGTCGTGCTCGCCCCGAGGTACGGCATGCGGGGAGCGGCGATCGCCGAGGCCGTGACCCTGACCGTGTCCGCGTTCGCCCGCCTGCTGCTCGTGAAGCGGTTCGTCGACATCTGGCCGTTCGACCGCTGGTTCCTCCGGCTGATCCCTCCGGCGTTCGCAGGCGCCCTCGTCATGTGGGCCGTCCACGCCGTCCTCGTCGGTCCGAAGTGGCTGATCGACCTCGGCGGCTCGATCCTGGCAGGGACGCTCGCCTACGGCGTCGTCCTGATCTGGATCGGGCTCAAACCGGCGGAGCGCGCGACGGCGATGGCCCTGGTCCGCAAGCTCCTCGGCCGGCCGACGAACCCCCCGGTCACGACGGGCTGACCGGCGCGACCGTCTCCGAGCCACTCGTGCCCGGATGACGGTAGCGTCGGTGGGTCGACCGATCGAGGAGGAACCATGACCGACCGAACCCGGCTCGAGCGGGGCCGAGACAAGCTCCGAGAGGTCCATGGGGACCGCGCGCTCGAGACCGTCGAGTCCCTGGGCGAGCTCGGCCGGCTGATCGTCGAGGTCGCCTACGGCGACGTGTACTCGCGGCCGGGGCTCACGCTCCGCGAACGCCAGATCGCGTCGGTCGCCGCGTTGGTCGCGACCGCCCGCTCCTCCCAGCTCCCGGTCCACCTGCGTTCCTCGCTGCGGGCCGGGCTCACGCCCCAGGAGTTGCAGGAGGTGATCCTCCAGACGGCCACCATCGCCGGGTTCCCACCCGCCATGAACGCCTGGTCGACCCTCAAGACGATCGTCGGCGAGCCGGGCGGGTAGGCCGGATGGGTAGGGAGGGACGCATGGACCACGCCATCGAGGCCGCCGACCTGGTGAAGACCTACCCCGGCGACGTCCGCGCCCTCGACGGTCTCGGGTTCGAGGTCGAGACCGGCACGGTGTTCGGGATGCTCGGCCCGAACGGAGCGGGCAAGTCGACCACCGTGAAGATCCTGACCACCCTCTCGAGGCCGGATGCGGGGCGGGCGGCCGTCGCCGGCTTCGACGTCGCGGAACGGCCGAACGACGTCCGGCGCGCGATCGGGGTCGTTGCCCAGCGCTCGGGCGTGGACCGCGAGGCGACCGGCCGCGAGAACCTCCGCTTGCAGGGACGGCTGTTCGGGATGGGCGGCCATCCCCTCGAGCTCCGCGTGTCCGAGCTGCTGGAACGCCTCGGCCTGTCCGAGGCCGCCGAACGGATCGCGAAGACCTACTCGGGCGGGATGCAGCGCCGGCTCGACATCGCGCTCGGGCTCGTCCACCACCCCACCGTGCTCTTCCTGGACGAGCCCACGACCGGGCTCGACCCCGAGGTGCGGGCGGACATGTGGGAGATGATCACCCGGCTCGCCGCCGACGAGGGGCTCACGATCTTCCTCACCACGCACTACCTCGAGGAAGCTGACCGGCTCGCGGGGCGCCTCGTGATCGTGGACCGAGGCAGGATCGTCGCGGAGGGCACCCCCGACGAGCTGAAGGGCGACCTGAAGGGTGACGCGATCGTCGCCGAGCTCACCGACCACCACGCCGACGGGCTCGTCGCCGGAGCCCTGGAGCCGTTGATCGACGTGCGCGAGGTTCGCGTGGACGGGAAGACGCTGCATGCGCGTTCGGACGACGGCGCGCGCGCCGTTCCGGCGGTCCTGCAGGCGCTCGAAGCCGCAGGGGCACCGGTCGCGAGCGTCACGGTCTCACGTCCGTCCCTCGACGACGTCTACCTGCGGATGACGGGCCGCAGCTTCCAGGCCGCCGAGAGCGAGGCAGAGGCGGTGGCGGCCCGGCGCAAGGAGCGAGAGGAGGTCCGGCGATGACGACCGCCCTGCGTCACACCTGGTACATGACCCAGCGCCACCTGCGGGCCCTGTTCCGCCAGCCCGTGTGGATCGCGATCACGCTCGTCCAGCCCATCATCTGGATCCTGCTCTACGGGGCGTTGTTCAAGCGGATCGTCGACATCCCGGGGTTCGGCTCAGACAACTACATCGACTTCCTGACCCCGGGGATCGTCCTGATGACGGCCCTGTTCTCGGGCGGCTGGGCGGGGATGGCGCTGATCGAGGACATCGATCGCGGCGTCACCGACCGGTTCCTCGTGACCCCCGTGAGTCGCGGCGCCCTGATCGCCGGGCGGCTGCTCCAGCTGGGGATCGTCGCCGTGATCCAGTCGGCGATCCTGCTGACGATCGGGATCGTGCTCGGAGCCAGCTACTCGGCCAACCCGGGCGGGCTGTTCGTCCTGGTGTTCTGCTCGGTGTTGCTCGGAGCGGCGTTCGGCGCGCTGTCGACCGCGATGGCGGTCGTGGTCCGCAGGGAGGAGACCGTGATCGCCGCCGTGAACTTCATCATCCTGCCGCTCACGTTCCTGTCCGGCGTCTTCATCACGCTCAGCCTGGCGCCGGGCTGGATCCAATCCGCCGCTCGATTCAACCCGGTCAACTGGGCCGTCCAGGCCGGACGCGGGGCGCTCGCGACGAACCCCGACTGGTCGATGGTCTCGGCTCGCGTCGGCCTGCTGATGCTGTTCGCGTTGGTGTGCGCCTGGCTCGCCATCCGGGCGTTCCGCGCCTACCAGCGCTCGGTCTGAGGGGAGAGGGGATGCGCATCGGCAGGCTCGGAACGCCGATGTTCAACGTCGCGCGATCCTGTAGGCGACGGTCTCCTCGCCGCGCGGGGCGGACCCGCGTCCGGCAGATGGCTGCGTCACACGGTCCGGTCGGACAAAGAGCCTCGCGCGTGTCCGAACCCGTATGTTCCAGCGGTGCGCCGATCGATCCTGGTCCCGCTGACGTCGCTCGTGGCCCTCGCCGCCGCCTGCGGGTACCAACCCGAGATCCAACAGCCGGGCGCGGCCACCGGCGCGTCCACACCGGCGCCGGCTAGCGCTGCCACGGGACCGATCTCGGCGACGCCGACCTTCACGCCGGAGGGATGCCCGGTCGACGACCCGTCGTTCTGCGAGCAGGCGGCGTTCCTCGCCAACGCGCTCGTCCTGTCGGACTCCGATGCGGTGTTCGACCTCAGTCGACGCGTCTCGCTGGACTGCACCCAGATCGCCCGGAACCGGTACCCGCAATGCGAGGACGAGGATCGGCTCGACGGGTACGTGGTCGGCACCCATCAAGGTGAGTTCTTCGTCGACCCCCCCGCCGACTACCGCGACATCCTCGCGTTCCTCGTCGAGTCGATCGACGAGGGATACTCGGACGAGTTCGGCGGACCCCAGATGCAGATCCTGGGCATCTCGACGTGCGGCAAGGGCGCCAACACCTCGCACCACGTCGTGTACCTGGTCGGGCTCAGCGATCCGGAGAGCACCCTGCCGGGCGACCGGTTCCTCGGGACGTACGAGCTCACCCGGCAGGGAGGCGAGTGGGCGATCGGCACCGCGTACGTTGGCCTGTACACGGACTGGCAGCTGGTCCTGGACGATCCCCTGACCCAGATCGCGTGCGGCGACATCCGGCCGTGGGTCGGCGCCGCGCCGAACCTCAACCCCCCGCAGTCCGAGAGCCAGCCGACGCCGATCCCGGGCACCGGGGCCACGTAGGATCGCGGCTCACCGGCTCGAGCGAGACGTGCCATGCTGGCGGGGGCCGCGCCCATGGAGGGCGCCCGTACGGGGGAGGTTGGGGATGGCCGACTACGTGCTCCTGTACAGCGGCGGTTCGATGCCGGAGACCAAGGAGGAGCAGGACGCGGTGATGGCGGCCTGGGACGCGTGGTTCCACGAGCTGGGCGGCGCCCTGAAGGACGGCGGCAACCCGTTCACGCCCGCAGCGAAGAGCATCGGACCCGACGGCTCGGTGAGCGAGGGCGCGGGCGGCGGCATGGCGAGCGGGTACTCGATCCTCACGGCGGAATCGCTCGACGACGCGACCGAGAAGGCCAAGGGCTGCCCGGTGCTGAAGGGCGGCGCCTCCATCACGGTGTACGAGACGTTCGCGGTGATGTAGCGGGGCGGCCCGTCAGGTCGGCATCCGGGTCCGTCCGAACACGGAGCTCTCGATCACCCAGAACAGCGCGAAGGCGCCGTAGAGGATCACGCTCGCCGTGGGATCGACGAGCGCGACCAGGGTCATCGCGAGGTAGATCCACGGGGCGGGCAGGTAGCTCCTGGTGATCCCCCTGACCGCCTTCGGGTCGTGATCGGGACGGAGCAACCGACCCCCGACCGAGGCGTAGAACCAGACCGCGTTGAACATCAGGGCGGTCGCGGTGAGCGTGATCCCGTACGCGAGGGCTGCAGCGGTCGCCCCCTCGTGCTGGATGTGCTCGGCCACGAGCCGCGTCGGGAACGGGATGAAGGCGACGACCAGCAGGAAACCGACGTTCAGGAACAGGAAGACGCGATCGGCGCGTTCGACCTGCTCCATGATCGCGTGGTGGTTGACCCAGATGATCCCGATCGTGAGGAAGCTCACCGCGTAGGCGGCGTACGAGGGCCAGATCTCGAGGAGGCGGTTCCCCAGATCGGGCGCATGATCGGCTACCTGCGCATCCACGTTCAGGATCAGCAGGGTCGCCGCGATCGCGAGCACGCCGTCGGCGAACGTCTCGAGCCGGTCCGTCCGCATCGCCACAGGCTATCCTCGCGAGCGTGCCCTCGGCCGTGACCGCTCGTGGCTGACGCGCCCTCGCCACCGTTCGACCGGCTCGACTTCGTGTACACCCCCTCCGACGACGTCGCGCGGGATCTGGCGTACTTCACACGGGTCCTGGGAGGCCGTGCGGTGTTCGCGATCGATGCGATGGGCACGCGCGTCGCCGCGGTGGAGCTCACCGACGGTCCGCCGCTCGTGTTGCTCACCGACCACGTCGAAGGCGAACGCGCGATCCTCCTGTATCGCGTCCCCAAGCTCGAGGCCGCGCTCGCCGAGCTCGAGGCGCGCGGGTGGGAGCGCGCGCACACGTTCGAGATCCCGCACGGTCCCTGCTGCTCGTTCGTGACGCCCGGCGGCCACCGGATCGCGCTGTACGAGCTCACCCGGCCCGAGGTGGCCGAGCATCTCGCGGGTCGTTTCGACTTCTGAGGGATCGGCCGCCGCGGCCTCAGGCGGGAACCGACAGGACCACGACCGCGCCGCCGCCGGGGAGGTTGCCCGCCTCCACGGTCCCACCGTGGGCCTCCGCGACGGCGGCGACGATGGCCAGCCCGAGCCCGGCACCGCCCCCGGGCCTCGAACGAGACGGGTCCGGGCGGGCGAACGCCTCGAACGCCACCGGGAGGAACTCGGGCGGGAAGCCGGGGCCGGTGTCCCGAACCTCCATGAGCAGGGAACCGTCGTGCTGCTCGGCGGTGACACGCACGTTCCCCCCGGGTGGCACGTACCGGAGACCGTTGTCCAGGAGGTCGCCGAGCGCCTGGCGCATCCGGAGCTCGTCCAGGTCCGCCCGCAGCTCATCCGGGACCCGGACCTCGATGCCGACACCGCGTTCGGAGGCGCGCGCCGCGAACGAGTCGACGGTCCCGCCGACCATCCGCGCGACGTCGACCGGCTCGCGTCGGATGGGCAGCCGGCCGCGCTCAGCCCGAGCGAGCACCAACAGATCGTCGGCGAGGCGCGCGAGCCTGTCCGTCTCCTCCGACGCGCTCCGCACGGCTTGCTCCAGCTCGTCCGACGTGCGCGAACGCCGCAGCGCGAGGTCGAGCTCGGCCTTCAGGTTCGCGAGGGGCGTCCGGAGCTCGTGGCTCGCGTCGTCCACGAACCTACGCTCCCGCTCGATCGCCTCCTCGAGCCGTTGCAGCATCGCGTTCAGGGTCTCCGCCAGATGAGCGAGCTCGTCGCCGGTGGAGGGGACCGGCAGCCGCCGCCCGGCATCGGTCGCCGAGATCTCGGCGGCCTCCCGCCGCATCGACTCGACGGGCCGGAGCGTCCACCCGACCAGCAACCACGTCACGCCGACGACCAGGACGAGTGCGAGCGGCCCGCCCACCGCGAGCGATCGAGCGAGCCGGCCGAGGGTCTGCCGCTGGTCGTCGAGCGACGCGCCGACGACGAGGACGCGGCCATCCGCGATGGGGACCGCGAGCATCCGGGCGGGGACGACCTCCCCGTCGATCGTCAGCGCTTCCCGTTCGGAGAAGGTGGGGGTGACGACCTCGCCGCCGACGAGGGCCGGCGCGCCGGCGATGCTGCCCGATGACTCGACCGGAGAGCCCCCTGGAGCGATCAGCTGGGCGAAGGCGTCGTCGGGCTGATCCTGGGACAGCGTGCCGGACCGCTCCACGACCGCGAGCTCCGCGTCCGCCCTCGAGCGCAGGGTCTCGTCGATCGCCTGCCGGAGCTCGGCCTGGAGTCGCAGGTAGACGAACGCGCCGGCCGCCGCGAGCACGACCGCCATGAGAGTCGTCGCGACCAACGTCACCCTCGTCCGCAGCGGCATCAGCCGGCCTCGCGCCGGAGCCGGTACCCGGCGCCGCGAACGGTCTCGATCTGATCGCTCCCGAAGTGACGGTCGACCTTGTTCCGCAGGTAGCCGATGTAGACGTCGACGACGTTGGAGTCGCCGTCGTACGCGAAGTCCCACACGTGCTCGATCAGCTGCGTCCGGGACAGGACCTCGCCGGGATGGCGCATCAGGTACTCGAGGAGCGAGAACTCACGAGTCGTCAGGGTGATCACGTGGCCGTCCCGGACCACGCGCCTCTCGGCGGGGTCGAGCTCGAGCCCCCCGACGCGCAGAACCGGCGGGCGCTCGACCGCCCCCCGTCGCATCAGCGCGCGGAGCCGGGCGAGCACCTCGGCGATCGAGAACGGCTTGGTCAGGTAGTCGTCGGCGCCGGCGTCTAGGCCGGCGACCCGATCGGCGACCGCGTCGCGCGCGGTGAGCATGAGCACGGGGCTCCACCGTCCCGCCTCCCGCAGCCGTCGGCTCACCTCCAAGCCGTCCAGATCGGGCAACATCAGGTCCAGCACGATCGCGTCGTACGGGTTCTCGGTCCCGAGCCACAGGGCATCCTGTCCGCTGCCCACGACGTCGACGGCGTACCCCTCTTCCTCGAGCGCGCGCTCGAGTAGGCCGGCCATCTTGACCTCGTCCTCCACGACGAGCACCCGCATCTCGCGACAGCGTAGGCCGGCGCGATGAGAACCGGATGAGAGGGCTCAGGGTCGGATCAAGGACGGGCGGGCGACGCTTCGCGAGCGGGTCACGTCGCGAGCACGGACCGAACGAAGGCAACCACCGCCGGCTCCCCCGGGTCGACGAAGTGATCGCCGCCCACGGTCTCCAAGCTCGCCCCCGGGATCGCCGCGGCCATCCGCGCCGTTACGCGCCGGAGCGCCTCCGGCGAATCCGTCCCCTGCACGAGCAACGTTGGCTTCGAGATGCGCGCCAGGTCGCTCTCGGTCGCCTCGAGCCATGGACCGCGGAACTCCGCCAGGATCGCCGGCCCGTTGTCCGTGAACATGCGTTTGGTGCGTTGAGGGAACGCTTCCCAGGCTCCATCGCCGAGCATCTCGCGGAGGAATGTCTCGGCCACCGAGGCGGGGTCACGTGCCGCCGCGTCCTCCAGGGTGCGGCGGAGCGCGTTCGCCCACTCCATCGCCGTGGCGTCGAGCGTGAGGCTGGCCGCCTCGAGCAGCACCAGCGCGCGGACGAGGTCCGGATCGCGCAGGGCGAGCTCGATCGCGACCTCGCCTCCGTAGCTGCGCCCGATCACGATGGCGGGCGAGGCGTCGAGGGCTCGGATGAGCGCAGCCGCATCCTCCGCGTGCTGCACCACGCTGGTCGCGTACGGCTCCGGACGTTCGCTCCGCGTGCAGCCGCGGCGGTCGTACACGATCACCCGTCCGAGCGCCGCGAGCTCCGTGGTGGCGGCGCGGCGCCACACCATCGCCGAGGAGGACGTGCCGTGGATGCACAGGATCGGGTCGCCATGGCCGTGCTCCTCGTAGAACAGGCTGACGCCGTTGACCTGAACCTGGGGCACGCGCCCAACGCTCCACCGAGGCGACCGGCGTGTCAACCGCGGTTCGACCGGCCGGCACTGGCCCCCGCAGGCTCGATCGAGCACGGCCGGAGGAGACCGGGATGGGACCGCAGGTCTAGTGGTTGTCGGACTTGGCCCCCGCGAAGAAGCGGTTCCAGTGGTCGAGCTTGTCCGGCAGGAACCAGCAGCGCCTCCACCTGCCCTGCTCGTCGATCTCCGCGAACTGCGCGACGAGCACGTGCATCCGTTCGCCGTGACCCAGCGCGGCGATGTCGAGGAAGATCGTCACGTAGCGATCCCCGGCGAGCACGTCGTCCACCTCGATCTGGACCGATCCGCTCGACGCGGCATCCAGCATCGCGAAGAAGCGCCGGATCCCGTTGCGACCCCGGAACGTCCCGCTCGCCGGCGTGTCACCCGGCGCGATCCACACGGCATCCTCGGCGACCCCCTCGAGCAGACGATCGACGTCGCGCGCCATCAACGCGTCCACCGTCTCGCGCATCCGGGTTGCGTTCGGGTGCTCCATCGCCGACCCCCCTACGACCAGAACGCGTCGACCGCGTCCTGATCGTCGGCGAGGGCCCAGTACTCCGTCCAGCGTCCATCGGGATCGAGGGTGAGCGCCTCGGCGAGCAGCACGTCCATCCATCGCACCTCGCGGTAGGCCGAGACCCGCGTGAAGATCGAGGCGTGCCGGTCGTTCGCGAGGATCTCGGCGGGCTCGACCTGCAACGTCCCCGCCGTCTCGTGACGCACCCGGCGGAAGTAGTCGATCACCGCATCGACCCCCACGTGGTCACCGCTCATCTCGTGGTTGCCGCCCACGTGCCACAAGATGTCGGGGGCCAGGAAATCGCGCATCGCGTCGTGGTCGCCCGAGTTGTACACCTCGAGCGCGCGACGGATCCTCGAGACGTTCCGGTGCTCGGACACCGTCCCCCCAGGCGCGGTAGCCATGCACCGTACGTCGCCGGTACGGGCCCTGCCCAGGGTCGCAAGGACTACAGGAAACGGCGCATGCTCGAGCCGACGCCACGGGATCGCCGCGTCGTCTCGACGCGCTGGTCGCCGTAGCTGTCGAAACCGCCCCTCCCCGTTCGTCGTTGGGGTGACGGACGGACAGGCCGAGAGGCCGGAAGGAGGGGTATCGATGGCGGACTTCGTGCTGCTCTACAGCGGCGGGAGCATGCCCGAGACCGACGCGGAGAAGGATCGCGTCATGAAGGCATGGGACGCCTGGTACGCGGAGCTCGGCGGCTCGATCAAAGACGGGGGGAACCCGTTCGCGCCGGCGGCCAAGACCATCGCGAACGACGGCGCCGTGAGCGACGCCTCCGGGCCGCTGTTCACCGGCTACACGATCGTGCAGGCCGACTCGCTGGACGCGGCGACCGTGATCGGGAAGGGCTCGCCGGTCCTGCAGGGCGGCGGCAGCGTGACCGTCTACGAGGCGTTCGACGTCATGTAGCCGGCCCGAGGTGGTCGCGGGGCTCTGGCTCCCGCGACCACCTCGTCGCTCGAGTCAGCGCACCCACGGCACGAAGCGCCATCTCACGCGCCGGCGGTACGCGTCGTATTCCGGATACCGCTCCGCGAGCATCGACTCCTCGTACCGGGACTTCAGCTCGAGCACGACGAGGAGCAGTGCGCTCGGGACGAGCGCGAGCGGCGACGTGGCGAAGGACCACCCCAGCGCGATGAGTAGCACGCCCCCGTAGATCGGGTGACGGGCCCACCGGTAGATGCCGCCAACCCGCAGCGCCTCGCCCTCGGACGGCTTGGGGAACGGCGTGAGCGCGCTGCCGAGGCCGACGATCCCCGCCACGAACAGGGCCTGCCCGGCCACGGCGATCGCGACGCCGGCGACGAGGAGCGTGGTCCCGGCCGGGGCACCCGAGGCAAGGCCGGCGATCCCCGCCACGGCGATCACCACACCGAGCGCGAACTGCGCGACGACCCAGCCCTCGCCCCGAGGGCCGAGTGCCGGGATCTTGGGTTCATCCACCGCCGAACGGTACCTGCGGCGGCCGGGCCGCCGACTATCGAGCGCGCATGCGGTTGTTCCGAGGGTTGTGCTCCAGCTCGGCGAGACCGAGCGCCTCGAGCAGCGGCGGCACATACACCCCGAATCGCCCTCGAAGGCCCTTCTTCAAGCCATACCAACCGCCGACCGGATTGTCGGGTGAGCGGCCCCATGCCTCGACCGTGCCCTCCGCCGCCGGCTTCTACTCGTCAGCGCTCCCGAGCGGCACCCAGTCGCCCTTCGCCTTCAACATCGCGTGCAGGTCCTCGATGCACCGGAGCTGGTAGCTCAACTGGGTCTTGCCCACCTGGCACACGAGCGCGGGTGGATCGGCCTCCTCGTCGCGCCACATCTGGTACTCGGATGTCCCCGGTGGGGTCTTCAACACCCAGGGATCATCCCTCGAACCCGACCCCTTCGACTCGGTCATGAGTACCTCCCCTGACACCCAGTCCTCCTTCCGGCTCTTCCCGCGGGACGTAGCCGAGCGCGTTCCTCCAGAACGCGAACATCTTCCCAAAGTCGTTGCAGTCGATGACCATCGGGCCGGCGCGGACCTGGACGGATCCCTCAACGCGTCCTCTCTTCGACCGGATGTTCGCGCAGCATCAAGACGCCGAGCGCGACGACGTAGGCGATGAACGCGATCGGGGCGACCACATCCAAGGCCGCGGACCCAAGCGGGCTCAGCACAGCCCTGACGAACACCATCAGCGACACCGCGATACCGAACCACCGCACCCAATCGGGCCGGCGGGGCACCGTCGCGAGCGCGAACAGACCCAGCGCGACGAACAGCGCGGCGTCGGTGAGATCGGCGACGAACGTCCACGTGTGCGCCATCGACCGCGTCGGCGTTCCGAGCGCCAGTACGAGCGGCGGGACGGCGGTCGCGAGCTCGGTGAGGACGACCAGGGTCGTGGCACCGACGATCCTGGGAGCACGCGTTCTGGGAAGCGCACGCCGAGCGAGCGCGGAGGCGAACATCACGAACGGCGCCAGCGCCAGCGCGCCGACCACCTGCGCCGCGATCACCACGGCCCCGTGGTCCGAGTAGAAGGCGACGATCGTCGCCCCCGGATCGTCGGCCGTGGGGATCGAGACCATGCCGCCGGCGACGAGCAGCATCACCGCGAAGCCGATCCCCCACCAGCCTTGCCGCCGGTCGACCACGATCGCGACCCTACTCGAGCCAGCGGCGCCCGCGCCTAGCCGTCCCCCCACGGATCGTCGGGGTGGAGCGTGGCGACCAGCTCGCGCCCCCCGCCCTCGGGTTCGAGGCGCAGCTCCCTCGCCGTCGCGAGGTCGACGGGGAGGTTCCGCCCCCAGGCCGCGTGGCCCATGCCGAGCTCGGCCCTCCCGAGCGCGATGCGATGGCCGTCCGTGGTGACGAGCCACACCCGGTACCAGCCCGAACCCCCCACCGGCGACCGCAGCGACACGAACATCCACGACGGATCGCCTTGGTACCCCCAAGCGGTCCCGACTTCGCTCACCCCGCTCCGCAGCGGAGCGGCGGCGAAGAAGGAGCCCTGTCCCACGCCCAGCAGTGCTCGGTACTCGTCCGCGACGCGCCGATCCCCCGCCGTGTTCGCGAACATCGCACCCGCGCCGATCGCGATCGCGAGCACCAGGCTCGCCGCGGCCAGTCCCACCCGCCACGGCCGGCGCAGGGCTCCCCAGCGCAGCGCGGCCGGTCGGGCGCGAACACGGGACGCCCGGCCTCCCTCACCCAGCTCGATCGCGTCGAGGACGCGCGACTCCAGGCCGGGCGGCGCCTCGTGCTCGGGTGCGAGCAACAGCAGCTCGTCGGTGACCGCGGAGAGCTCGGAGACCAGCCGCCGGCACGTCTGACATCCGCTCAGATGACGCAGGGCGCCTTCGCGCTCGTGCCCATCGGCGACGCCGAGCGCGAGCTCGGGCGCGAGCTCGGTCACCTGTTCGCAGCTCATCTCACGACCCATCGCCCACCCCCAGCTCGGAGCGCAGCTTCATCAACGCCGACCGGATCCTGGTCTTCACCGTCCCGAGCGGCACGCCGTCCAGGTCGCTCATCTCGCGCGCGGTGAAGCCGTAGAACACCGCGAGCACGAGCGCCCGACGCTGCGGCTCGGGGAGCCGGCGGACCGCCTCCCGGAGCGGCTCGGCGTCCGCCACCGCATCCGGCACGCCTGTCCCGATCCCTTCGCGCTCGAGCCGGCCCTCGGAAAGGCCGAGCAGGATCTCGGGGTCGACCGGATCCGCGCGACGCGACGGCAGCATGTTGATCGAGGTGTTGCGGGCGATCGTCAGCAGCCACCCAGCCACGCTCCCACGCCGCGCGTCGAACCCCGATGCGTGCCTCCACGCCCGGACGAACGTCTCCTGCGCGGCCTCCTCCGCCGCCCCCCGGTCCCGGAGGATCGAAAGCGTCAGGCCGAAGATCCGCCGTTCGAACCGCCGGACGAACTCGGCGGCGGCGGTCGCGTCGCCCGAGCCCATGCCGGCGAGCAACGCCTCATCCGAGAGCATCGGGCCGGCGGCCGCCACCGCGTCGAGGGATCCCCACGAGATGTATTACCGGCCGGACCCCCCGATGGATTCCTCCGCGACCAGATTCCCTCCAACTCCTCCAGATCCGCCGGAAAGGGAATCCGGAGCGGCGACACGCCGGTAGTACCTCTCGTCCACCGACAGGAAGGGGAAGACCATGCGAGGAACGAGCGGACGGGTCCGACTGGTCGGCGCGCTGTTCGCGCTCAGCTTGGTCGCGGCGGCATGCTCGAGCGCGGGCGCCTCCACGGGCAGCGGCGGGATGTCGCTCTCGATCGCCTCACCGGGGGACGGCGCCACCGTGTCGGAGCCGTTCACGGTGAAGCTGGACGCGAGCGTCCCGATCGGCGAGCCGACGACCGGCGAGCACCACGTGCACCTCTGCTTCGATGGCGGGAGCTGCGACGAGCTCTCTCAGTCCGTGATCGCGTACCAGGACTCCGTGCAGGTGATGGGGCTCTCGCCCGGGATGCACACGATCCATGCCTCGCTCCGCAACGCCGACCACTCCGACGCGGGCGTGAGCGCCGAGATCACGGTCACCGTGAGCGGCGGCGGGATGGGTTCGGGCACCGGGTCGAGCACCGGGGCCACCGGAAGCCGAGGGTATGGCTACTGAGCAGGGGACCGACCTGAAGGTCGTGTCCGAACCGCTCACCCGCCATCCCCGGCGTGTCCGCTGGTTCCACGCGGCGATCTACCTGACCACGATCCCGCTCCTGTGGACCGGATGGTGGCTGCTGTCGGGCGAGGAAGGGAGTCCGAGCTTCCTCGCCCGCGCGTTCAACGTCGCCGACGTCCGGGTGCACGTGTGGGCGGGGCGGGTGCTCGCGCTGCTCGCGATCGCCGCGATCGCGTTCGGGCGCCGGGGGGTTCGGACGTTCGTGCGCGAGACGCTCCGCCGGGACCCCGGCGACGCGCGCTGGTGGGTGAGGTGGCCGGCCGCCGTCCTGACCGGGCGCTTCGCGCGCCACGAGGGCACCTTCGACCCCGGCCAGCGCGTGGCGAACGCCGTGATCGTGGGTGGGTTGATCGTCCTCACGACGACCGGCATCGCGCTGACGCTGTTGCATGGCGGACCCGTGTTCGCCTGGCTGGCGAAGGTCCACCTGTGGACCGCGGTGCTCGTGACCCCGGTCATCCTCGGGCACGTGCTCATCGCGCTCGGCGTCCTGCCCGGCTACCGAGGGGTGTGGCGCTCGATGCACCTCGGTGGACGGGTGCCGCAGGAGACCGCTCGACGCGTGTGGCCGGGGTGGAGCGAGCGCCGGCTCGCGGATGGTCGATCGGAGGCGGAGCACGAGCCATCGTCCCGTCGGTAGCGAGGGCTCCATCGACGAGGTGACCCCGATCGTCGAGAGCCTCGGGTTCGAAGACCCGTCCTAGTCGAAGAGCGCGTCGAACGCCCGCAGCGTGTCGCCCAGCCGGCCGGCCAGCGTCGTCGCGAGCCAGCGGTGCAGCGCCGCGGCGAGCTCGGGCTCCTCGGCCTCCATCCGTGCGATCGACTCCTGGGTGAGGCGGAGCACCACGCTCGGGATCTCGGCCACCACGTCCGCCGTGCGCGGGACCCCCGTGTACATCGCGACCTCGCCGACGACGACGCCCGGGTGCATCGTCCGCAGGCGCATCCGCGCCCCCTCGGCCGTCAGGATCTCGATCCGGAGCCTGCCGGACTCGAGCACGAATACGTCGTCGGGCGACTCGTCCTGGTGGATCAACACGGTCCCCTCCGGGATGGCCACGCGTTCGAGGTAGGCCCGCAGGCCCGGTGGCATGCCGGCGAGCGCCTCCTCCACGGACGGAACCGGATCGGCGGCTGCGTCCTCGAGCAGACCCTCCTCGCAGCGCTGCAGGCCGCGGTCGAGGTCGGGCTCGAACCGGACGATCCCTTCCGACGGCACGACGCCTCCGTGCTCCAGCTGCTTGCGCACAGGATCGGACACGCCGGTGAACACGAGCTCGAAGCCGGTCGCCTCCGCCAGGTGCGTGATCTTGACGAAGGAGACCACCGCGGAGGAGTCCACGCCGGTCACGCGTCGAAGGTCGATCACCAGGAACCTGGGTGGTGCCGCCTCCACGCGCTTGCGGATCCGCTCGAGCAGGCCGTTGGCCGAGCCGAAGAACACGAACCCGTTCAGGCGCAGGATCTGGACGCGGTCGCCCATGGCCCGCAGCGCCGCCCGCTCGGTG
>JBAVEY010000150.1:0-10018 GCA_049587975.1 Actinomycetota bacterium | reverse complement strand
GCTCGAGGCGCTGCTGGTCGGGGCCGACGTGGGGCCGGCCACGTCGGCGCGGATCGTCGGGGACGTCCGCGAACGGTACGGTCCCGGAGACGACCCTTCGGCGCTGGTCGGATCGGAGATCCGCTCGATCCTGGGCCAGGCTGAGATGGTCCGGCTGCCGGAGGAGGGCCTCGGTGTGATCTTGGTCGTGGGGGTGAACGGCTCGGGGAAGACGACCACGATCGGCAAGCTCGCCGCGCGGTTCGCGGCCCAGGGCGATCGGGTCAGCATCGCCGGCTCGGACACGTTCCGGGCGGCGGCCTCCGAACAGCTCGAGGTCTGGGCCGAGCGTGCCGGCGCTCACCTGGTTCGGCAGGCTCGGGGCGCCGACCCCGGCGCCGTGGCGTTCGACGCGGTACAGGCGGCGCAGGCCCGGGGCTCGGATGTCCTGATCGTCGACACGGCCGGGCGGCTGCACACGAAGCAGCCCCTCATGGAAGAGCTCAGGAAGGTGCGGCGCGTGATCGAGAAGGCCGCCGGCCGGCCCCCCGACGAGACCCTGCTCGTCCTGGACGCCACGACGGGTCAGAATGGCATCGCGCAAGCCCGGGCGTTCACCGAGGCGGTCGACGTGACGGGCCTGGCGCTCACCAAGCTCGACGGTACGGCGAAGGGGGGAGTCGTCCTGGCGGTCCGCGACCAGCTCGGGGTCCCCGTCAAGCTCGTGGGTACGGGCGAGGGCGTGGGCGATCTCGAGCCCTTCGACGGCGAGGCCTTCGCGGCCCGGCTCCTTCATGGCTGAACGGATCGGTGGCTGACCGTGGCCAAGGCGGACATCCTGATCGTGGAGGACCACCCGACGATGCGGGAGGCGATGCGCCTCATCCTGGAGAACGAGGGGTTCGACATCCGCGAGGCGCCTGACGGGGCGACGGCCCTTTCGATGGTGCGCGAGCATCGGCCCGACCTGATGTTCCTGGACCTCAACATCCCGGGGACCAGCGGCGCCGACGTGCTCTCGGAGCTGAAGACCGACGCGGCGACCAGCGCGATCCGCATCATCATCGTGACCGCGACTGGCGAGGAGGGACGCGAATACGTGCTCTCGCTGGGCGCGGACGAGTACTTCACCAAGCCGTTCTCTCCGATGGCGCTGCTCCGCACGGTCGAACGCGTCCTCGGCGGGCCGGACGAGACCTCTCCGGCGGGGTCGTAACCTGTAGCTCTCGATGTTCGACACGCTCACCGGCCGTCTGGACGGCATCTTCAAGAAGCTGCGCTCCCGCGGGAAGCTCCACCCCAAGCAGGTGGACGCGGCGCTCGTCGACATGCGCACGGCGCTCCTGGAGGCCGACGTCGCCGCCGAGGTGGCGGACGACCTCCTGGCCCGCGTGCGCGAACGGTGCCTGTCCGAGGAGGTCATGAAGAGCCTGACGCCCGCGCAGCAGGTGATCAAGGTCGTGCGCGACGAGCTGCAGAGCACGATGGGGGGCACCCAGGTCCCGTTCACGCTGCCGTCGTCCCGACCCGCGGTCGTGATGATGGCGGGCGTCCAGGGCTCGGGGAAGACCACCGCCTGCGCGAAGATCGCCCTGCACCTCAAGTCCAAGGGGAAGCGTCCGTTGCTCGTCGCGGCCGACCTGTGGCGTCCGGCGGCGGTCGAGCAGCTGCTGACGCTCGGGGGTGAGATCGGTGTGGAGGTCGTCTCGGACGGCAAGGACGCGGTCAGGGTCGCGAAGAGCGGGGTCAAGCACGCGGATCGGGAGGGTCACGACGTCGTGATCGTCGACACGGCGGGGCGTCTGCATGTCGACGAAGACATGATGCGCGAGGCCCGCCGGGTGAAGGACGCGATCGAGCCGCACCACGTCGTCATGGCGTGCGACTCGATGACCGGACAGGACGCGGTGGTCCAGGCCCGCGCATTCATGCGGGAGGTCGAGACGACCGGCTTCGTCCTGACCAAGATCGACGGCGACGCTCGCGGTGGCGCGGCGCTCTCGATCACGGCGGTGACGGGCAAGCCGGTCTTCTTCGCGGGAACCGGTGAACGGCCCGAGGACCTCGAACCGTTCTACCCGGACCGGATGGCTTCACGGATCATGGGGATGGGGGACGTCCTGTCGCTGATCGACAAGGCGCAGGAGAACCTGGACTCGGAGAAGGCCGCCGAGAGCGCCGAGAAGCTGCTCTCGGCCAGGTTCACGCTCGAGGACTTCCTCACGCAGATGCAGGAGCTCCGGAAGCTCGGCCCGCTGCAGGACCTGCTCGCGATGCTGCCCGCGGTTCCGGGCGGCAAGAACGCGCTCAAGGATCTGCAGCTCGACGACGGCCAGCTCGGCCGCGCGCAGGCCATCATCCAGTCCATGACCAGGGAGGAGCGGCAGAATCCCGCTATCATCGGCGGGTCCCGGCGCTCGCGGATCGCGCGAGGCTCGGGCGTGACCACGGCGGAGGTCAATGCCCTGCTCAAGGAGTTCGAGCAGGCCAAGAAGATGATGAAGAGCATGATGGGCGGCAAGCGGATGCCCCGGATCCCGGGGATGCCGAACCTCCCGGGGATCGGTTAGGAGCGCACGACATGTCGGTTCGCATCAGGTTGAAGCGGCTCGGGGCGAAGAAGCGCCCCTTCTATCGCGTCGTCGTGGCGGACCAGCGGAGCCCGCGCGACGGCCGGTTCATCGAGAACATCGGCAGGTACCAGCCCCTCGACGACCCCTCCGTGATCGAGATCGACGAGGAGCGCGCGCTCCACTGGCTCCGGGTCGGAGCCCAGCCGTCCAACACGGTCAAGGTCCTGATGACCAAGGTCGGCATCTGGGAGCGCTTCGCGTCGGAGAAGAAGGACGCGAAGGCCGCACGGGCGTCCTGAGCGGTGCCAGGGTCATGAAGGACCTCCTCGACTACCTCGCACGTGAGCTCGTGGACGACCCGGACGCCGTCCGGGTCGAGGCCGACGAAGACGACCGCGGCGTGGTGTTGACCCTCCGCGTCGCGCAGGACGACATGGGCAAGATCATCGGTCGAGGCGGTCGAACCGCTCGCGCGATCAGGATCGTGATGAAGGCGGCCGGCGTGCGAGCGGGCATCCATCACACCGGCGTCGAGATCGTCGACTGACCGGCCCGTGCCGGAGACCGCACGACCCCCGGGTCACGGCCGAGGGAACCGATGATGGACGAGCCGACCGTCGTGGTCGGCCGTATCACCCGGGCGCACGGGGTAACGGGAGAGGTCGCCGTCCTCGTGATCTCCGAGGTCCCGGGCCGGTTCGCAGACGGAGCGACCGTGTGGCTCGAGGACGGCCGGACGCTCACGGTCGCGTCCTCCCGGCCGCACAAGGATCGCCTGCTCGTCCGGTTCCGAGAGGTGGCGGGGCGTGAGCAGGCGGAGGCGCTGCAGAAGGCGTTGCTCGTGGTGCCCGAGTCGTCGTCCCCCCAGCTTCCCGCGGGGTCGTGGTGGGATCACCGGATCGTGGGCTGTGTCCTGTCGACCGACACGGGTCGCTCGCTCGGGACGATCCGCGACGTGATCCACACCGCGGCCAACGACGTCTGGTCCGCCGTCGACGAGAACGGCACGGAGACCCTCATCCCTGTCCTGCAGGACGTCCTCGTGGAGGTGGACGTCGATGCCGGCCGGGTCGTCGTCCGTGAGGTCCCCGGCCTGACGACGCCGGGCTGATGCCGAGACACCGGCCGCGCTAGCCTGCGCTCGTGCGGATCGACGTCGTCACCATCTTCCCCGGCATCTTCGACGGCCCCTTGCGCGAGAGCCTGCTCGGACGAGCGATCGAGGCGGGCGTGCTCGAGGTGCGCGTGCACGACCTCCGCGAGTCGACGACGGATCGGCACCGGCAGGTGGACGACGAATCGTACGGGGGTGGACCCGGGATGGTGATGAAACCCGAGCCACTGTTCGCCGCGGTCGAGGCCCTCGGCTCGGGAGAGCGGCGCACGCTCCTGCTCTCGCCCGCGGGTCGCCGGCTCGATCAGGCGCTCGTGCGCGAGCTCGCGTCCGAGCCGTGGCTCGTGCTGATCTGCGGCCGCTACGAGGGCGTGGACGAGCGCGTCGTGCAGGGGCTCCCCGCCGAGGAGGTCTCGATCGGCGACTACGTGCTCTCCGGCGGGGAGGTCCCAGCGCTCGTGGTGCTCGAGGCGGTCACGCGTCTGGTCCCCGGCGTGATCGGCCGCGAGGAGTCCCACGAGCGGGACTCGTTCGGCCCCGACGGCCTGCTGGACCACCCCCACTACACCCGTCCGGCCGAGTTCCGCGGCATGCGCGTTCCCGAGGCCCTCCTGTCGGGCAACCACGCGGAGATCGAACGCTGGCGGCGCGAGGCGGCGCGGGACAAGACCCGCCGCAACAGGCCCGACCTGCTCGAACGCTGATCGGAAGCGACCGGCCGCCTGTTACCATGGGCGTCCCGCCATGAACAAGACCGATCTCGTCGACGCGCCGTATCTGCGCACGGACCTGCCCGAGTTCCGTCCGGGCGACACCGTGAAGGTGCACGTTCGCGTGGTCGAGGCGGGCCGCGAACGCATCCAGGTCTTCCAGGGTGTCGTGATCCGCCGTCAAGGGGGCGGCCTGCAGGAGACCTTCACCGTCCGCAAGATCTCGTTCGGTGTCGGCGTCGAGCGGACCTTCCCCCTGCATTCGCCGTCGATCGGCAAGCTCGAGGTGGTATCGCGCGGCCACGTCCGGCGGGCGAAGCTCTACTACCTGCGCGAGCGACGGGGGAAGAAGGCCCGCATCCGCGAGCGGCGGCTCGGCGAGGACGAGCTCGCGGCGATCGCGGCGGCAGACGCTGAGCGAGCGGCGGCCGGCACGGCAGCCGAGGCAGAGACCGGGGACGCGGAGGCCGAGGCGGTCGATGAGGCGGGGGCCACGGAGGCACCGGAAGCCCCCGACGCCGAGACCCTCGACCAGGCAGGAGCCCCTGCGGCCGACGCCGCCGCGGGCGATGCCTCCGAGGCCTCGCCCGATGTCCCGGATGTCGAGGCCGTCGAGGGCGAGCCCTCCGAGGCCGAGGTCCAGGGCTAGACGGTGACCGAGCGCCCGTCGGGCTCCCAGGAGCCCGGAGGCGGGTTCACGCTCTCGGAGCCTCGCCGCACCGCGGAGGAGGACCGGGGATCGTTCCTGCGCGAGCTCCCGATCCTGCTGATCGTCGCCCTGGCCCTCGCGATCGTCCTGAAGACCTTCGTCGTCCAGGCCTTCTACATCCCCTCGGGTTCGATGGAGCCGACGCTCGAGCCGGGCGACCGGGTGCTCGTACAGAAGGTGGTGTACGGTCCCGATCGAGGCGACGTCGTCGTCTTCTCGGATCCGAAGGGCCGTCCCGGTCCGGACCGTGGCCTCGTCGGCGGGTTCCTCCACTGGCTGTCGAGCGCGCTCGGCATCGAACGGCCCGAGCACGAGGACTTCATCAAGCGGGTGATCGGGCTCCCGGGAGAGACGGTCGAGCTCCGGGAGGGCAAGCTGTTCGTCGACGGGATCCGGATACCCGAGCCCTACCTGGAGGGGGCGGTCGACACGCGGGACTATGGTCCGGTGAAGGTGCCCAACGGGAAGCTGTTCGTCCTCGGCGACAACCGCCTGAACTCGAACGACTCGAGGTTCGGCCTGGGGTTCGTACCGGTGGACAAGGTCGTGGGGCGCGCGTTCGTGATCGTGTGGCCGCCGTCGAGGGTCGGGTGGATCCACTAGTCCTCGACCTCGGCCGCTACGAGCGGGGCCTGCGCGAGCAGGGCTTCCGACTGATCGCCGGCGTGGACGAGGCGGGCCGCGGGGCTCTCGCCGGCCCCCTCGTGGCAGCCGCCGTGATCCTGCCGGAGGGGTTCGACCTCGAGGGGATCAACGACTCCAAGGTGCTCACCCGCCTCCAACGTGAGGCGGCGTACGAGCGGATCGTCCGCGAGTCCATCGCGAGGTCCGTCTGCCGATGCACGTCGACGCGGATCGATCGCCGGGGGCTGCACAAGTCGAACGTCTGGCTCCTGCGGCGGTGCATCACGACGCTGCCCGTGGAGCCGGACTACGTCCTCACGGACGGCTTCCCGGTGAAGCGGCTCGGCATCCCGAACCTGTCGATCAAGAAGGGCGACGCGGTCACCGCGTCGGTCGCGGCCGCGTCGATCGTGGCCAAGGTGACCCGCGACCGCATGATGGATCGGTACCACCGTCGGTTCCCGGCCTACGGGTTCGATCACAACCGCGGGTACGGCACCGACGAGCACCGTGACGCGATCCGCCGGCACGGGCCCTCACCGATCCACCGGCACTCGTTCAAGGGCCTGCGGACCGGGTTCTACGACGGCGATAGGGTGGAGGAGCCGTGAATCCCGAAGAGGACGACATCGAGCGGTTCGAGGAGCAGCGTGAGCTCGAGCTGTACCGCGAGTACCGCGACATCGTGCCGATGTTCGCCTACGTCGTCGAGACCGAGCGTCGCTTCTACCTCGCCAACGCCGTGGAGCTGAACCATCGCGAGGGCGGGTGGGTCGAGGTGGTCCTCCGTGACGCGTGGGTCTGGGACATGTTCCGGCCGGCGCGCTTGGTTTCGAACGTCCGGGTCCTGACGCGGCACGACGTGAACGTCGAGGAGCTGCGTCCCGAGGACACGATGCGGCTGCCCGAGTAGCTCCTCCCAACCGGGCCATCCGACCGTCGGTGCTCGACGGTAACGTCGCCCCATGGAGGGCTCCGTGACCGACGGGCGCGCCGCGAGGGGCCGCGCGGGGGAGGACGCGGCGCTTCGCGTCTACGAGCGGCGCGGGTTCGCACTGGTCGCGCGCAATTGGCGCTGCCACCTCGGCGAGCTCGACCTGGTGGTAGTCCGGCGCGATCTGCTGGTGTTCTGCGAAGTGAAGGCGCGCTCCGGTCCCGCGTTCGGCGGCGGGTACGAGGCGGTGACGTCGTCCAAGCGCAGGCGGATCCGGAACCTCGCGGACGCGTTCCTGCAGGGCAACGGGTTCGAGCGCGCGCGGATGCGGTTCGACGTGGCCAGCGTCTGGCTGAGTGCTCGTGGATCGGACGTCGAGATCTTCGAGGACGCGTTCTGAGCGAGAGCCTCCTCTATCATCCGCGGTGGCGGGTGGGGGTGTGGCCTCGACGGGACGCGAGCGCGCGAGGGGAGTGGTCGGCGGCTCCCGTTTGATGCCGGGGCTGTCGACGCTGCGCTCCTACCGGCGGGTTTGGCTGGGGCGCGATGCGCTCGCGGGGCTCGTGCTTGCCGCCTTCCTGGTCCCGGTGGGGATGGGGTACGCGGAAGCGTCCGGACTTCCCGCCATCAACGGCTTGTACGCGACGATCGTCCCGCTCCTCGTGTACGCGCTCTTCGGGCCGTCGCGGATCATGGTGCTCGGACCCGACTCGTCGCTCGCGCCGATGATCGCCGTCACCGTCGTTGCGCTCGCAGGGGCCGATCCCTCCAGGGCGATCGCCCTCGCCGAGGTGATGGCGCTCATGACCGGAGGCCTGCTCGTCCTCGCGGGCATCGTGCGTCTCGGCTACCTCACCGATCTCCTCTCGCTCCCGATCCGGTACGGCTACCTCAACGGGATCGCGCTCACGGTGATCGTGAGCCAACTGCCCAAGGTGTTCGGTTTCTCGACGGACGCGGACGGCCTCCTTGCGCAGGCGGCGGCGTTCGTCCGCGGGGTCGCGGACGGTCGGACGGTCGTGCCGGCCCTCGTGATCGGCGCCCTGTCGATCGGCATCGTGCTCGCCGGCCGCCGGTGGGCCCCCGCCGTGCCCGCGGTGCTGGTGGCGGTGGTCGTGGGAACGCTCGGGGTCTCCGTGTTCGGCCTGGTGGGCGAGGTCGCCGTCGTAGGGCCGTTGCCTCGTGGACTCCCCTCGTTCGAGCTCCCGACGGTGCCGAGCTCAGATCTCCTCTCGCTCGCCGCGGCGGCCCTCTCGATCGCCCTCGTCGCGTTCGCGGACACGAGCGTGCTCTCGCGCACCTACGCGGCGAGGCTTGGGGACGAGGTCGATCCGAACCGCGAGATGATCGCGCTCGGCCTGGCGAACGTCGCCACGGGCCTGTTCCAGGGCTTCCCGATCTCCAGCAGCGCTTCGCGAACCCCCGTCGCCGAATCGGCTGGCGCGCGGACGCAACTCACGGGGGTCGTCGCCACGGCCGCGATCGCCGCCATGCTCGTGTCCGCGCCCGGCCTGCTTCGGAACCTCCCCCAGGCTGCCCTCGGTGGCATCGTGATCGTGGCGGCGACGAGCCTCGTCGAGATCCGTGGGGTTCGCCAACTGCTGAGGATCCGGCCGGCCGAGTTCTGGCTGGCCCTCGTCTGCTTCCTGGGGGTCGCGGTGCTCGGGGTGATCCCGGGGATCTTCCTCGCGATCGCCTTGGGGCTCGGACAGTTCGTCCGCCGGGCGTGGCTGCCTCACGATGCCCTGCTCGGCCGCGTGGCGGGCCTCAAGGGCTATCACGACCTCACCCGCCACCCGGAGGGGCTGCAGATCCCCGGGCTCGTCCTGTACCGGTGGGACGCTCCACTGTTCTTCGCCAACGCCGGGCGGTTCCGAGAGAGGGTGTTCCACCATGTTCGTCGAGCCGACCCGCCGGCCAAGTGGATCGTCGTCGCCGCCGAGCCGATCACGGACGTCGACGCGACCGCCGCACGGGCGCTCTCGGACCTGCTCGACGACCTCGAGTCTCGTCGGGTCCGGTTGGCGTTCGCCGAGTTGAAGGGTCCGGTCTGGGATCAGCTCAAGGCGTACGGGCTCGCCGATCGGATCGGCGAGCGGTTCCGCTTCCCCACGATCGGTACCGCGGTCAGGGGATACGTCGAGCAGACCGGGACGGCCTGGGTCGATCCCAATCCCGACTGAGGTGTCGGTGGCTGCGGCTAGGGTCGCCCGAACGTGTACGGGCGGGTCAACGGCGTCACCGTCGTCGGGGTTCGCGGGCGTCTCGTCGCCGTCGAGGCGCACGTCGGCCGCGGTCTGCCTTCGCTCACCCTGACGGGTCTTCCGGGAGCGGGGGTCCAAGACGCTCGTGACCGGATCCGACCGGCCGTCGAGAGCGCCGGCCTGGAGTGGCCCCTGCGGCGGGTCGTCGTGAACCTCTCGCCGGGAACGCTCCGCAAGGAGGGCCCGGGCCTCGACCTGCCCGTGGCGATGGGGGTGCTGGTCGCGACCGCCCAGGTCCCGCCGGCCAGGCTCGAAGGGTGGGTGTTCGCGGGAGAGCTCTCGCTCCGCGGCGGGCTGGTGTCGACGCCCGGCGTGCTCTCCGTCGCGGTCGCGGCGGCCCGGGCCGGCCTGCGGGGCGTCGTCGTCCCGGCTCCGAACGCCGCCGAGGCGTCGCTGGTCGAGGGTCTCGAGGTCGTCGGGGCCCCGACCCTCGCCGAGGTGGTCGGGTTCCTCCGAGGCACCTGGCGGGCCCCGCCGCTCCAGACTTCGGATCCCAGGGAGGAGACCCGGCATGCGGTGGATCTCGCCGAGGTGCGGGGTCAGGCGCAGGCTCGTCGCGCGCTCGAGGTGGCGGCCGCCGGCGGACACAACGTCCTGATGGTCGGTTCGCCCGGGGCCGGCAAGACGATGCTCGCCCGACGGCTGGCCACGATCTTGCCCACGATGACGCGTGATGAGTCGCTCGAGGTCACCCAGCTGCATTCGGTCGCCGGCCTCCTCGACGGGGGCCTGATCCACGAGCGGCCGTTCCGATCGCCGCACCACACGGTGCCGCCCGCCGCCCTCCTCGGCGGAGGGACCGCGTTCCTGCGACCCGGCGAGGTCTCGTTGGCCCATCACGGGGTCCTGTTCCTCGACGAGTTCACGGAGTTCCGCCGCGACGCGGTTGAGGGACTGCGGCAGCCGCTCGAGGACGGACGGGTGGTGGTCACACGCATGGCGGGCTCGGTCGTGTTCCCCTCCCGGTTCACGCTCGTCGCAGCGGCCAACCCCTGCCCGTGCGGGTTCGCCGGCGACCCGGTGCGACGCTGCTCGTGCCGCGACGATCGTCGGCAGACGTACAGCGCCAAGCTCGCGAGCCCGCTGCTCGATCGTGTCGACATACATCTGG
>JBAVEY010000149.1:0-90763 GCA_049587975.1 Actinomycetota bacterium | reverse complement strand
GCGCTGCGGGGCGCGTCGGCGGAGCTGCGGGCCGCCGGAGAGGTCGATCCGGGCGCCTCGCACCTGGCCGACCGCGCCTTCGAGCTGAGCGCGGCGGCCACCGATCTGGCGGTCGAGGTCCGGGGCTACCGCGAGCGGCTGGAGCTCGACCCGGCGCGGCTGCAGGAGGTGCGCGAGCGGATCGCGGCGCTGGACGCCCTGCAGCGCAAGTACGGCGAAGGGGAGGTGGAGGTGCTGGCCTTCCTCGATGGCGCAGCCCGCAGCCTCCAGGCGTTCGGGGCTGTCGAGCTGGAGCGAGAGCGCATGGCTGCGGAGGTGGCCGAGCGGACCGAGCGCCTCACGGCGTTGGCGACGGCGGTGTCGGACGGTCGAGCCCGCGCTGCACCCAGGCTCACGCATGCGCTCGCGGGCGAGCTCGCGGAGCTCGGGATGGAGGGAGCCACGATCGAGGTCACGCTCGTGCCCACCGCGGAGCTGATCTCCACCGGCGCCGAGCATGCCGAGTTCGTGTTCTCGGGCGGGCCGGGGCAGCCGGCGCAGCCGCTCGCGAAGGTGGCATCGGGGGGCGAGCTCTCCCGGACGATGCTCGCGTGCCGGAGCGTCCTGGTCGACCTGGACGACGTGCCCACCCTGGTCTTCGACGAGGTGGACGCCGGGATCGGCGGACGCGCCGGGGTCGCCGTCGGTCGGCGACTCGCCAACCTCGCACTTGGCCATCAGGTCGTCGTCGTCACCCATCTGCCGCAGATCGCTTCGTTCGCCGACCGGCACATCCGGGTGCGCAAGGATGATGGGGTGGCCTCGATCGAGGTGCTGAGCGACGCGGAACGCGTCGAGGAGCTGTCGCGGATGCTGGCCGGTCTCCCCGGGAGCGAGGCGGCAGCCGCCCATGCCGAGGAGCTGCTGACCGAGGCGGGTCGCGGCCGGCGGCGGGTTCCCTGACCGACGCGATCCCCCGGCCACGACACCAGACCGCGCCGCGGGCCCCGCACACGCCCCGGCACGCACGCCTGCGTCTCGGCTACCCTTTCCCCGCGCGGGGTCACTGCGTGGCACGCGCGCGCTCGCCCGACCGAACCCTGGCTCGGCCGACGAACGACCCACGGATCCGCAGGGAGGCGCCCACGTTCGGAACGAAGCCTAGGAGCCTGCTCAGGCGGCCGCTGCGGCGGCCGAGACCACAGGCGGGCGTCGCACGCGTGGACGCACGGACCAAGCGGCTCTCCCAGCGCGTCCTGCCGGGCGAGATCGCCGTGATCGATCACGAGGACCTCGATCGGGTCTCGGCCGAGGCGTTGATCGCCGCCGGGGTCGGTGGGGTCGTCAACGCCTCGCGCTCGATCAGCGGGCGGTATCCGAACCTCGGTCCGATCCGGCTCCTCGAGGCCGGCATCCCCCTGATCGACACGGTCGGGCCGCTCCTGATGCGCAAGGTCCGCGAGGGGGACGCGATGCGGCTCGACGGCGACCGGATCTACGCGGGGGATCGGCTCGTCGCCGTCGGGATCCGTCAGAGCAGGGCGACGATCCGCGGGTCGATGGATGAGGCGCAGCTCGGGCTGGCCGACCGGTTCGAGTCGTTCGCGCGCAACACCGTCGACTACATGCAGCGCGAGCGCGACCTGTTGTTCGGCGGTGCGGGGCTCCCGGTGCTCGAGCACGATCTCGCGAACCGACCCGTCCTGGTCGTGGTCCGCGGGACCAACCACAAGGAGGACCTCGCGGTCCTGCGTCCGTACATCCGGGACGTGCGGCCGGTGCTGCTCGGCGTCGACGGCGGCGCCGATGCCCTGATCGAGGCCGGCTACACGCCCGACCTGATCCTGGGCGACATGGACAGCGTCTCGGATGAGGCGCTCGCGTTGACCGGCGGGGCGCCGCGGCGTTGGTTCCGCCGCCGCCTGCCGACGGAGCTAGTCCTGCACGCCTACCGGGACGGGCACGCGCCCGGTCGCGAGCGTCTCGAGGCCCTCGGTGTGCCGTTCCGGGTGATCGAGGCCGCGGGCACGAGCGAGGACGTGGCGTTCCTGCTCGCGCACGAGAAGGGCGCCGAGACGATCGTGGCGGTCGGCAGCCACGGCAACCTCCGGGAGTTCCTGGACAAGGGCCGGGAGGGGATGTCGAGCACCTTCCTGGTCCGGCTGCGCGTCGGCGAGATCCTGATGGACGCGAAGGGCGTGTCCCGCGTCTACTCACCCCGGATCCGCACGCGCGACGGGCTGCTGCTCGTCGCGGCGGCCATGGTCGCGATCGCCGCGGTGGTGGCGGTCTCGCCGCCGCTCCGCCTGTACGTCTCCCAGCTGTTCGAGCAGTTCCGCCAGTGGCTCTTCGACCTGAAAGAGCTGCTGTGATCTCGTTCCGGTACCACGTCGTCACGATCGTGGCGATCTTCCTCGCGCTCGCGATCGGGCTGCTCGGGGGAGCGGCGTTCGTGCAACCGGCGCTGCAGGAGGAGCTGCAGAACCAGACCGATCGCCTCCGGAGCGACCTCGAGGAACGCACGCGGCAGATCGGCGACCTCCGCGACCAGATCGGGGCGCTGAACCGTTTCGCCGATTCGGTCATGCCGTACCTGACCAGCGGCACGCTCACGGGAACGCCGGTGGTGCTGGTCACCCAGACCGGGGTCGAGGACGAGGTGCTCGCGCAGGCGCAGGCGTCCCTCGCGGAGGCCGGCGCGCGGATCGTCACGACGGTCTCCGCGACCGATGAGCTGGTCGCGGACGACCCCGCGACGCAGGAGCAGCTCGCGCTGATGCTGGGAGCGCCGACGGCTCCGGCGGAAGATCTCCCGGGCCTGGCGGCCGAGGCCTTGGCCGAGCGTCTCTCGAACCCGCAGGTGATCGGCGACGACCTGCTGGACGAGCTCCTGTCGGCCGGCTTCCTCGCGCCCGTGGGCGCCGGCCCGTCGGCCGCCGACCTGGACGAGATCGGTGCCGACGGTCAGGTGGTGGTCGTCCTGTCGGGTGGTCGGGGGGAGCAGCCGGTGCTTGCACCCGAGGTCTTCGCGGTGCCACTCGTGGACCGCCTCGCGGGGCTCGACGAGCCGGTCGCGGCCGGGGAGTCGCTGCTGTCCGACTACCCGTACGTCTCGATCGTGCGATCGAACGGCAGCGACGGGACGGTGACGGTCGACGACCTGGACCAGGCGATGGGGGGAGCGGCGCTGGTGCTGGGGCTCGAGGATCTCCTCGCGAACGGCACCGGTGGCGCCTACGGCGTCAAGGACGGCGCGGAGCCGCTCCCGCCGGGCCCGTGAGTGCGCGCGTCGTCGCGCTGGTCGCGGCTCGCGACGAGGCCGGCCGGGTCGGGCTCTGCGTCGCCGCCCTGCGGCCGCTCGTGGACGAGATCGTCGTGGTGGACGACGGGTCGAGCGACGAGACCTCCGCCGAGGCCTCGGCAGCGGGGGCGAGGGTCCTACGTTCCGGCAGCCGCCACGGCAAGGGCGAGGCCCTGGAGGGCGCCCTCGAACGCCTCGAGCCCGCGGGGGTGTGGCTGCTGGCCGACGGAGACCTCGGGGCGACCGCATCGGGACTTGGTCGGCTGATCGAGCTCGTGAGCTCCGGCGAGGCCGACCTCGCGATCGCGGTCCTGCCCCCGACCCGTGCGGGCGGCTTCGGGCTCGTGAAGCGCGTGGCCGCCCACCTGATCCGCGGTCAGAGCGGGTTCCGGGCGTCCGAGCCGCTCTCCGGTCAGCGCGCACTTACGGGCTCGGCGATGGAGATCGTCCGGCCCCTGGCGCCCGGCTTCGGCGTCGAGACCGCGATGACGATCGACGCGGTCCGGGCGGGCCTGCGCGTGGTCGAGGTCCCCGTCGACGGTCTCGATCACCGTCCGACCTACCGGACCCCCGAGGGGTTCCTGCACCGCGGCCGACAGGGCTGGGACATCCTCCGAGCCGTCCTGCCTCGGATCGTGCGATGAGATGGGGGCGGCTGCTCGTGGCGAACCACCGAGGCGTGCTGGTCCCCCGCGTCCTCGGCCTCGCGCTCGCGGTCGACGCGGTGGTGTCGACGCTGGTCGTTGCCTCGATCGTGCACGTGGGCGCTGCCGGCTGGGGCGCGCTCGGCGGGATGCTGCTCGTGTTCGCGGCGGGGCTGATCGACGATCTCGCGCCGGAGGGACCGCGCGGGCTGCGCAACCACCTGCGATCGGCGGCCTCCGGTCGCCCGACCACCGGACTGCTCAAGGTGCTGGTGATCGTCGGCTCGGGGGTGGTGGTGGTCGCCATGCAGCCCGAACGCTCGGCCTCCGTGTCGATCCTCGGCGTCGTGCTGCTGGCCGCGTGCGCGAACCTGTGGAACGGGCTCGACGTCGTGCCCGGGCGATCGCTGAAGGCCTTCCTTCTTCCGGCCGGCGCCTTCGTGGCCTGGGGCGAGCTCTCGAGCGTCCCCGCGATCACGGGCCTGCTCGTGGGTGCGATCGTCGTCCTGCCCTTCGACCTGCGCGAGACGGCGATGCTGGGCGACGGAGGCGCCAACCTGTTGGGGTTCGCCGCGGGCATCGCGCTGTACGCGATCCTGCCCGATGCGTGGGTCGCCGTGGCCGCGGCGACCGCCGTGGTGCTGAACGCCGTTGCCGAGACCGTCTCGCTCAGCCGCGTCATCGAACGAACGCCACCCTTCCGATGGGTCGACGAGCTCGGGCGCCGAGCCTGAGGCGGAGGTTCCTCGCCCCCCATCGGTCACTTCTTTGACGAGATCGGGGGAGTGCGTCCTCCCCCTCTGCTACGATGCCATCCCGAGGTGCAGAAACAGCCGAAGTACGTCTTCGTGACCGGCGGGGTCGCCTCGGGTCTCGGCAAGGGGATCACCACCGCCTCGCTCGGTCGACTCTTCCGTTCCCGCGGGCTCCGCGTCGCGTTGCAGAAGCTCGACCCGTACGTGAACGTCGACCCGGGCACGATGAACCCGTTCGAGCACGGCGAGGTCTTCGTCCTCGACGACGGCGCCGAGACCGACCTGGACCTCGGTCACTACGAGCGCTTCACGGACGAGAACCTCCACCGCGGCTCGAACCTGACGACGGGCGCGGTCTACAGCGCCGTCATCGCCAAGGAGCGACGCGGGGACTACCTGGGCAAGACCGTGCAGGTGATCCCGCACATCACCGACGAGATCAAGGAGCGGGTTCGTAACCACGCGGCCGCCGAGAACGCCGACCTCGTGATCGTCGAGGTTGGCGGGACCGTCGGCGACATCGAGTCGCTCCCGTTCCTGGAGGCGATCCGTCAGCTCCGCAACGAGGTCGGGCGGGACCGGTGCGCGTTCGTCCACGTCAGCCTCATGCCGTTCATCGGACCATCCGGCGAGCTCAAGACCAAGCCTACGCAGCACTCGGTGAAGGAGCTGCGCTCGCTCGGCCTCCAGCCGGACGCGATCGTCTGTCGCTCCGACCGACCCATCGGGCGGCACCTGAAGGAGAAGATCAGCCTCCTGTGCGACGTACCGATCAGCGGCGTGATCTCGGCGCAGGATGCGGACTCGATCTACCGCGTCCCGCTCATCCTCGCGAAGGAGGGCCTGGACCGGGAGCTCGCCCACCACCTGCGGATCGAGGCCGAGCCCGACCTGAGCGAGTGGCTGACGCTCGTCGACCGGATCGACGCGGCCATCGACCCCGTGCGCGTCGCGGTCGTCGGCAAGTACGTGAACCTGCGCGACGCCTACCTGTCGGTGATCGAGGCCCTCAAGCACGGCGGGTTCCACCACGGCGTGGACGTCCAGATCGAGTGGGTCTCCTCCGACGACGTCGACGAGGGGGATGCCGCCGAGCTCCTGAGCGACGTCCATGGTGTCGTCGTGCCCGGCGGGTTCGGATGGCGCGGGGTCGAGGGCAAGCTCGAGGTCGTCCGGTACGCGCGCGAGCGCGGCGTGCCGTTCCTCGGGCTGTGCCTGGGCCTCCAGTGCGCGGTGATCGAATTCGCGCGCAACGTCTGCGGCCTGGAAGGGGCCAACTCGTCGGAGTTCGACCCGGCCACCCCCCACCCAGTGATCGACCTGCTGCCGGAGCAGAAGGACGTGACCGACCTCGGCGGCTCGATGCGCCTGGGTGCCCAGCCGTGCCACGTGGTCCCGGGGACCCGGGCCGAGCGCGTCTACGGCGAACCGGTCGTGTACGAACGTCACCGGCACCGCTACGAGGTGAACCCCGCGTACCACGAGGCCCTGTCCGGCCAGGGCCTGGTGTTTTCCGGGCTGTCACCCGACGGCCGCTTGGTCGAGATCATCGAGCTCGAGGAGCATCCGTTCTTCATGGCCGGGCAGTTCCACCCCGAGCTGCGGTCGCGGCCCACGCGGCCGCACCCGCTGTTCCGTGACTTCGTTGGCGCGGCGAAGACCCTGGCCGACCAGGCCGCCGAGCGGACGGTCGTCCTGCCCGGGTAGGCTGGGGCCCCATCTGGACCGGGAGGCGGCGCCGTGATCGTCGGGGTCCCCAAAGAGGTCAAGGACAACGAGTACCGGGTGGCCCTGACCCCCGAAGGCGCGCGGGAGCTGACGGCCGCCGGTCACCAGGTCCTGATCGAGGAGGGCGCGGGGTCCGGCTCGAACATCCCCCAGCAGCGCTACGAGCGGGCCGGCGCGGAGATCGTCTCGACGGCCGCCGAGGTCTGGGCGAGCTCGGACATGATCATGAAGGTGAAGGAGCCGATCGCGCAGGAGTTCGAGCACCTGCGCGAGGGCCAGATCGTCTTCACCTATCTGCACCTGGCGGCGAGCAGGGAGCTCACGCGGGCGCTGGTCGACCGCAAGGTCTCGGCCGTCGCGTACGAGACGGTGCAGCCCGCCGACGGTGGTCTGCCGCTGCTCGCCCCGATGAGCGAGATCGCGGGCCGGATGGCGCCCCACGTCGCCGCCAGGCTGCTCGAGAAGGAGTACGGCGGACGGGGGATCCTCATGGGCGGCGTGTCCGGCGTCCGGCCCGCGAAGGTCTTCGTGCTGGGTGCCGGGATGGCGGGTTCCAACGCGGCATGGATCGCCGTGGGCATGGAGGCCGAGGTGATCGTCGTCGACAAGAACCTCGACCGGTTGCGGTTCATCGACCAGATCCACAAGGGGCGGATCATGACGCTGATGTCGGACCGGCTCACGCTCGAACAGCGCGTCCGTGAGGCCGACGTCGTGATCGGTTCGGTGCTGGTTCCGGGGGCCCGCACCCCGAAGCTCGTGACCGAGGAGATGATCGCGTCGATGCGGACCGGCGCCGTTGCGATCGACATCGCGATCGACCAGGGCGGATGCATGGAGACCTCGCACATGACCACGCACTCGGACCCGACGTACGTGCAGCACGGCGTGGTCCACTACTGCGTCGGGAACATGCCGGGCGCCGTCCCCAACACCTCGACCTATGCGCTCACGAACGTGACGCTCCCATACGCGATCGACATCGCGACCATGGGGCTCGAGGACGCCGTCCGGGCCGATCCCGCCCTCGCGCTCGGCGTGAACGTGTATGCGGGCGAGGTCACCACGCCCGGTGTCGCCGAGGCCCACTCGATGACGTTCACGCCACTATCGACCGTCGTCGACGGGCTGAACTGAGTCCGTCCACGGGCCCGATGCCGGCTCGAGACGCGCTCGCCAAGCAGATCCAACGCTTCCTCGATCACCTGACGGTGGAGCGAGGCCTTTCCGGGCACACGATCGCCGCGTACCGGCGTGACCTCGAGCGCTACGCGTCGTTCCTCCGCACGAGGGGCATCACGGACGCGCGTCGGGTCGACGATCGGGCCGTCGCCGCCCACGTCGCCGCCGTCTCGGCCTCCACCCACGGCGACGGCAAGCCGTACCGGGCCACCTCGGTGGTGCGCGCGCTGTCCTCGGTCCGCGCGTTCCACCGGTTCCTGCTCCGTGACGGCAAGATCTCGAGCGACCCCACGGCCGCGGTCATCAGGCCGAAGCTGCCCCGCACGTTGCCCAAGCCACTCTCGGTGGACGACGTGGCACGGGTGCTGGCGCAGCCGGATCGGTCGGCCAAGGGGATGCGGGACCGGGCGGTGCTCGAGACGCTCTACGGTGCCGGTCTTCGGATCTCGGAGCTCGTCGGCCTCGACGTGGACGATGCCGACGTCGTGGAGGGGAGCGTCCGCGTCCTCGGCAAGGGAGGCAAGGAGCGGGACGTGCCGATCGGCCGGTACGCACGCGATGCCATCTCCGCCTACCTCACCAGGGTCCGTCCGCAGATCGCGACGGCACGCTCGCGCTCGGCGCTGTTCCTCAACCTCCGGGGCGGACGGCTGACCCGACAGGGGTGCGCCGGGATCGTGCAGCAGCACGTCGCCGGCGCCGGCATCACCAAGAAGGTGAGCCCGCACACGTTCCGCCACTCGTTCGCGACCCACCTGCTCGAGGGCGGCGCCGACGTCCGGGTGGTCCAGGAGCTGCTCGGCCACGCGAGCGTGGCGACCACCCAGGTCTATACGCTGGTGTCGAAGGAACACCTGCGGGAGGTCTACTTCACGTCCCACCCGCGGGCGCGCGCCAAGAGGAGGGACTCCGCGTGATCGAACCGGCCAAGCTCGCCGAGCTCCGCGAGGCGCTCGAGGAGCAGCGCGAGAACCTGCGCAAGGAGATCGTCGAGCAGGGCGGCGACCCCGATTCGGACGACGCCGCGATCGACGTCGAGCGTGGGTTCGCCGACAGCGCGCACTCGACCGCCGAGCGCGCACGGCTGATCTCGGTGATGAAGGCCCTCCGGGCCAACCAGCGCTGGGTCGGGCGCGCCCTCAAGAAGATGGAGCTCGGGACCTACGGCGTCTGCGAGCGGTGCGGCAACCCGATCTCGATCGAGCGTCTGGAAGCCCTGCCGTGGGCGATCCTGTGCATCGACTGCGCGCACCTGGGTGAGGGCCGCTGACGTGACGGCGGCCGACGCCGGGACGCCGAAGGTCCCGCGCGTCCTGATCTTGGTCTGCGACTCGTTCGGCGTCGGGGGTGCGCCCGATGCCGAGGCCTACGATGACGCGGGTTCGGACACGCTGGCCAACACGGCCGCCGCGGTGGGTGGGCTGCACGCGCCGAACCTGGGGGCGCTCGGGCTCGGCCTGCTCACGACGATCGCAGGCGTCGAACCCGTGGCGGCGCCCGGCTCCGCGCACGGCCGGCTCACCGAGCGCTCGGCCGGCAAGGACACCACGACGGGGCACTGGGAGATGGCCGGCATCGTCCTGCACGAGCCCTTCCCGCTGTACCCGGACGGGTTCCCGCCCGAGGTCATCAAGCCGTTCCAGGCGCAGATCGGTCGCGAGATCATCGGCAACGTTCCCGCCTCGGGGACCGAGATCATCGCGGAGCTCGGGGAGGAGCACCTGCGCACCGGCAGGCCGATCGTCTACACGAGCGGCGACTCCGTGTTCCAGATCGCCACCCATACCGACGTCGTCCCGCTCCCCACCCTGTACGAGTGGTGCCGGGTCGCGAGGCGCCTGCTCACCGGCGCGCACAACGTCGGCCGGGTGATCGCTCGGCCGTTCACGGGCGAGCCCGGCGCCTTCGTCCGGCGTCCCGAACGCCGGGACTTCTCGGTCCCTCCACCGCGGCCGACCCTGCTCGACCGATGCCTCGAGCATGGCGTCGCCGTGTACGGGGTCGGGAAGATCCAGGACATCTTCGCGCAACAGGGACTCATCGAGGCCCGCTACTCGGATACGAACGACCACGGCGTCGATCTGACGAGCGAGTACCTCCGACGTCCCGGTCCCGCGCTCGTGTTCAGCAACCTGGTCGACTTCGACAGCAAGTACGGCCACCGCAACGACCCACGGGGCTACGCGCTCGCGATCGAGGCGCTCGACCGCCGGATCCCGGAGCTCGTGGGCGCGCTGAACGGCGGCGTCCTGTTCCTGACCGGCGACCACGGGTGCGACCCGACCACCCCGTCGACCGACCACTCGCGCGAGCGCACGCCGCTGCTGGCCGCGGGCCTCGAGGCAGGACCGTACGACGTGGGCGACCGCGACACGTACGCGGATCTCGGGGCCACGGCCGCCGAGCTGCTCGGCGTCCCGTGGGACCTCGCGGGCTCGAGCTTCGCGGGGGAGATCGGGCTGTGATCGATCCTCGGGACGTCCTGGCCGCCAAGCGGGATGGTCGACGTCTGGATGCTGACGATCTGCGCGCGTTCGTCCTCTCCTACGCCCGTGGCGAGATCCCCGACTACCAGGCCTCGGCGTTCCTGATGGCTGCGTTCGTGAACGGACTGGACTCCGGGGAGACGCTCGCACTCACGCGCGCGATGGTCGACTCGGGGGAAACATTCCCTCTCTCGGGCATCTCGCGCCCGAAAGTGGACAAGCACTCGACCGGCGGCGTGGCCGATGGGGTGACGCTCGTGTTCGCACCCGTCGCCGCGGCGCTCGGGCTCGCCGTCGCGAAGCTGTCTGGCCGAGGACTGCAACACACCGGCGGCACGCTCGATAAGCTCGAGTCGATCCCCGGCTTGCGGACCGACCTGGAACCGTCGGCGTTCGAGCGGCAGGTGGAGGAGGTCGGTTCGGCCGTGGCGGCGCAGACGGCCAACTTCGTGCCGGCGGACGGCGCACTGTACGCGTTGCGGGACGCGACCGCTACCGTGCCATCGTTGCCGCTCATCGCGTCCAGTGTGATGTCGAAGAAGCTCGCCGTCGGCAGCGACCTCATCCTGCTCGACGTGAAGGCTGGCAACGGAGCCTTCATGAAGACCGTCGAGGACGCCGTCGAGCTCGCCAAGACGTTCGCCGCACTCGCGCGAGATTGGGGGCGCCCGACCCGGGCCGCCGTGACGGACATGTCGCAGCCCTTGGGCGAGGCGATCGGCAACGCCCTCGAGATCGTTGAGGCGGTTCGGCTGCTGCGGGGCGAGCTGCGGGGACGGTTGCGCGATGCCTCGGTGATGTTCGCCGGCGAGGCCGTCTCACGGTTGTCGGGCGTCCCGATGGGGGAAGGGCGCGCCCGCGCCGCATCGGTCCTGGATTCGGGCGAGGCGCTCGAGGCCTTCCGCCGGATGGTCCAGGCGCAAGGGGGCGAGCCTCGGGTCGTGGACGATCCGGAAGGTGTGCTCCCGGCTGCGCCCGTCCGCCGTGCGATCGTGTCCGAAGCCGCCGGCGTGCTCGCTGCCGTCGACACGGAGGCCCTCGGCCGCGCGAGCGGCGAGCTCGGTGCCTGGAGGAGGAAGAAGGGCGACACGATCGACCCGGCCGTCGGCATCGTCTTCCTCCCCAAGATCGGGGATCGGATCGAGCGCGGTCAGGAGCTCGGCCACGTGCACGCCCGCACCGACCAGGACGCCCGGGCGTGCGTCCAACGCGTCGCTGCTGCGATGACGCTCACGGACGGGCCGGTCGAGCCGCCACCGCTCGTCTACGGGTGGCACGGGTAGGTGGAGAACCTCAAGTTCGCCGCATACCTCGGCATCTCGCTCGTGCCCGCGCTCGTCCTGCACGAGTACGCGCACGCGTTCGTCGCAGTCCGGTTGGGCGACCCGACGCCGAAACGCTGGGGCCGACTGAGCCTGAGCCTCAAGCCACTGATCGACCCCTTCGGTTCGCTGATCCTGCCGGCGCTCGCGCTGGTCCTCGTCGCCGCGCGCGGGGAGTTGCTCCTGCCGGTGTTCGCCTACGCCAAGCCGCTGCCGGTCGATCCCTCGTACTTCAAGAACCCGAGGCGCGATCAGGCGTACGTCGTCCTCGCGGGGCTGCTCGCGAACATCGCCCTCGCGATCCCCGCGGGCCTCCTCATCCGGGCCGGCGTCACCGGCGAGCTCGCGACCTTCGCGTTCGCGTGGCTCATCGTGAACGCGTTCATGTTCGGGTTCCAGCTGATGCCGGTGCCGGGCTTGGACGGCGCGAAGCTCCTGGCGCCCTTCCTGCCGCCCCGGCCCCGCGAGGTGTTCGTGAACCTCGAGCAGTACCTGGTGCTGTTCGTCCTCGTGATCTTCTTCATCCTGTCCGGCCCGCTGCTATCGATCGTGAAGGCGTTCGCGAATCTGGCCTGCACCCTCGCCGCCGGCAGCGACTGCTTCTGAGGGCTCCCGGACCCGAGCTTCCCGGGCGCTATCATCGGCCGCATCGTGAGCGCGAACCCACTCGAGGAGCACGGACCGCGGGGCGGCGCGATCGCCCCCGCAGACGCCGACGGCCGCGTCCTCACGGGGTTCCGTCCGACCGGGCCCCTGCACATCGGTCACTGGTTCGGAAACATCACGAACCTGGTCAGGCTGCAGGAGGACCATGAGGCGTTCTACTTCGTCGCCGACTGGCACATGCTCACCTCGCACGCCGAACGCACCGAGGAGCTCCCGGAGAACGTGCGCTCGATCGTGCTCGAGCTGCTCGCGGCCGGCGTTGACCCGGAGCGCACCACGTTCTACCGCCAGTCCGACGTGAAGGAGGTTGCGGAGCTCGAGCTCCTCCTCGGCATGATCACACCGCTCGGCTGGCTCGAGCGCGTCCCCACGTACAAGGAACGCCTGCGCGACATGACCGAGCGCGACGTGGCGAGCTACGGCCTCCTCGGGTACCCGCTGATCCAGACCGTCGACATCACGATCGTGAAGGGCGAGCTCGTCCCCGTGGGCGAGGACCAGGTGGCGCACCTCGAACTCTCACGCGAGATCGTCCGTCGCTTCAACCGGATGTACGGCGAGGTCCTGGTCGAGCCGCGCGCCCTGCTCTCGCACGCGCCTTCGGTGCCCGGCTCCGACGCGCGGAAGATGAGCAAGTCCTACGGCAACACGATCGACCTGCGCGACGACGAGGCGACGATCCGCGAGCGCGTCCGGATGTACGTGACCGATCCACAGAAGGTCCGCCGCGGGGATCCTGGCCGACCCGAGATCTGCCCGATCTTCTCGCTGCACCAGCTGTTCTCGCCGGACATCGTCGAGTGGACGGACGAGAACTGTCGCACCGGCGCGCTCGGGTGCGTCGACTGCAAGGTGAACCTCGCCGATCGCATCGTGCCGTTCTTCGCGGACTTCCGCGCGCGCCGCGCGGAACTGTTCGAGACGCCGGACGTCGTCGAGACGATCCTCGGCAAGGGCCACGCCAAGGTCGCCCCCGTGGTGGACGAGACGATGAAGGCCGTGCGCTCCGCGATGAGCTTCGGGTGAGGGGGCTCGGATGACCGAGGGCGCATTCGCGGTCGAGCTGCCGATCTTCACCGGCCCGTTCAAGGTGCTCGCCGACCTGATCCTGGAGCAGAAGGTCGACGTGTGCGACGTGCCGATCGCGACGGTGACCGAAGGCTTCATCGCGCACTCGAAGGAGGCGGAGGGTTGGTCGCTCGAGGAGGCGACGTGGTTCCTCGCCGTGTGCGCGATCCTGCTGGAGCTGAAGGTGGGCCGGCTGATGCCTCGGCACGAGGTCGTGGACGAGGAGGACCTCCTCGGCGTCTCGCCCGACGTCGCATATGCGCGATCGATCGAGCTCGCCGCGTTCCGGACCGTCGCAACCGAGGTAGCGAACCTGCTCGACGAGGAGGCCCTGCGCTTCCCGCGGGAGGCGGGTCCGCCGGCCGAGTTCGCGCACCTGTACCCCGACGTGCTCGAAGGCATGACGGCGGACGACCTCGCGCGGATCGCCGCGGTGGTACTCCGGCCACCGCCGCTCCTGGACCTGTCGCACGTGACCCCGATCCGCTACACCATGGCCGAGGCCGTCGAGGCGGTCCGAGATCACCTCGGGCGTCTGGGGCAGGCGTCGTTCCGCGATCTGGTCGCCGACTGCGACGAGCGGATCCAGATCGTCGTGCGGTTCCTCGCGCTGCTCGAGCTCTACAGGGAGGGCAAGGTCGACCTCGCCCAGGCGGAGACGTTCGGCGAGATCGATGTGCGGTGGGAGGGGGAGGCCGCGTGAGCCAGCGTGCGTCGTCGCTCCGCTCGCTCGAGGCCCTGCTCTTCATCTCGGACGAGCCCGTGACCTCCGCGGTGCTCGCGCAAGCCCTGGGCGCCGACCGGGCGACGATCGATGGGCTGTGCGAGGAGCTCGCGCGCGGGTACGAGGAGCGAGGCGCCGGGGTCACGCTCCGAAGCGTCGGGGGCGGATGGCGCCTGACGACCCACCCCGAGGCCGCGCCGGTCGTCGAGCAGTACGTGCTCGCGTCCCGTCACACGCGGTTGACCAAGGCCGCGCTGGAGACCCTTTCGATCGTCGCGTACAAGCAGCCCGTCACGCGTCACCAGATCTCGGGCGTCCGCGGGGTGAACTCCGAAGGGGTCCTCCGCGCGCTGGTGGACCGCGGACTCGTGGCCGAGGTCGGCCGCGAGGAGACGCCGGGCCGGCCGGTGCTGTACGGGACGACCCCCGAGTTCCTCGAACGGCTGGGGTTGCCCTCCCTGTCGGCCCTCCCTCCGCTCGCGCCGCTCCTACGGGCGGGCGCAGGGGACGTGGAGGCCGAGACGGCCGGCACCGACTGACGTCGGATGCCGGTCGAGCGCCTCCAACGTGCGCTCGCCCGCGCCGGGTTCGGGTCGCGGCGCGCGTGCGAGGAGCTGATCGCTGCGGGGCGCGTGCGGATCAACGGGCGTGAGGCGACGCTCGGGGACCGCGTCGACCCCTCGACGGACCAGGTGCGCGTCGACGGCGCGAAGGTCAACGTCGATCCCGAGCTGCGGACGTTCGCTCTGCACAAGCCGCGCGGCGTGACCACCACGATGCGGGACCCGCACGCCGAACGCGATCTCACCAACTTCCTCCCCAAGGGCGTCCACGTGTTCCCCGTGGGACGGCTGGACCGTGACACCGAGGGGCTCCTGCTGCTGTCGAACGACGGCGAGCTCTCGCATCGACTGACGCATCCGAGGTACGCGATCGAGAAGGAGTACCTGGCAGAGGTGGACCGTCCACCGTCGAACCGCCAGCTGTCGCGGCTGCGTCGAGGCGTGGAGCTCGACGACGGGATCGCGAAGGCGGTCGACGCACGCTCGGCCGGCGGCGTGGGCGGCCGGGGCGGCGCGAGCGGTCGAGGTGGGGTCAGGCTGGTGATGGTCGAGGGACGCAAGCGCGAGGTCCGCAAGATGCTCGACGCCGTCGGCCTGCCGGTGCGCCGCCTGGTCCGTGTGCGGGTCGGACCGATCCGCCTGGGACGGCTCCGCCCCGGCGACGTCCGGGAGCTCGAGCCCGATGACCTGCGCGCGCTGTACCGCGTCGCCGGTCTCTGACGCCCTTCGGTCGTCGCGTCCGACCGTGAACGAGCCCGCCCTGTAGCCTTTCGCGCGACATCGGTGCGGCGGAGGCGTGGTGGGCGAGATCAGGGTACGGGCGGCGCGCGGGGCGATCCGGGTCGATCAGGACACCGTCTCCTCGGTCCTGACGGCGACCGAACGCCTCCTCGGCCTGATGCTGGAGGGCAACGAGGTCGCGCCCGAGGACATCGTGAGCGTCTTCTTCACCGTGACGGACGACCTGCGGTCGGTGTTCCCGGCCGAGGCGGCGCGGCGCATGGGCCTCGGCCGCGTGCCGCTGCTCTGCGCGCAGGAGATCCCGGTCGCTGGGTCGATGCGAGCGGTGATCCGTGTCCTCCTCCAGTTCCATACCCCGCGCGGGGTCGGCGAGGTCAAGCACGTGTACCTCGACGGCGCGGAGACGCTGCGCGATGACCTCGGCTGAGCGCGTCGCGGTCGTCGGGACCGGGCTGATCGGCACCTCGATCGCGATGGCCGCGGTCCGGGCGGGGGAGTCGGTCCGCGGGTTCGACATCGACCCGTGGGCACTGGCCCGGGCGGCCGAGCGCTCGGGGCTCACCCCGTCGTCGACGCTCCAGGGGTGCGTGCGAGGCGCGACGCTGGTCTTCGTCTGCACGCCGATCCCGTCGCTGGGCCGCCTGGTGGCGGAGGTCCTGCGCCTCGTGCCCGAGGCCATCGTGACGGACGTGGGGAGCGTGAAGTCTCAGGTGATGGACGAGGTCGGCCGGGATGCCGATCCGGCGCATGCCGAACGCTTCGTGGGGGGGCACCCGATGGGGGGCTCGGAGCGATCGGGGCCCGATCACGCGTCGGCGGCCGTGCTCGATGGCGCGGTCTGGGTGCTCTGCCCGGCCCCGTCGGTCCCGGAGGCGACCCTGGCCCGCGTGGCGGCGTGGGTAGAGAAGGTCGGCGCCCGTCCGACGCCCATGGAGCCCGAACGCCACGACCGGCTGGTCGCGGTGGTGAGCCACCTGCCGCAGGTCGCGTCGACGTCGTTGATGGGCCTAGCGGCCGCCGAGGAGGCGGGGGAACCCGAGATCCTGCTCCTCGCCGCCGGGGGGTTCCGGGATCTGACGCGCCTCGCCGCCTCGAGCCCGCGCCTGTGGAGCGACATCCTGCTCGCGAACGCCGACGCGATCGCCCGCGCGATCGACCTGTACGTGGACCGGCTCTCCCGGCTCCGGAGCCTGATCGGTGCGGGGGACGCCGATGGGGTCGAGCGTGCGTTCGGCGACGCCAAGCGCGCACGGCTGTCGCTCGCCGCGAAGCCGCAGGTGAAGGCGGGCGTCGCGGTCCTGCAGGTGCCGGTTCCCGATCGCCCCGGCGTCCTCGCGGAGGTGACCTCGACGATGAGCGAGGCGGGCGTCAACATCGAGGACCTCCAGATCGTGCACTCACCCGAGGGAGGGCGTGGGACGGTGCACCTCACGGTGGCAGCCGACGCGGCCGAGGACGCCGAGAGGGCGCTGCGTGCCCGCTGGTTCGAGCCCCTGCGGCTGGCATGACCGGCGTGCGCGCGATCGTCCACCCCGGCGGCATCGAGGGAGGTCGAGCCAGCGTGCCCGGTGACAAGTCGATCTCGCATCGATGGTTGATCCTCGCGACCACCGGGCTCGGCCGGAGCGAGCTCCGGGGCCTCCCCGCGTCCCTTGACGTCAGGGCGACGGCGAGCTGCCTGGCCGAGATCGCGCCCACCGAGGCTGGCGTTGCACTCGAGGGTTGGGCTTCGAACCCCGCTGCGGAGGCGAACGGTGACCGTTCCACGACGAACGACCCTCGACCTCGGGGTCGAGGGCTGGTGATCGAGGGCCGAGGTCGACGTGCGCTTCACCCCTCGAAGGGACCGTTGAACTGCGCGAACTCGGGCACGACGATGCGCCTGCTGGCGGGGGTCGTCGCGTCCACGCCGTTCGAGACGGTCCTGCAGGGCGACCCGAGCCTCACCGGCAGGCCGATGGAACGTGTCGCCCGGCCGCTGCGGGCGATGGGCGCCGAGGTCAGTACGACCGATGGGCGCGCCCCGGTCGCGGTGCGGGGGGGAGCGCTCAACGGGATCGAGCATCGGACCACGGTCCCGAGCGCCCAGGTGAAGGGTGCCGTCCTGCTGGCCGGAGTGGCGGCCCGGGGGGAGACCACCGTGCTCGAGCCCGCCGCCACCCGCGATCACACCGAACGGGGACTGGCCCGGCTCGGCGCGCCCGTCTCCTTCGAGCCCGGCCGGGCGACGGTCCGAGCGTTCCAGCACGGCGGATTCTCGGCGGAGGTCCCGGGCGACGTCTCCTCGGCCGCGTTCCTGGTCGCCGCCGCCGTCCTTTCCGGGAAGGCCCTGGTGATCGACGATGTCGGGCTGAACCCGACACGTACGACCTTCCTGCGGGTCCTCGAGCGGATGGGGGTCGCGGTCCGAACCGCGACCGGGGGCGAGGAGCTCGGGGAGCCGGTCGGGTCCCTCGAGGTCGGGCCGGGGGGCGCCCTGCTGGGGACCGTCGTCGGGGCGGACGAGCTCCCGCTCGTGATCGACGAGGTGCCGATGCTCGCGCTGCTCGCCGCGCACGCGACGGATCAGACACGGTTCGAGGGCGCGGCCGAGCTTCGCGTGAAGGAAAGCGATCGCCTCGCCGCAGCGGTGGTCACGCTCCGCTCGCTGGGAGGCGGAGCCGAGATCGTCGGAGACGACCTGATCGTTGGCGGTGGGGGTCTGGTTGGAGGCGAGGTCGATGCACACGGCGACCACCGCATGGCGATGGCGGCCGTGGTGTCGGCGCTCGCCGCCAAGGGTCCTGTCTCGATCGATGGCATCGAGGCGGTCGAGGTCTCGTTCCCGGGGTTCGTGCCAACGATGCGCGCGCTCGGCGCGCGGATCGAGGTGGAGGGTTGAGGCCGGTCATCGCGATCGACGGGGCGGCTGGCACCGGCAAGAGCACGCTCGCGCGACGCCTCGCGGCCGAGCTCGGCCTTCCCTACGTGAACACGGGGCTGATGTATCGCGCCCTCGCCCTGAGGGCCTATCGCGACGGCGTCTCGCCCGACGAGGCGGGTGCGCTCGAGCGACTGGCGCGCGGCCTCCGGTTCGACCTCGACTCGAGCGTTCGCCCTCCCGAACTCACGATCGACGGACGGGCGCCGGAGGCCGATCTCACGTCCCCGCAGGTCGAGTCGAGCGTCTCCTCGGTTTCGCGTCACCCCGAGGTTCGGGCCGTGCTCCGGGCGGAGCAGCAACGCCTGGCCGCCGCCGGTGCCGTGATGGAGGGGCGCGACATCGGCGCGGTGGTGGTGCCCGACGCGCCGCTCAAGCTGTTCCTGCAGGCGCATCCCGAGGAGCGGGTGGATCGCCGGGCGTTCGAGCGTGATGGCGACCGCGAGCGGGTCGCCGAGGCGCTCGGGTCGCGGGACCGCCTGGATGCGCGGACGAACCCCTTCGTGCCGGCGTCCGACGCGGTGGTCCTGGATACCACGGAGCTCACACCCGACGAGGTCGCCGAGCGCGCGCTGGAGCTCGTACGCGACCGCGGGCTGGCGTGAGCCCGACGAGCGCGCCCGCCGTGGCCGTGGTCGGCCGCCAGAACGTGGGCAAGTCGACGCTCGTGAACCGGCTGTTCGGCTCGCGCGAGGCGATCGCCCACGAGATGCCCGGCGTGACCCGCGACCGGGTCGAGCTCGAGGCGACCTGGAGGGGTCGAACCCTCAGGTTGGTCGACACGGGTGGGTTCGCGCACGGGGCGACGGGGATCGAGGCGTTGGTGTCCGACCAGGCGGAACGGGCGGTCGGGACGGCCGACGTCGTGTTGCTGGTGGTCGACGTCCAGACGGGGCCCGTCGAGGAGGACGCGATCCTCGCTCGGCGCCTCCGCCGAGCGAAGGTGCCGGTCCTGGTCGTCGTGAACAAGGTCGACTCGGAGCGGGATGAGGCGGAGGTCGCGGCCTTCCACGCGTTCGGCCTCGGGGATCCGGTGCCGGTCTCGGCCCTGCATGGGCGAGGCTCTGGCGACCTCCTGGATCGGCTCGTGGCCTTGTTGCCCGAGGAGCCTTCCGCCGAGGCCGAGGAGGCGGAGGAGCCGCGGTTCGCGATCGTCGGGCGACCGAACGTCGGCAAGTCCAGCCTGTTCAACCGTCTCGTACGGGAGGAGCGCTCCGTCGTGTACGAGGAGGCGGGAACCACGCGCGACGCCGTGGACGCCCTCGTCGAGTGGCCGGACGGTCCGGTGCGCTTCGTGGACACGGCGGGGTTCCGCCGTCCATCCAAGGCCCAGGGCGTCGAGTACTACAGCTTCCTGCGCGCGGAACGCGCGATCGAGCGCGCGCATGTCGCCCTGCTCGTCCTCGACGCCTCGCAAGGGTTCGCGGGGGAGGACAAGCGCATCGCGGCGCGCGTGATGGAGGTCGGTCGCGGGCTCGCCGTCGTGGCCAACAAGTGGGACCTCGTCGAGGAGCGAGACCGGGCCTTCAAGGAGCTGACCGAGCTGCTTTCCCCGTACGCGCGTGCGCCCATGCTCCGGACCTCGGCGATCGCCGGCACCGGCGTCCACCGCCTCCCGGCGGTCCTGCAGCACGTGTACGAGGCGTGGACCAGCCGCGCCCCGACCGCCCGCGTGAACGAGGTCGTCGCCGCCGCGCAGGCCGAGCAGCAGGCTCCCGGCGGCGTCCGGTACCGCTACGCGACGCAGGTCGCGGCGGGCCCTCCGCGCTTCGTCCTGTTCGGCTCCGGACCGCCCTCGGCCAGCTACCAGCGGTTCCTCGAGGGTCGGCTGCGACGCGCCCTGGACCTCGATGGCGTGCCCATCGGCGTGCGGTTCCGCCAGGGCCGACGCCGGCCCCGCTGAGCCCGGGGGTAGACTCCTCCCACGGGCCGTGGCGCAGCTTGGTTAGCGCGTCTGACTGGGGGTCAGGAGGTCGCGGGTTCGAATCCCGCCGGCCCGACCGGGTGATACGTTCGCCGCGCCATGGTGGCGCCGGCCGATACCGACCGCATCCTCACGATCCCGAACCTCCTCTCGTTCCTCCGGATCGCACTCATCCCGGTCTTCGTGACCCTGATCGTCGATCCCGACACTACTGAGGCGGGTCTCGCCCTCTTCGTGGTCGTGCTGGCCACCGACTGGGTCGACGGGGCGATCGCCCGAGCGACCGGCCAGGTTTCGGAGCTCGGCAAGGTGTTGGACCCCGTGGCCGATCGTCTGGCGATCGCGGCCGGGTTGATCGCGCTCGTCGTCCGCGACGCGTTCCCGCTGTGGGCGGCGCTGCTCATCCTGCTCCGCGACGTGGCGGTGCTGGTCGCCGGGCTCGTGCTGCTCTCGAAGCGTCGAGCCCGGATCGAGGTCCGGTACCTGGGCAAGGTCGCGACGTTCGCGCTGATGGCGGCGATCGCGTGCATCGCGTGGGGGACCCTCGGCTACGCGCTCGCGCCGGCCGCTCTGGCCTGCGGCTGGGCCATCTTCGTAGCCGGCATCGTCGAGTACTACGTCGCGACCGCCCTGTACGTGGGGGACCTCCGTCGTGCCTGGCGAAGGCCGTCGGACCGAGCCGCCGACCCCTCCGCCTGATGGCCGGCGAAGCCTCCCGGCCGACGTGCTAGGTTCCAGCCTGCATCCGGCCCGCCACGACGAGGAGACAGCATGGAGTTCCCGGACGACCTCCGGTACACCGCCGAACACGAGTGGGCGCGCGACGAAGGCTCGAACCGGATCCGGGTCGGCATCACCGACTTCGCCCAGGATGCGCTCGGCGACGTCGTGTACGTCGACGTGCCCGACGAAGGTACGGCCGTGACCGCGAACCAACCCTTCAGCGAGGTCGAGTCGACCAAGTCGGTCTCGGATGTGTTCGCCCCGGTGACGGGCACCGTCGCCGAACGCAACCCGCTGCTGCAGGAACGTCCCGAGCTCGTGAACGAGCAGCCCTACGGGGACGGGTGGCTGGTCCTGCTGGACGTGGAGGATCCCGCCGCGCTCGACGGCCTGATGGACGCCGCGGCGTATCGAGCGTTCGTCGAGCAGCAGGACGCCTGAGGCCGCTCCACTCGAAGTCTCCGGCCGAAGTCTCCGGTTGTATCGACCGCGAAGCTCCACCTGTCGAGGAGGCGGCGGACCGAACCCTGAGGGTCGACGGCTCGCCGGCATCCGGTGGCCGGGACGTGGTCTCGACGTGGCCCGGAGATCGGATGATCGCGGGAGGCGAGGTCGACCCGCGTCGCCCGTCCACGTCCAGGTTTCGCCGTGCGAGGCGACGTCGACCCGAGGTTCGGCTGATCCAGATCGGGTGTCGAGGTGCAGGCTCACCGGTCGTCGAACGTCCCCTGCGTCCACCCTGGAACCCAGGGTCTCCCTGCCATCGACCCTTGCACCCGACCCATCGGATCTCAGACCCGGAACCGTCGACCACCGGCTCGTCTTCGCCTCGGTTCCGGTTGACCCTGTGCTCCATCGGCGATAGGTTCGAGTGGGTCTCGAGGTCGAGGTCGACCCTTTCGAACCCGACCGTCGAGGTGAGACGAGGGCAACGGGGAGTCGAGCGTGTACTGCACCCGCTGTGGACATCCGAACAAGGACGAGGCGCGCTACTGCGCGAACTGCGGCGCTGTCCTGCAGGAGGAGACCACCCTCGGCCTCAGCCCGGTCGAGATCGAAACGGAGGGTCCGGAGGAGTTCCCCTTCCCGGAGGACGAGCTCAAGGCCGGTCAGGCTCTCCTGTTGGTCAAGCATGGGCCCAACGCCGGATCGACGTTCATGATCGAGGGAGAGGTCACCAGCACCGGCCGCAACCCCGAGAGCGACGTTTTCCTCGACGACATCAGCGTGAGCCGCAAGCACGCGGAGATCCGTCGCCACCCCGACGGGTTCTACATCCACGATCTCGGGAGCATGAACGGCACCTACGTGAACCGCGAGCGGGTCGAGGTGACCAAGCTCGCTGCCCACGACGAGGTCCAGATCGGCCGCTTCCGGCTCGTGTTCTTCGTGGGGGAGTGAGGACGTGGCGACCCGCAACTACCAATCGATCGGTGAGGTCCTGGTGTCGGTGAAGACGGAGTTCCCCGACATCACGATCAGCAAGATCCGGTTCCTCGAGTCCGAGGGCCTGATCGAGCCCGAGCGCACACCGTCGGGGTACCGCAAGTTCTACGAGAAGGACGTCGACCGACTCCGGTCGATCCTGCGGATGCAGCGGGACGAGTACCTGCCGCTCAAGGTGATCAAGGACCGGCTGCTCGAACACGACACGTTGGACGGCCAGGTCGTCGACGGTCAGGTCGAGCCCGTCGAGACCGAACCCGACGAGGAGCTCGCGGAGGCGCCGACCGGTCTGCAGATGTCGATCGAGGAGATGAGCGCGGCTACGGGGATCGATCGCGATCGCATCCGGGAGCTCGAGTCGTACGGACTCGTGAAGGAGCGAGGTCCGGAGGGCGCCCGGTACTTCGACGGAGACGACTACATCGTGCTGTCGATCGTCAAGGACTTCTTCCGCTTCGGCGTCGAGCCGCGGCACCTGACGATGTACAAGCACTTCGAGGAGCGTGAGGCCGCGTTCTTCGAGACGATCGTGATGCCCCAGCTCCGCCAGCGGAATCCCGATGCTCGCAGGACCGCGACCGCCTCGCTCACGGAGCTCGCCCGGGCCTCGCGCAAGCTGAAGCAGGCGCGGCTGCGCACCAACCTCCGGCAACACCTCGCGTGAGCCGTCCGCCGGCGCGCCGGCGGGCGGCCTCGCTCTGCGTCGGGGCGGCCGCATCGACCCTCGCCCTGTCGCTCGGGGTCGCCCGAGCGCAGACCCCCGCGCCCTCACCGCCGCCCCCCACGCCGGTCGTGCAGCCGAACGGGGAGACGAGCCCGTCCCCGTTCCCTTCGACCCTGCGGACGCCGGTTCCTACGACCGAACCCCCCGAGGTCCACGCGGGGTCGGCCGTCCTCGCAGATCTCGACACGGGACAGGTGCTGTTCGCCCTCGACGGAAACGAGCGGCGGCCGATCGCGAGCGTGACGAAGATCATGACCGCGCTGCTCGTGGTGGAGAGCGCCGACCCCACCGACGTGGTCACCGTGAGCGAGAACGCGGCGAGCGGACAGGTGTCCGGGATCTCGGGGCTCGGCCTCGAGGCGGGGGAGCGGATCCGGGTCGACGAGCTCCTGTACGCCCTCCTGCTCCAGTCCGCCAACGACGCCGCGCTGGCCCTGGCGGAGCACGTGGCGGGCTCGGTGGAGGCGTTCGTCGACGAGATGAACGCCCGCGCCCGGCAGCTCGGGATGACGCACACGATGTTCGCCTCGCCCAATGGGCTGGACGACACCGGGTACTCGTCGGCCGCCGACCTCGTCCGGCTCACCCGAGCCGCGTACCGGAGCCGGGGCTTCGCGAGCGTGGTCGCCACGCGGTTCCACACGGTGGAGTCGCTCGACGCCGAGCCGCGCATCGTCCAGAACCGCAACGTCCTGCTCTGGCTGTACCCCGGTGCGATCGGGGTGAAGACCGGGTTCACGAGCCCGGCCGGCTTCTGCCTGGTGGCCGCCGCCGAGCGCGGCGATGAGCGGCTCGTCGCCGTCGTCCTCGACGAGCCGGGCGAACCCTTCTCGGACGCGGCCGCGCTCCTGAACTACGGGTTCGACGCGTTCGAGCGCCGCGCGCTGGTCCGGGCGGGGCAGGAGCTCGGTAGCGTCGAGGTCGAGGGACACCCCGTGTCCGTCGGCGCGGGGGCGGCGCTGCGGGGTCTCGCGCCCATCGACGCGACGGTGTCCACCGAGGTCGCCCTCGAGGACCGCGTTGCGTATCCACCCGCGCGCGGGGAGGAGATCGGCGTGGTCCTGGTGTCGGCGGGGGGCCGGGTCCTCGGACAGGTGCCGCTGGTCGTGACGGGGGTGCCCGCCCCGCCGCCACCGGAGCCCGGCGCCTGGTGGACGCGGGCCGCCGGGGCCCTGGTGGACGCCGGTGGGGCCGTGCTCGACGCGTTGTTCGGCTAGGCGGCTGCTAGCATCGGCGGCGGTGTCGGACGTCGTCAGCGTCGAGTTCGGGCGCGAGGACATCCGCCGGCGGATCGAGGAGCTTGGCCGCACCATCACCGGGGACTATGAGGGGCGCGCGCCCGTCTTGATCTCGGTCCTCAAGGGCGGCTCCGTGTTCCTCGCCGACCTGATGCGGGAGATCGCGCTCCCGCTCGCGATCGACTACATGTCCATCTCCCGGTACGGCGGCGCGACGGAGTCGCTCGGTCGTGTGCGCATCGTCAAGGACCTCGATCACGACATCGGCGGCCGCGACGTCGTCGTGGTCGAGGACATCGTCGATACGGGCCTGACCCTGTCGTACCTGATCTCGGTGCTCGAGTCGCGAGAGCCGAAGTCGGTCGAGGTGTGCGCGCTCCTGGACAAGAGCGTCCGGCGGATCGTCCCGCTCCAGATCCGGTACCGCGGGTTCGACTGCCCGGACGAGTTCGTCGTCGGGTACGGGTTGGACTTCGAGGAGCGGTTCCGCAACGTGCCCGACATCCTGGCCGTGCACGACATGGACGCGCTCCGGACCGATCCGGATCTGCTGCTCCCGTACCTGCCGGACGTGGGATCCGTGCCCGCCGAGGGCTAGTCGACGTGCGACGGCGGACGCCGAAGGACTAGGTTGCCGGTCCTTGGAGGCCGGTGTACGGTCGGTTGGGTCCGATGATCGAGATGACCGTTGCCGGCGTCAGGATCGAGTTCCCGTCGAACTCGCCCATCGTCCTGCTTCGAGAGGCCGAAGGCGAGCGGTTCCTGCCGATCTGGATCGGTCAGTCCGAGGCGCAGGCGATCGCGATCGGACAGCAGGGTCTGGTCACGCCGCGTCCGATGACCCACGACCTGCTCAAGAACATCCTCGATGAGATGTCCGTGCAGGTCACGAGCATCACGATCACCGAACTCCGCGACGGCGTGTTCCACGCCGTGATCGGATTGCGGCGCAACGGTTCCAGCTTCGAGATCTCCTCCCGACCTTCGGACGCGATCGCGCTCGCCGTCCGTCTCGGGTGCAAGATCTTCGCGAACGAAGACGTGCTGGAGGAGGCCTCGATCCTCATCCCGGCAGATGGTGAGGAGGAGGAGAAGCAGCTACAGGAGTTCCGAGAGTTCCTCGAGAACGTGACGCCCGAGGACTTCGAGTAGCTCGCTATCCGTAGAACAGTTCCGTCGCCCAGAACCAGTGTCGTCCGCAGGCGTTCCTCGCGTCGACCTTCACCACGCCGATCCCGATCCGTCGCAGCTTGGGGTTCAGGAGGATGTCGCGATGCACCGCGTCATGCATGAAGGCTCGATGCAGGGCCCGGAGGCTGCTGGCGCATCCGACGGCGCTCGCGCCGACGTCCTCCCACGGTTCGTCCCGGAGGATCTTCGTCAGGTTGCGCGGATCGTAGATCGCGTTCTCGTCGATCATGCGACGCGTGTGGCGCATCGCGTCCCTCGTGAGCGACGTGTCGACCCGAAGCGTATGGAGGTCGTGACTGTCGCGGGTCGCGTTCACAAGCCGAAGGAGCGTGGCTCCGTATCCATCTCCTGCGGAGGCGATCGATGCCGAGACCACCTGGAGCAGCAGGGTCATCGAGAGCGTGAGGACGACGGTCCATCGTCGCATGCTCGTGCGCGTTCCCATCCACAACACCCCCCTCGCATGCCCGTGCGAATGGCGCACGCTAGCGTCTGATCGCGCGCCCGTCATGTCCCCAAGTCACCCTAGGTCGAAACCTCCGAGCGCCATGGGATATCCGGCCTACAGCCCACGAGGGGGACGAAGGCGGGGTGATTGACAACGTGGGAGCCCGGTCCTAGGCTGCCGACGCCCGCGTAATTACGGAGTTGTGATGGCTGAGCAGGGATATCGCGTCCCCGAGGTCTGCAACATCGTCGGGATCACCTACCGACAGCTCGACTACTGGGCCCGGACGGGCCTGGTCAGGCCTTCGGTCAAGGACGCCAAGGGCTCGGGGTCCCAGCGGTTGTACTCGTTCCAGGACCTCGCGATGCTGCGATTGATCAAGCGGATGCTCGACAGCGGCGTGAACCTCCAGCAGGTGCGCAAGGCGATGAAGACCCTGCGGGGCCTGGATCAACCCGCCCTCGGCACGACCCTCGTGTCGGACGGCCACCGTATCTATCAGGTGGAGTCCCCCGAGGCGGTCGTGGACCTGCTGGCGAGCGGGCAGGGGGTCTTCGCGATCGCGGTCGACAAGGTATGGACGGACCTCGAGGGGACTCTGGCCAAGAACGCCGGGAAGAAGGGTCGAAGCGCCCGGGCGGCCGGAGGCGCGTGACGGAGGGCGCGGCGGCCGAGACCCCGGCCCTGCCGAGCGACACCGTTCGGTTCGCGCACGCCAGCGAGCGCCAGTTCGCCCAGCTGCTGGACTTCTACCAGATCGAGTGGGCGTACGAGCCGACGTCGTTCGATCTCGAATGGGACCGGGACGGCAACGTCGTGCAACGCTTCACGCCGGATTTCTACCTGCCCATGTACGACCTCTACATCGAGATCACGACGCTCAACCAGCGGCTCGTCACCAAGAAGAACCGGAAGGTCCGACGTCTGCGCGAGCTGTACCCGGGCGTGAACTGCAAGATCTTCTACCAGCGCGACTACCTCTCCCTGGTCTCGAAGTACGGGCTCGAGGACGTCTCGGGCTGAGGCCCGCGGCGCCTTCCGGCTAGACTCAGCATCCGGCATGAGGTTCGCGCCGCACACGGACGACGACGTCGACCAGATGCTCCGGGCCATCGGCCTGTCGAGCGTCGATGAGCTGTTCGACCGGATCCCCGAAACCGTTCGCCTGGACCGGCCCCTGGACGTCCCCGAGGGCGTCTCGGAGATGGAGATCCTCGCCGACCTGAAGGCGCTCGCCGGCCGGAACCGCTCCGCGGAGGACGCGGTCTGCTTCGCCGGGGCGGGCGCGTACGACCACTTCGTGCCCGCCGTCGTCTGGGCCCTCGCCGGCCGCTCCGAGTTCTACACGTCGTACACGCCCTACCAGCCCGAGCTCTCCCAGGGCGTGCTCCAGGCCCTGTTCGAGTACCAGTCGATGATCTGCGAGCTCACCGGCCTCGAGGTCTCGAACGCGTCCCTGTACGACGGCGCCACGGCCCTCGCGGAGGCCGTGAACCTCGCGCGTTCCTCGCCCGGACGCGACCGCGTCCTGGTGAGCGATGGGGTCGACCGCCGGTACCTCGAGACGCTCCGGACCTACGGCAGGGGAGCGGGGTACGAGCCAGAGACCTTCGCGACGGACGAGGGCCGAGGGGGTGCGCCCGCGGTGACCGACGACGTCGCGTGCGTGATCGTCCAACACCCGAACGCGTACGGCCTGCTCGAGCCCGCTCGCGACCTGTTCGGTGCGGCGCACGCCGGCGGTGCCCGGGCGATCCAGGTGTTCGACCCCCTCTCGCTCGGGGTGCTCGCGCCGCCCGGAGAGCTGCGGGCCGACATCGCGGTGGCCGAGGGGCAGGTGCTCGGAAACCACCTGAACCACGGGGGCCCCTACCTCGGTGTGATCGCGACCCGTCTGGATGACGTCCGGCGGCTCCCGGGTCGGATCGTGGGTGAGACCCGCGACGTGGACGGGCGCACGGGATACGTCCTCACGCTCCAGGCGCGGGAACAGCACATCCGTCGTGAGAAAGCGACGTCGAACATCTGCACGAACCAGACGCTCATGGCGATCGCCGCGACCGTGTACCTCGGATGGCTCGGGCCGCGTGGGCTCGAGGAGCTCGGACGGCAGTGTGCCTCGAAGGCTGCCTACGCCGCCGATCGCCTGTGCGACGTTCCGGGGGTCGAGCCGCTGTTCGGGCGCGCGCCCTTCTTCAAGGAGTTCCCGGTCCGGCTGCCGCGCCCGGCCGACGAGGTCCGCGACGCGCTCCTCGAACGCGGGTACCTGGCCGGCGTGCCGCTCCCGGACGCCGATGGCTACGCGCTCCTGGTCGCCGTGACCGAACGCCGGTCGCGCGAGGAGATCGACGGTCTCGCGATGGCGATGAAGGAGGTGCTCGCGTGAGCGACGCCGCGCCCCCGACCGGCGACCCGGCGCCGCGCGTCGGGGCTCCCGTGCGCGTGGGTGGTCCGCCGGATCGGCAGGGGACGCTCATGGACCTGTCCCGGCCTGGTCGCCGTGCCTTCAACCTGCCCGAGCTCGACGTCCCGGAGGTGGCCGTGTCAGCGGAGCAGGCTCGACGAGCACCGGCAGGCCTGCCGGAGATCGCCGAGCGGGACCTCGTGAGCCACTACACGCGTCTGTCGCAGCTCAACTACGGAGTGGATACGGGCTTCTACCCGCTGGGGTCGTGCTCGATGAAGTACAACCCGAAGATCGCGGAGAACGTGGCCCAGCTCCCCGGGTTCCAGCGTGCCCACCCACAGCAGCCCGACCACTCGGTCCAGGGGTCGCTCGAGCTCCTGTGGCGGCTCGAGCGTGCGCTGTGCGAGATCACCGGGATGGCGCGGGCGACCCTGCAGCCGCCCGCCGGCGCCTGCGGCGAGCTCACCGGCCTGCTCATCATGCGCGCCCACCACGAGCGGCAGGGGCAGCAGCGCCGCCGGGTCGCGATCCCGGACTCCGCGCATGGGACCAACCCCGCCAGCGTCCGACTGGCCGGCTACGAGGCGCTCCACGTCCCGAGCGACGCACGCGGCCTGGTCGACGTGTCGGCGCTCGAGAAGCTGATCGACGAGGACGTCGCCGGCCTGATGCTCACGAACCCCAACACGCTAGGGATGTTCGAGGAGGAGATCGAGCGCGTGACGGAGGCCGTTCACCGGATCGGGGGCCTCGTCTACTACGACGGCGCGAACCTGAATGCGATCCTCGGCCGATGCCGGCCGGGCGACATGGGCTTCGACATCGTCCACATCAACACGCACAAGACCTTCGCGACGCCGCACGGCGGGGGAGGGCCGGGCGCGGGGCCCGTCGGCGTGACCGAGGCTCTGGTGCCCTTCCTGCCGGTACCGCGGGTCGAACGCGACGAAGGCGGCGCGTTCCGTCTCGACCACGACGCGCCGGACTCGATCGGCCGGATGCACGGGTTCCTCGGCAACTTCGCGGTCCTCGTTCGCGCCTATGCGTATGTGTTCCTGCACGGCCGGGACGGGCTGAGGGAGGTCGCCGAGCGCGCCGTGCTGAACGCGAACTACCTGGCGGAGCGCGTCAAGGACGCGTTCCCGCTCGCCTATCCCGACGGGCGGCCGATGCACGAATTCGTGGCGACGGCTCGGCCACTCAAGGAGGCGACCGGGATCCGGGCGATGGACGTCGCCAAACGGTTGATCGATCTCGGGTACCACCCTTCGACCGTCTACTTCCCGTTGGTGGTCGAGGAAGCCATGATGGTGGAACCGACCGAGACCGAGACCATGGAGTCGCTCGACGCGTTCGCCGATGCGCTGGTCCGGGCCCATCGGGAGGCCCACGAGGACCCGGACCTGCTCCACGAGGCCCCGGTCACGACGCCGGTACGCCGCCTCGACGAGGCCAGGGCCGCCCGCCACCTGATCCTGCGCTGGTAGCCCAGCGTCCAGAACCCCGCCGGCTCCGTCGGCAGGACGCCTGCCGACCCGCGCCGTTCGCAGAGGGAGGCGGGCCGGCCCCACTCGGCTAGCTGAGCTAGCCATCGTTGGCGGCACGGTCCTCAAGCAGCCCTATGAAGTGACCGATACAGACCCACGACACAACCGGGTCGGTCCCGACAAGCGCAAACCGCCGCCGACGGTGGGTCGCAAGGGCTTCGGGCCCCTCGAAGTCGGGAGGGAGGTGGCCGGGCTGCCGAAGGATTCGAGCCCGCGGGCTCGATCCCCTTCCGGGACCCGTGAGTCGGGGGTTCGACATGGTCGCGCGAAGTACCAGCGGCCGGGGGCTCGCAGGACTCCTGGCCGTCTTCGTGTCGGTGCTGCTGTTCGTGGGAGCGGCGGGTGGCACGGCGATGGGGGAGAAGGTCGGGCCCCGGCGATACATGCTGGCACTGACCAACCACGACCGCGCCACTCACGATCGAAGCGCTCTGTCCTTCGCCGACCGCCTGGCCCGCTACGCAAAGTCACACAGCCAGGCCATGGCTCACAAAGGCTTCATCTTCCATTCGACGGCAGATCAGCTCCGCGACGCGCTCGAGGGCTACCGGTGGGAGCTGGGCGGGGAGAACGTCGGCGTCGGTGGGTCCCTCGACAGCCTGGAGGACGCGTTCATGGCGAGCACCGACCATCGCAAGAACATCCTACGCAGGGTCTACGAGCACGCGGCCGTCGGCATCGTGCACTCCGACGATCGCATCTGGATCACCGTGATCTTCTACGGCTAGGAGTCTGGAGACCTGGAGAAGACCCGGGGCAACCCCCGGGTCTTCTCGCCATCTCCCTCAGACTGCACGGAGGGGGAATCACAAATCGAAGGGGCCTCGATCGTTCATCGAGGCCCCTTCGTTGCTCCTCCCAACCTGACTGACCTAGCTGTCGTCCTCCGAGTCGTTCGAGCGGCGGCGGCGAGCGCCCGCCCACAGAAGCCCGGAGCCCGTCGTCATGAGCGTGAGGGCCAGCGTCCCGATCGGCACGACGTCCTCAAACCCGGTGAAGGCGAGTTTGCCCGGCCGGACCGTTGTGGGGGACACGGTTTCGGTGTCGCTCTTGCTCGGCCGCACCGTCGTCGGAGCGACGGTCGGGCTAGTGGTGGTGGTGGTGGTTGTGGTTCCACCAGGTGGCGTGGTCGTCGTCGGTGGCGTGGTCGTCGTCGGTGGCGTGGTCGTCGTCTGCCCCTCATTGCATCCCGATAGGGTCAGCACCGTGTTCGAACCCAGGCTACCGGTGAAGGTGACCGACGCCGTCGTCGGCGGGAAGTTCGTCCCGTTCACGGTCGCGATGAACTGGTGCGTCCCGCCGCCTTTCTGCACCCACGAACCGCTCTGCACCTGGCCGTTGATCGTGAGCGACGTCGGAACCGCCGACCCGTTGTCGTTGAAGATCCACAGCATGGTCTGAGCGGTCGCGGCGTCGCACGTCGCGTTCGGGAAGCCCTGGCCCCCCCATGTGAAGGTGTCGTCCGCGAACGCGGCATTGGGGAATACTGCCCAGGCCATCATGAGAAGCGTCCCGGCGGTCACGCCGATCAACCCGGCCGTCGTGAGGCGCCTGCTCCGTTTGACACGTTCCTGCTCGCGGTTCATGTGTCGTACCTCCCCTTAGCCGTTGTCGGTTGAAACAACCGGGGGACACCTCGGGTCCCCGTCATGGCGATGGTACGACCCCGGTTTGGGCTACATCATCGGCCGAAGGTCGGTGCGTGTCGTAAGCCCTTCGATGTACGCCACAGCCGCCCCAGGCTGGACGCGCAGAGTGTAGGGCCACTGCCTCGAAGGGCAACCCGGACGGGGGTCGGTTGGGCCTTGGCCGAGGGGTTGGGTTGGTAGATCGGGGTGGGTGAGTGTGAGGATAACAATGAACTTGTCATAACGTACGTTCCCGGCGTCTCGCCTGGTGGAATCAGAGCTCCGGCGGGGGCCGGAACCGGGCCCGCAAGCCCCACAGGGTGACGAGCCAGAGCGCCTCCACCACGATGCGACGGCTGATCTTCGACTGGCCGTGCTCACGCTCTCTGAACGAGATGGGCGCCTCGCCGACCGACAGGCCGCGGTTCCACGCGCGGTAGACGAGCTCGATCTGGAAGCCGTAGCCGTCCGAGCGGATCGGGGCCGCGGCGACCTCCTCGAGCGCCTCGCGCCGATAGACGCGGAATCCGCTCGTGGCGTCGTGGATGCCGAACCCCAGGCAGAACCTCGTGTAGAGGTTCCCGGCTCTCGAGAGCGCCAGGCGGGATCGGCTCCAGTTCGTGACCGAGCCGCCCGGGACATACCGGCTCCCGATCACCAGGTGGTGCCGTCCCGCGGCTTCCAGGAGCCTCGACAGCTCCTGGGGCCGGTGCGACAGGTCCGAGTCCATCTCGACGGCCAGGTCGTACCCCTGCGAGATCGCGCGTTCGAACCCGACCGCGTACGCGCTCGCGAGCCCGGACTTGCGTGGCCGCTCGACCAGATGGACGTGCGGATCGGACCCCGAGCGCGTCCGGACGACCTCGCCCGTGCCGTCGGGAGAACCGTCGTCGACCACGAGGACGTCCAGTTCGGGCCCCACGGCGGCGAGCCCGTCGAGCACGGCCTCGATCGTGGCGCGCTCGTTGTAGGTGGGGAGGATGACCAGGGTCCTCGGGCGCTCGGGCAGCGGCCCCGGTCGCCGGAGGGGCCCTCGCCGTCCCCGTGGGAGCGCGAGGAGGCCGAGGACCAGCAGGACCGAGCCCCATGGCACCCAGTCCCCCAGCCGCGTGTAGACGGTTCGGCGATCCGACGTACGGACCATCGCCCGCATGGTGGCCGGTTCGAACAGGCCACGCGAATCCACGACGTGGCCCTCCTCGTCGATGAAGGCGCTGATGCCCGAGACCGCCGCGTGCACCACCCATCGCGCGTTCTCCACCGCCCGGAGCCGGCTCATCTGCAGGTGTTGCTCGGACGCGGCCGTGCGTCCGTACGAGGCGTTGTTGATCACGACCGTCAGGAAACCGGCGCCCTCGCGCGTCATCTCCCTGTCGATCGAGGGGAAGCTGTTCTCGTAGCAGATGGGGGTCCCGATCGGGGGGAGGCCCGGCAGCGAGATCAGCGTGACCGCGTCGCCCGGCGTCCGGTCCACCGGGATCTGGTCGATCGCCGAGATCCAGCCGAGCTCGTCCCGGAAGGGCACGTACTCGCCGAACGGGACCAGCTTCACCTTCTCGTAGCGATCCACGACCGCGCCGGTCCCGTCGAAGGCAAGCGTGGCCGTGTGCTCCGTGCCGTCAGGGTCGTCGATCACGGCTCCGGCGATCGTGGGCGCTCCGACCGAGGCGACCGCGTCGCTCACCTCCCCCATCGCCGCCGGATCGTTCGTCACCCCGGGATCCAGGGCGCCCTCCCCCCACACGACCAGGTCTGGCGGGTCCTGCGCGAGCGCGAGGTGCCGGTCGATGTTCAGCCGTGCGACGGCCAGGTCCTCCTCGGCACCGACGAGGTCCTGGACCGACCCGACGTCGACCTGGATGGTCGCGACGTCGATGTCGCGCCCGTTCGCGACCGGTACGGGGATGGCCGCGGGAACGACGGCCAGGGCGATCGCACACCCCGCGAACGCGAGCGCTCTCGACCGGCGACCGCCCCCCCACCGCTCCGCCGCGAGCAGCAGCAAGCCCGACACCATGATCACGCAGAACGACAGCGCCCAGACCCCGCCGATCGACGCGAGCGGCAGCGCCGGCGCATCCACCTGGGTCACCCCGAGCTGTCCCCAGCCGAACCCGCCGAGCGGGATCATCCCCCGGAGCCACTCGATGATGGTCCACAGGCTCGCGAGTCCCAGGGTGCCCAGCAGCGGGTGGTCCCGATGCCACACGGCGGGCGCCAGGGCGCCGAAGGCCGCCATGAACCCGGCCGACATCATGACCAGGGAGGCCCATCCGAGTTCGCCGAACAGAAGGATCCAGTACAGGAGCGCGCCGAAGTACACGAAGCCGAACGCGAACCCGCAGAGGGCCGCCCGACCGGGTCGCGAGCCACGCACGAGCCAGAGCAGCGGGATCGGGGCGACGAACACCAGCGGCCAGATCCCCGCCGGCGGGAAGGCGAGGGACAAGACCGCGCCCGCAGCCGCGGCGATCAGGATGGCGTACGGGAGCCGGAGCCCGCTGGGGCTCAGGCGCAATCCCGGCAGAGCATCTTCGCCTTGTCCTTCAGCTGGCTCCGGTGCTTGACCAGGTAGCAGTTGGAGCAGATGAACTCGGTCGGCTGGGGGGGCACGACTTTGACAGCGAGGGGCTCGAGGCGCTCCTCACGCGACAGCGTCAGGACCGATTCCTCCTCGGTCTCCTCGGCTTCCTCGGAGCGAGCCTCCTGCTTGACGAGGATGTCCTGGATCGATTCCACGTCCTCGTCGCCGGCCGCCGCGGCCGCCGGCGGGGTCGCCGGGGCGTCCTCGTCCGCGGTGTCGGGCTCGGCACCCTCCTCGTCGACCTCTTCGTCTTCGAGCGTGTCCTCGAGGTCTTCCACCTGCGGTCCCTCTTTTCGGCCGGGGGATTGTACTGCCGCGCATCTTCCTGGCAAGTGCTCCGCGGCCACAACGCCGCGCGGAGCCGATTCATTCCCGTCGCGGCCGCCGAACCGAGCTAGGTCGCACGGCTCACCATCAGGCACGGGTCGTGCTCGTCGGCGGGAGGAGATCGTCGGGTTGGCACGAGATGAGGACCCAAGAGACCTTTGGGGCCGCGGCGCCGGGGCGCCGCGTTCTCTACTCAGCCTCTTGGGTCCTCCATGCGCCCACCGCCGGAGCGGCCGACGCAACGCCGGATACTACGCCGGGACACCGCCGTGTCAAACGCGCTGGTGTCACGCGGCGTACACGTCGCGACCGAGGCTCACCGTGAGGATCGGTCGCAGGCCCTCGAGCGAGGGTGTCTCGAGCGGGTCGACCTCGTACACGGCGAAGTCCGCGTGCTTGCCCGGCTCCAGGCTCCCCTTCTTGTCTTCCTGATGCGCGAGCCGGGCGCTCCCCAGGGTGAACACCCGCACCGCTTCCTCCCGACCGAGCCGCTGCGACGGGTCATGGTGACCCTCGAACGCCGACACGCCCACGAGCGGGTCGATCGTGGTGATCGGCGAGTCCGAGCCCGCTCCGAGCTCCATCCCGCGGCTGAGGAGGTCACGGAAGCGGTTCATCGACGCGGCCCGATCGGGGCCCAGGCTCTGTTCGTACAGGCTGCCGGGAAAGCCCCACCGGGCGTCGAACGTCGGTTGCACGCTGATCGCGAGGCCGAGCATCGCGGCGCGCTCGATCACGTCGAGGCTCGCCATCTCGAAGTGCTCGATGCGATGGCGTCGGGCCCGGAAGTGCCGACGCTGCCGCGAGTCGAGCGACTGATACACCCGCTCCCATGTCCCGACGACCTGTTCGACCGCGGCATCACCGATCGCGTGGACGCCGACCTGCAGCCCGGCGAGATGGCCGTCGTGAAAGAACTGGGCGAGCTCGTCGTCCCCGAAGTATCCGCGGGGACCGCCGTCCCGGTCGACGAACCCTCCGGACACGAACGCCGTCCGGGCCCCGATCGAGCCGTCCACGGGAAGGTCCCCGCCGATCCGAGGCAGTCCGAGATCCATCACCGTGGACAGGTCCGTCGTCGCGACGTAGCTCACTACGTCGAGGGGCAGCCGGGTGCGGTGCGCGAGGAGGATCTCGAGGTCGCGCATGCCGCGATCGGCCGGCATCGACATCTCGTGGATCGTCGTGACACCGTGCGCGACGGCCAGGCTCGCGCCTTCCAGCTGCAGCTCCTCCACGTCGTGCTCGGACAGGTTGGTCGAGAACCATCGCTTCGCGACCTGCCCCGCCGCGGCGGTGAGCCGCCCGTCCGGCGCGCCGGCGGCGTCGGTCTCGACCCCGCGCTCACGGCCCGCTTCGGTCGCCTGCAGGGCCGCGGTGTTGACGAGGACCAGGTGCCCGTCGACGCGCGAGAGCCCCAGGGGCCGGTCGGTCACCGCATCCAGCTCATGGAGCGTCGGCAGGGTGCGATCCGGCCACCCCGATTCGTCCCAGCCGTGGAGGTAGACCGGGCCCTGTCGGCCCGCCGCGATCTCGCGCACGGCGGCGAGCAGATCCGCGGCCGAGGACACCGAACCGAGCTCGGGCGCCTGGTGGTGCACGCCGGTGCCCGTGAGGTGAACGTGGGTGTCGATGAAGCCGGGCAGGATCGTCGTCCCGGGCAGGTCAACGACGCGGTCGGCCCCCGGGATGTCGCCCGTTCCCACGCGCTCGACGTGGCGCCCGTCGACCAACACCCACTCCCCCAACGCCGGGTAGGAGAGAGTGTGGACGCGCGAAGCACGGTACAGCGTCTTCATCGTCGAGCGAGCTTAGCCCAGGCGACGCCGCGACCCCTCCGACCCGGTTACCGCCCGGCGGACACCGATCCCCGCAGCGACGCGGGGTCGAGGACGAGTCGGGTCTTGCGCTCGTTCGGCCGCAGGCCGAGCTCGGCGAGCGCGTGCCGGAACACGGTCACGGCGGCCTGCGGGTCGGTGCCGCGCAGGACCACGTCGTCCACCCAGCGCAGGTGTTCGATCCCCGAGTCCCGCAGCGCCCGGTCGACCGGGGCGAGGACGGCGTTCGCGAGCACGGCCGACCCGTCGGGACCGACGGGAAGCCCGCGGACGCCGAAGGGCTGGAGCTCGGCGAGGAACCTCTCGACCTCCTCCGCGTTCGGGCTGCCGGCCAGCTGGAGCGTCCGCCCCACCGTCGCGGGCGAGATCGACGCGTAGCACCGCCGGACGTCGGCGAACGCGATGGCGCCCCGCCGCGAGGCGAGGCTCCCCAACCGCGCGGCGAACACCCGGCGTTCGAGCCGCCACGGTCGCAGCCGGAGCTCGGGCGGATCCAGGCGCCAGGACGCGACCCGGTTCGCGATCACGGCCGGCGAGAGGAGGGCCTCGATCGCTTCGGCCGCGCCCGCGACCAGCTCGACGTAGCGTTCGCGGGCCTGGGCGTCGAGCACCGCGAAGCGCCGTTCGACCCCCGCGCGTCGGACGCAGACGAACCGCACGCGCGGAACCAACGCCGTCGCGACCACGTGTCCTCCCCGGCTCCGAGGAGGTCGAGCCGCGTCCGGTACTACCGGTACGTTGTACATCGATCAGCGGCTCGCGGGAATCGGCCGCCCCGGGGTTCGCGACGTGGGCCGTCGCGGCTCCACAGGCTCGGCCACGTGGAGCGCCGTACGATACGCGGGTGGTGGACGAGCGCGATCTTGAGATCATCGCGGCGCTCCAAGAGGACGCCCGGGCGACCTATGCCGACATCGGCCGTCGCGCCGGCCTCTCCGCCTCCTCCGTCCACGACCGCGTCCGCAAGCTCGAACGGAGCGGCGCGATCCGCGGCTACCGAGCGATCGTCGACCCCGAGGCGCTCGGGCTGTTCGTCACTGCGCTGATCGCCGTGACGCCGTTCGATCCCACGCAGGCCGACGACCTGCCCGAACGCGTGCGGGACTTCACCGAGGTCGTCGACTGCCTGAGCGTGGCGGGCGAGGCCAACTACATCTTGAAGGTGCGGGTACGCACCCCCACCGCGCTGGAGGACCTGATCCGAACGCTCCGCGAGAAGGCCGAGGTGAACACCACGACGACGGTCGTGCTCTCCGTGCCGTTCGAGGGGCGCCCACTCGGTCCGGGTCCGAGCGCTCCGACCTAGAGGTCCGCGGCGGCGAGCGCGACGAGACGTTCGTACGCGGCGCGGTACCGCTTCCACCGGCGCCCCAGCCCGCCGCTCGGATCGAGCTGTGGCAACGTCCGCGCCGCCACGCCGAAGCTGCCCCCGCCCAGACGCCGGCGCTCCGGCCGGAACCCGAACTCCTTGAGCACCGGATCGAGCGGCTTGGCGGCCGCGGAGACCGCGACCCAGATGCGGTTGGACATGTCGTCGAGCGCGCCGAGCGATGGGCGTTCGCGTACCGAGCGCCCCAGCCGCGCGACCCACTCGGGCATCCCGAGCGGGCGAGCCGGGTCGGTCCGCGGCGGCAGGTCGGGCGCGGTGAGCGGCGCCAGCCAGAGCTCGGGCGAGCGCAGCCGCCCGATCACCTCGGTCACGCCGAGATCGATCGCCCGGTCCACCGCACGTTCGAGGGCCGCCTGGCTCTCCTGGCCGAGCCGCCCCGCCGCGTCGGCCTGGGCGACCTTGAGCCGCGCGAACCCGGCCCGCAGGCTCTCGCCCAGGGCGGGCTCGAGCTCGTCGACGAACCGCTCGGCCTCCGCGAGCACGCTCCTGCGGGCATCCTCGAGCTCGACGAACGGGTCCCGCGGCACGGCAGGAGCCTAGCGGCGGGCGCCGGGGTCTCGGCGTAGACTCGGGCGAACGACCGCAGCCCGGGAGGTCGATCGCCATGGATGAGTACCGCCGGTACGGCCGCTGGCTCAAGCGCGCGGCGTGGGTGCTCGCGATCTACATGTTCGCGGCCTGGCTCTTCATGGGGTTGTCCCCCAGCCAATCGCTCAGCAACCCCTCGCTCGTGGTCACCCAGCTGCGGCCCTTCATGCTGCAGGCACTGATCCTGGTCTTCTTCATCATCCTGCAGTTCGGCGCGCTGTTCTGGTTCCTGTCGCGCGGCAACGACTATGTGATCTACCCGAACGAGTACGACACGTCGTTCGACGACGTGCGAGGGCAGCCCGCCGCCGTGGAGTCGACCAAGGAGGTCCTCCGCGTCTTCGAGGGCTTCAAGGACTTCAAGCAGATGGGCGGCTACCCGCCGCACGGCATCCTGTTCGAGGGTCCGCCGGGCACCGGGAAGACGTTGATGGCCAAGGCGATCGCGGGCGCCTCCGGCGTGCCGTTCCTGTTCGCCACGGGCTCCGGCTTCGCGAACATGTTCATGGGCATCGGGAACCTGAAGGTTCGCAAGCTGTTCAAGAAGGGCCGCGTGATGTCGGACAAGTACGGCGGGTCCGTGATCTTCATCGACGAGATCGACGCGGTCGGTTCGCGAGGCGCGGTGTCGACGGACCGCACCGCAGGCGATCGCGCGACGGACCGGATCTTCATGGGCGCCGGCATGAACGGCGGCGGCGGGATGGGCGTGATCAACGAGCTGCTCGTGCAGATGGACGGCTTCACGGTGCCACGGGGTCTGTGGCGTCACGTGCGGCGGATCGCGTTCCGCGCCAAGCCGAAGGTGCCCTTCTACAACATCCTCGTGATCGGGGCGACCAACCGCGCGTCCACCCTGGATCCGGCGCTGATCCGGCCCGGTCGGTTCGACCGCAAGATCCACGTCGGCCTGCCCGACGCGGAGGGGCGCCAGGACATCCTCGAGTACTACCTGGCCAAGGTGCGGCACGAGCCGATCGACTACCCGAAGCTCTCGCGCATGACCGTCGGCTACTCGCCGGCATCTCTCAAGAACATCGTGAACGAGGCCCTGCTGTTCGCGCTCCAGGACGGGCGTGACGCGCTGCGCTGGGACGACCTGTGGCAGGCGAAGCTGAGCGAGGAGATCGGGCTCAAGCAGCCGGTCAAGTACTCGCCCCGCGAGAAGGCGATGGTCGCGGTCCACGAGGGCGCCCACGCGGTCGCCTCGTACGCGCTGGAACGCGAGGAGCTGCAGATCCAGGTCATCACGATCCAGAAGCGCGAGTCGGCGCTCGGCCTGGTCTCCACGCAGGAGATCGAGGAGATGTTCCTTCGGACCCAGAAGCAGCTGCTGGCACGCATCCAGGTCTCGCTCGCCGGCCTGGTGGCCGAGGAGATCTGGTACGGCCAGACGACCTCGGGGCCGTCATCGGATCTCGTGAACGCGACCCGCAACGCGGCGGCGTACGTGGGCGTGTACGGGATGGGGCGCAGCCTGATCTCGGCCGCGGCCTCGGGGCCCGGGCCGTACGGCGAGATGGATCCGATCGGGGTCGTGCTCTCGGACGGCGATCGCCGCAAGGAGATCGACGCGATCTTGAACGACTGCCGCGACAACGTCCGCAACCTCCTGCTCAAGAAGCGCCACGTGGTCGAGGGCGTCCGCGATGCCCTCTTCGAACGGGAGGAGCTCGTCGGCGACGAGATCGAGGTGCTCATGGCCGAGCTCGGCGAGCGCGAGCCGATCGAGGTCCCGGTGACGGGCGCGGACGACGGGAGCGGTTTCGAACCCGAGGGGAACGGGCGGCCCGGCGGCGGCAACGGCCACCGGCCGCCCCCGCCGCGTCCGGACGCTCCGCCGCCGGCGTAGCGACCGACCTCGCGGACCCCGACGCTATGCTTGCGAGACGGTGCGCCTGTACGACTCCCTCACGCGCGAGCTGCACGACGTCTCCCCGGTCGACGGGGAGACGGTGAAGATCTACTCGTGCGGCCCCACGGTCTACCGCTACATCCACATCGGGAACATGCGCTCGTTCATGCTCGGGGACCTGATCCGTCGCGCGCTCCGGTTCGAGGGGTTCGCGGTCCATTGGATCATGAACATCACCGACGTCGGACACATGACGGACGAGGTCTCGGACACCGGCAGGGACAAGATGGAGCTCGCCGAGGCCGACGAGGGCCTGTCGGCGTTCGAGATCGCGCAGAAGTACACGGATGCTTTCCACCACGACGCAGAGCTCGTCGGGATCGAGCCGGCCGACCTGTACCCGCGCGCCACCGACCACATCGAGGACATGATCAAGGTGATCCAGACGCTGCTCGAGAAGGGTCACGCGTACGAGGTCGACGGCACCGTCTACTACGACGTCACCACGTTCCCCGGCTACGGCAAGCTCTCGGGCAACACGCTCGACCAGCTCCGTGCCGGCCACCGGCAGGAGGTGGCGGTCGACCCGGCCAAGCGGCATCCCGAGGACTTCGCCCTGTGGAAGAAGGCCGGCCCCAACCGCGCCCTGCGCTGGCCGAGCCCGTGGGGCGACGGCTACCCCGGGTGGCACATCGAGTGCTCGGCGATGTCCATGAAGCACCTCGGCGACCGGTTCGACATCCACACGGGTGGCAACGACAACAAGTTCCCGCACCACGAGGACGAGATCGCGCAGTCCGAGGCGGCGGTGGGGCACCAGGTGGTCACGACCTGGGTGCACGGCGGGTTCCTGCAGATGAGCGGCCAGAAGATGGCGAAGTCAGCGAAGAACATCTACCGCGTCACCGACCTCGCCGAGCAGGGCGTCGACCCGCTCGCGTACCGGCTGCTCTGCTTCGGCACCCGGTACCGGAGCGAGATGGACTTCAGCTGGGAGGCGCTCGAGGGTCAGCATCGGCGGCTGGCCGACCTCCGCCGCCGGATGGCGAGCTGGGCGCCGGGGACCGAGCAACGCTCGGAAGCCGCGAAGGCGCTGGACGCGAGGTTCCGCGCGGCCGTCGCCGACGATCTCGACCTGCCCCGGGCGCTCGTCGTGCTGAACGAGACCGTGGGCGCGGCCGTCCCCGACGCCGAGAAGTACGGCCTGCTCGCCTCCTGGGACGAGATCTTGGGCCTCGACCTGGAGCGCGAGGCCCGCGAGGGATTCGAGCCGACCGCGGAGGTCCTCGCGCTCGTGGCCGAGCGCGACGCGGCGCGGGCCGCCAAGGACTTCGCGAGGAGCGACGAGATCCGCGACCGGCTCCAGGCGATGGGCCTCGAGGTGATGGACACGCCCGAAGGGACGAAGGTCCGCCCCCGCGTCTAGCCGCGACCCCGAGACCGGATCGTCAGGCCACGACGGTCAGATCGCGGCTGGCCTCGTTCAACCGCTCGGCCCCGTCGGCGGTGACCGCGACCTGATCCTCGATCCGGACCCCGAACCGACCCTCGAGGTAGATCCCCGGCTCGTCCGAGAAGGCCATGCCGGCCGCGAGCGGAGTCTCGTTGCCCTCGACGATGTACGGGGGCTCGTGGACCTCGAGCCCGATCCCGTGCCCCGTGCGGTGCACGAACCGGTCCCCGTAGCCGGCGTCGGCGATGACCCCGCGCGCGGCCCGGTCGACCTCTTGGGCGAGAACCCCCGGCCGGACGGCCTCGAACGCCGCCTGCTGGGCCGCGCGGACGATCCCGTAGACCTCCCGTTGCTCGTCCGAGGCTGCGCCGACGAACACCGTCCTCGTGATATCGGAGCAGTAGTCGTCCCGAACGCCGCCGAAGTCCATCACCACCGCGTCTCCCGGTTCGAGGCGTCGCTCCCCCGGCACGTGGTGGCTCGACGCGGCGTTGGGCCCCGAACCCACCACGGCGAAATCGACGCGCTGATGGCCGTGCTCGCGGAGAAGGCGATCGAGTTCGAGGGAGATCTCGGCCTCGGTGCGCCCCGCGAACGGCAACGCGACCACGTCGTCGAACGCGCCGTCGGCCGCCCGCCCCGCGGCCCTGAGCCGCTCGATCTCGTCCGCGTCCTTCACGGCGCGCAGGAGCGGCAGGGCCGTCCCGGCGGCGACGAAACCGCGACCGGTGGCGGCCTCTTCCAGCGCGAGTAGGTGCGAGGCCCAGGTCCGGTCCGTCACGGCGTACCGGCCCGGCCCGAGCAGCCCGCCCACGAGCTCGTACGGGTCGTCCGCCCCGTCGCGCCAGTCCAGGACCTCCAGGCCCGAGGCCCCCACGGCCGAGGCGGCGAGCGGCCGCTCGAGCGTCGGGACCACGAACACGGGATCTCGGCCCGAAATGAGCATGAGCAGCGTGAGACGCTCGAGCGGCATCGGCGCGTGGCCCGTCAGGTACGCGAGATCGGGCCCCGGCGACACGAGGAGCCCGGCGAGCCCGACATCCTCGAAGGCCTCCGTGACCCGGCGCCGTCGCTCCGCATAGCGCTCGGCGTTCATAGCTTCATCTGGATCGGTTGGGCGACGATCTCGATGGTCGCGGGGGTGGTCCCGAGCACCTCGCCGTCCGATTCGAGCGGCAGGGGACGGTCCGCCTCGATCACGAGCTCGTGCTTCACACGGAGCTCCTCGACGTGATCGTGCGGGATGTGCTCGCCCCGATAGATCCTCGGGATCATCGTGAACGAGTCGGATTTCGGGCCCTTGAACACGAGCACGTCCAGGACCCCGTCGCCGGGGTACGAGCGGGGCGAGATCTTCATGCCGCCCCCGTAGTACTGCCCGTTCCCGACCACGACGAGGAAGGCGGGGCCCTCGTACGTCTTCCGGTCGGCCTGCACCCGCACGTTCGCGAGACGGAACCTCGGGAGCTCGAGCCAGAAGCCGACGAAGTACTTCGACTGGCCGAACCTCGGCGACATGCGTTCGGCGCGCGCGGCCACGGCCGCGCCGAGGCCGGCCTCCGCGACGTTCACGAAGTACCGGGTCGCGCGGTCGCCGGCGGACGTCGTGTACGTGATCTTCCCGACGTCGAGCGGGTAGGTGTTGTCGCCGGCGAGGTGGTGGCACGCGCGGGTCGCGTCGCCCGGGAGCCCGAAGGTCCGGACGAAGTCGCAGCCGCTCCCGGCCGCCACGACGCCCAGGACCGGATCCGGCACGATGGGCTTGCCCTCGTCGTCGAACATGCCGTTCACGACCTCGTGCACCGTCCCGTCGCCGCCGACGGCGACCACGAACCGTCCGCCGGAACCGAGCGCTTCCTGGGCGAACCTGGTGGCGTCGCCGCGGCCCTCGGTCCGGAACAGCCGGTAGGGCAGGCCCCGTGACTGCAGCGTCCGTTGGAGCTCCGGGATCTCGTCGCCCACGTGGCGCCGGCCCGCGTGCGGGTTCACGATGACGGTGAGCGGTCCGTACGGCGTCGACATCGCGCGCATCCTACTTCGGGGCCCGCGCGCGCGCCGGCCGGCCGTTCACACCCCCGTATAGGCGACGACCCCGCGGTTCACGGCGTCCCGTGCGCGCCGCACCACCGCCGAGATCTCTCCTGCCGCCACGTCCTCGATCTGACGGAGCAGGTCGAGCACCTGCTTGCAGGTCCGGACGAAGTCGCCCGGCGACATGTCCGTCTCGCGCAGGACGTCCTCCAGGGCCTCGCCCGCGGCCCACCGGTGGATCGGCGCCGCGAACCCCTCGTCGAGCTCGCGGCACAGCTCGACCTGGTGACGGTCCTCGGCTTCGCGGATCCGACGCCAGAGCCCCTGGAACCTGCGGTAGCGCTCGGCCGACGCCGGTGTCGGCATCTCGGCGGTCCTCGGGTTGCGCTCGCGCGACTCGTACACGATCGTCGAGACGACCGCCGCCACCTCGGACGGCTCGAGCCCGTCGAGCAGCCCCTCGTCCAGCGCCTCCGCCATCAGGATGTCGCCCTCGCCGTAGATCCGCGCGAGTCCGCGGCCCTTCGGCTCGATCGCGAACGCGCGCACGTATCCCAGCTCCTCGAGGACGGCCAGCACCCGTTCGAACTGCCGGGCCAGGGTCTCGGTGCGAGTTCGGATCCGCCGCTCCAGCCCCCGGATCTGCTGCTCGATCTGGGAGCTGCGGGTCGCCCAGCGCTCGTGGGCCGGCCGGTCGGGGCACGCATGGCACGGGTGAGACTCCGCCTGGCGCTCGAACCGCGCGGCCTCGCGCTCCACCCGTGCGTCCATGGCCGCTCGCGTCTTGCGGGGAGGACGGACATCGAGCGCGACGAGCTTGGCCGCCAGATCGCGACGGTACCGCGCGCTCCGAACGCTCCCTGATCGTGGGAGCGGGATCTTCGACAGGACCGCGGGTGCATCCTGGAAATCCCTGGCCGACAGGCGGAAGAACTTCCGGTCCTGCGCGAGCACGGTCGGCCGTCCCTCACGGCTGGAGAGGACCACCGCGAGACCTCGCCGCCGAGCCCGCGGGACGAAGATCACGTCGCCGGGGCGCAGCGACGCGAGGGCCTGCCGGATCGCGTCGCCTCGCGTACGCTCCCGGCCCTTGCGGAACTCGTCGCGCACGCTCGTGGCCTTCTCCCGCAGCACCCAGTACTCGGCGAAGTCCCCCAGGTGGCACCGCATCTGGTCTCGGACGCCGGTGAGCTGGGACCGGTCGCGTTCGAGCTCGCGCTCGAGCGTGACCACGCCGCGGTCGGCGAGGAACTGTGCGAAAGAGGAGTTCAACAGGTGGTGAGCCTCGTCTCGCGTGTAGTTGCGCACGAGGTTCACCGCCATGTTGTACGAGGGCCGGAACGAGGACGTGAGCTCGTAGGTCCTGGTTGACGCGAGCGACGCCACCCGTTCGAACGGGACGTTGCGCTGGACCACGACCACCGCGTGCCCGAGCTCGTCGATCCCACGCCTCCCCGCGCGTCCCGTCAGCTGCGTGTATTCGCCAGGTGTGAGCAGCTCATGCCGCTCGCCCTGGAACTTCCACAGATCCTCGATCACGACCGACCTCGCCGGCATGTTGATCCCGAGCGACAGGGTCTCGGTGGCGAACACGACCCGCACCAGCCCGGCCTCGAACAACTCCTCCACCGTCTCCTTGAACACCGGGAGCATCCCCGCGTGGTGGGCGGCGATGCCAGCGGCGAGGGCGTCCTGGAAGTCGTAGAAGCCGAGGGTCTTCAGATCCTCCTCCTCCATCCAGGCGGCGCGCATCTCGGCGAACGTGCGGATCCGGACGCCCTCTTCGCTCGTCGTCAGCCGGACGCCCGCCCCCATGAGCCACTCGACGCTGCGCGCACACCCGGCGCGGCTGAACACGAAGTAGATCGCGGGCAGCAGCCCTTGGTCGGACAGCACCTCGACCACGTCCTCGCGGCGGGGGACGAAGGCGCGGCGATGCCCCTCTCGTGGCCTCGCGATCCGCTGGTGCTGGGCCGTCCCGGACCCTCGCCGATAGTAGGTCTTGTATCGCACCTCCTGACGGTCGAGGGAGACGACGTACGGATTGGGGATGAGCTGCCCGTCCTGCTCGACGTGCATCGGGTGCAGGTCGTGCCCGACCAGGTAATGGTGTTCGAGCGGCACCGGCCGCTTCTCCTCGATCACGACGCGGGTCGGACCCCGCAGCGTGCCGATCCACTCCCCGAACTCCTCCGCGTTCGAGATCGTGGCCGACAGGCACACGACCGAGATCGACAGCGGCAGGTGGATCAGGACCTCCTCCCACACACCCCCCCGGTACGGGTCCTGGAGGTAGTGCACCTCGTCCATCACCACCGTGACGAGGCCGTCGAGCGCGTCGCTGCGCTCGTACAGCATGTTGCGGAGGACCTCGGTCGTCATAACCACCACCGGGGCGTCCCCGTTGATCGCGTTGTCGCCGGTGAGGAGCCCGACCTTGGCCGCCCCGAGCCGCGCGACGAGGTCGCCGAACTTCTGGTTCGACAGCGCCTTCAGCGGCGTCGTGTAGAAGCACTTGCCGTCCCGCGCGATCGCGCGATCGACGGCGAACTCGGCCACCACGGTCTTGCCCGAACCGGTCGGGGCGGCGACCAGCACGGACTCGCCCACGTCGAGCGCCTCGATGGCGCGCATCTGGAACCCGTCGAGCGCGAATGGGTACTGGGCGGCGAACCGCGCGGGATCGGTCACGGACCCGAGTCTACGGGCGCCTTCCCCAACCTCGGGACGCGGGGCGGCGAGGGCTCAGCCGATGCCGCAGGCGGCCAGGTGCTCGAGCAGCGCCGCGTCGAACGCCTCGGGCGCCTCGAGGTTCGACAGGTGCCCGGCGCCCTCGATCGTCTCGAGACGTCCCCGCGGGATGAGGCCGGCCATCTCGGCCGAGACCTCGGGAGCGATCATGCGGTCCTCGGTCGACGTGAGGATGAGGGTTGGAACCCGGATGCTCGCGAGATCTCCCGTCGAGTCGGGTCGCTCCGCCATCCCGAGCAGCGCCGCGGCGATCGCGTCCGGTGTCTGCTCCCGGATCCATCCGTGGACCCGCTCCCGGAGCTCCTGTGGCGCAGCCTCCGACAGCAGCGGCGGCGGCTCGTCGGCGACGACGTTGCCGTCCGCTCGCAGCCGCTCGGCGAGCGTTCGCCGCGCCTCGGCGGCCGCGGGCACATCCGCCACGGCGCGCGTGTTGGCCAGCACGAGCCCGAGCACCCGGTCGCTCGCCCGCCGCCAGATCTCGAACGCCACGTACCCGCCCATCGACAGGCCGCACACCACCGCCCGGTCGAGTCCGGCCTCCCCCATCGCCGCCAGGGACCGCTCGGCGGCCGCGCGCATCGTCATGACGTGGCCCGCCGGCTCGGCGCCGCCGAACCCCGGCAGATGGGGGGCGGCCACGGGCAGACCGTCCGGCAGCGCGGCGAGCTGCTGCTGCCACATCCGGGCATCGATCGGCCAGGCGTGGAGCAGGAGGAGCCCGTCGGTCATGAGGCCCCGGTCGGGGTGGGGAGCCCCCCCGGCGCGGCCGGCGTGAACACGCCCGCCTCGGTACGCGCCTCGACGTAATCGGCGTAGCCACGGTCGAAGGTCCCCTTGGCGGCGTTCGAGATCCCCTTCGCGCGGGCGGCGAGTGCCGCTCGCTCGGTACCTTGAGCGTCGGCCGCAACCTCGAGCAGCTGCGCGGCCTCCCGGTACAGGACCATCGCCCTGACGAAGTTCTCCTTCGAGTTGATCACGTACAGGACGAAGGCCTGCGAGAACCCCTTGTCCCGGATCAGGACGGTCTCGTCGATCGCCTGGAGGGCCTCGAGGGCGGTCTTGGCCGACGTCACCGTGTCGGAGGCCGTCTGCTTCAGGGCCTGCGGATCGGCGGGCGCCTCCGGGGTCTCGGCCTCGAGGCTCGAGACCGCCGTGGCCAGATCCGTGAACACGTCGAAGCTCGACGGCGGTCGAGCCTGGCCGATCGTCGTCAGGATCGGGTCGATCTGGCCCGTGTACGTGTTCATCGTGGCCCGCATGCGCTGCTCGAGGTCGTCCTGCGCGCTCGAGTTGCGCTCGGCGATGAACCCGGCGACCAGACCGACGACGATCATCACGCCCAGGATGGTCGCGATCACCAGCCAGAACTCGTGCCTGGCGAGCAGCGGCTTCTTGACGGGTTGATAGACGGGCTTCGGCCCTCGGGTGACGGCCTTCGCGCTCCTGCCCTTGCTCTTCCCTTTGATCGCCATGCCAGATCCACCTAGCGCTTCAGGAGTCGGCCGATGATGATAGCGGCTTCGTAGAACAGCACCATGGGGATCGTCATCGCGAGCATCGTGTAGGGGTCCGAGCTCGGCGTGATGATGGCCGCGAAGACCGCGATGAACAAGATCGCCCCCCGGCGCCAGTCCCGGAGCTGCCTGGTGGTCACGACCCCGGCCAGGAGCAGGAACATGAGGGCGATCGGGAACTCGAACGCGAGCCCGAACGAGAGCGCGACCAGCATCACGAAGGTCAGGAAGCGGTCGGCCGTGAGCAGGGGCGCGAACTGGCTCCCCGCGAAGCCCAGGAGGAAGTTCAGCGCCTTGGGCAGGGTCCAGTACGCGACCAGGGCGCCCAGGACGAACAGCGCCATCGAGCTCAGGACGAACGGGATGGCCATCCGACGTTCGCGCCTGGTGAGGCCCGGCACGACGAATGCCCACAGCTCGTACAACACCACCGGCAGCGCGATGAACAGTCCGAGGAACGCGACCAGCTTCAGCTTGATCACGAGCGGTTCGAGCGCCCCCGAGAAGAACAGCGCGCAGTCGCGCGTGGCCCGCATGCCCCGCGGCACGGTCCGCCAGTAGTCGCAGTAGGGGTTCAGGAGCAGATCGATCACGCGGTCGAACAGGAACCACCCGACGAGGGCCCCGACGGCGATCGCGGCGATCGAGACGATCAGCCGGTACCGCAGCTCGGACAGGTGATCGACCAGCGTCATCGTGCCGTCGGGTTCCGGCTCCGAACGCCGCCGGAGACGATCCGGGATCAGCTTCATCGCACGCCCGCTCAGCCGGTGGCGGGCCCGTCGGACGTCGCGTCGGGGACCTCACCCGACTCCGGCCCCTTCGGCGGCGCCGACGATCGCGGTGACTCCCGCCGTGGCGTCGGTGGGGCCGGAGGCGGCGGCCTCTTGGTGGGCCCGGACAGATCGACCCGGAACGACCGCTGAACCTCCTCCTTGGCTCGACGAAGCTCCGAGAGGCTCCGTCCGAGCGAGCGGGAGATCTCGCGCACCTCGCTCGCGGGGAGCGGCTCCGACGCGGTCGGGGGCGGGTCGGCCGCCACGGCCGGCGGCGTGGCCTCCCGGGAGCCGGCCGGAGCCGGACCGGAGACCGTCGGCTCGGACGCGGGTCTCCTCGAGCTGCCGTTCGGCGGCTCGTCGTCCAGGTTGACCGAGATCGTCCGCTTGACCTCGTCCTGGGCCTTGCGGAGCTCGCGTAGGCCCCGGCCGATCGAGCGGCCCAGTTCGGGCAGTCGCTGAGGCCCGACCACGAGCAGGGCGATGACCAGGATGACCAGGAGTTCCTGCGGACCGATGTTCAGCATCTCGTCGTGCGCTCCTGGCGGGGCTCCGCGTGACGTTCCGGCTGGTCGATCCTGGGGCGGGAGGCCCCCGCGAGGGGCATCGTACCGCCGCCTGGGCTCAGGGGTCGGACCTCGACCCGTGGGGTAGACGCAGAGATCGGCTCGAGGCCGTGTCCGCGAGCCCCCCGATCTCCTGCGCGAGGGGCCCGACCTCGTCGCGGAACCGGCCGGCCGCCCGCCCGAGCACGAAGAGGTGCCGGACCAGGGCGACCAGGACGGCCGACACCGCGATGAGCGACACGAGGCCGACGACGAGCCACACGAGAGCGGTCGTGGTCATGCTTGGATGCTAACCGAGGTGCGGGACGGGGGCTTGGCGGGTCTACTGCGCGGCCAGGAACTGCGCGATGTAGCGTTCGTCCTCGAGCTTGAAGTGGAAGTCGATCACGTCGTCGATCGAGAACGCCGGACCGGGCGGCAGTGGCCCACGGGGGTCCTCGGGGATCTCGGCCTCGGAATCGAACAACTCGGCGGTACCCCCGGAGGGTCGTCCGGAGACGTCCACACCGGCCGAGACGAGAAGGGCAACGATCTTGCGGTCCGCGCGCTTCTCGACGGGCTCCATGCAGGTCGGGCAGTCGAACCGGTAGGTGCCCTCGCGTCCGCCACGCAGGACCTGAAGCAGGATCGACTCCGGTCCCATGTCGACCTCTCCGCAGCGGGGGCATGTGGTCCGGATCGTCGTCATAACACCTGGAATATCGGACACGGACGCTCGACGCTTGAGTCCCGAGCGCCAGGCCGCGACCCTTTACGCGTACCGTGCCCGCGTCCGCCCCGCGAGCTCGCGGACCCGACCGTTCAGCTCAGGGGGAGCCACGACCTCGGCATCGGGCCACAGGCGCAGCAGCAGGCGCTCGAGCCATTCGAGCCGGCCGGCCGGGAGCTCGACCTCGAGGCGTCCGTCGTCGAGCTCGGCCTCCCGGACGGTCTCGTAGTACTCGGCAACCCACCGTGCTTCCGGCCCGAGCCGGAGGATCACCCGGACGTCGTCCTGCCCGGGCGCGTACAGGGGTCGGCCGGCGCCCTGCAGGCCCCGTGGCTCGAACCGCTTCCCGGTTCGGGTGGTGGCACGGATCCGGTCGGCCCGGAACAGCCGCTCGGAGTCCGAGCGGTGGTCCCACGCCGCGATGTACCAGTTACCGATCGCGAAGAAGATCTCCTCGGGGTCGATCTCCCGCTGGGTGGTCTCGGCCCCTGACGCGGCGTAGTACTCGACGCGAAGCCGTTCCCGTTCGGCCGCGGCGCGGCGCAGCTCGCCGAGCGTATCGGAGGTCCGTTCGTCCCCGATCGCGCCGACGCGCTCGGGTAGTTCGCCGAGGGCCTCGGGGCCGAGCGCCTGCGCCAGCTTGGCGAGGGCCGAGGACAACGCGGGGGCTTCCTCGAAGCCGGGCGCCCCGGCGAGCGCGGTGCCCCGGAGGTAGATCGCCAGCGCCTCGCTCCGGGTGAGGCGGAGCGGCCGCCCGAAGTAGTCGGCCATGCCGATCCAGACGCGGCCATCCTGGATGTCGACGTCGATCAGGTCGCCGGGGCCGTAGGGCGGCAGTCCGGACACGAACAGGAGGTCGAGATCGGCCAGGAGCTCGGGCTCGGACATCCCGAACAAGGCCGCGGCGTCGCTCACCCCGGTCCCCTGGTTCCGCACCAGGTACGGAACCACCGTCAGGAGCCGGCGAAGGCGCTCGGAGGCCTTCTCTGGGGCCTTCCGAGGGGGACCCGCACGCCCGGAGGCCTCAGGAGGCAAGGAGCCCCTCGAGCCGGCCGACGATCTCCTGGCGCAGCTCCTGCGGCTCCACGACCTCGGCGTCCGGCCCGAACGACAGGACCCACGAGACGAGCTGCTCTCCCGGCGACCACGGCACGCGCGCCTCGACCCAACCGTCGCCTCGCGTCCGCACGGTCTCGGCGCCCGCGACGCCGTTGGTTGCCCACCAGGCGACGTCGGGAGCGAACGCGATCGTGGCGGTGGTCTCGGCCTCGCCCGGCCCCCACGGTCCGGCCTGAACGTGGTCGGCGGCGCGGAACCCCGGCGGCGGCTCGGTCCCCTCCCCCACGATCTCGACGTCGCCGGAGACCCGGGACAGGCGGAACGACCGGATCTCCCCACGGTCGCGATCCATGCCGACGAGGTACCAGTGGCCGCCCCGGACGGCGAGGCCGAAGGCGTCGACGGTGCGGTCCGAGCGCTCCCCGCGCGAGGTCCGGTAGGAGAAACGGACGCGGCCGCTGCCGGCGACGGCCTCCGCCGCCCTCGAGAGGTTGGGGTCGGTCTCCCCGCCGAGCGCCGGAGGTCCGAGACCGGCGAGGATCCCCCGATCGGCCCCGGACAGCAGCTTGCGGACGGCGTCCTCGGCGGAGATGTCGCCGGCCGAGCGGACCGCGATGAACAAGGCCGAGAGCTCTTCCGGGGCGAACGCGATGTCGGGCAGGTAGTAGCGCTGCTTGTCGATCGCGTAGCCGTGCTCCACGTCCCACGCGTCGGTCGCGACCACCTCGATCGGGACCCCGATGTCCCGGAGCACGTCCTTGTCCCGCTCGAACATGCGCTTGGCCGAGGAGGCGTCCTCGTGGCCGTACCCCTCGGCGAGCTTGCCGCGGATCTGGTCGAAGGTGAGCGGCGTCCGCGACTCGAGCAGCAGGGCGACCAGGTTCACCAGGCGTTCGAGCGGGTGCATGGCGGCGGCATCATACTTCCGCCATGTCGCCGGGCCGTTCGGGGGTGCGCCTGCGTCACGCCACCGTCCGGGGCGTGCGGTCCGAGCGTCCGGGCGTCCTCGAACTCGACGTGGACGTGGACGACGACCGGGCCGATACCTCCCCGGCGGTCGCCTTCACCGACCTCACCGGGCCCGTCGGACCCGGTGACCGCGTCCTGCTGAACACGACCGGGGTCGCCCTCGACCTTGGGACGGGCGGGTTCCACCTGGTCGTCGCCGTGCGGGACCAGGCTCCCGTCGACCCGAGCCATCCCGGACGCATCATGAAGGCTCGTTACACGCCCCTGCAGACCGCCGTCGAGAGCGTCGAGGAGTCCGATCGGGAGACGATCGAGGGGTCGACGGGCCTGCGAGGGGCACCGGTCGTCTGCGCGCCACTGCATTCGATGGTCGGGCCGATCGCCGCGGGCGCGCGCGCGGCCGGCGCCGCGACGATCGCGTACGTGATGACCGACGGCGCCGCCCTGGCCGGGCGGCTCTCGAACCTGGTGCCGCGTCTTCGGGCGGCCGAGCTGCTCGACGGCTTCATCACGTGTGGACAGGCCTTCGGGGGGAACCTGGAGGCCGTCACGATCTGGACGGGTCTGCTGGCCGCGGTCGAGCTGGTGGGCGCGGACGTCGTCATCGTGGCCGATGGCCCCGGGAACCTCGGCACCGACACCACCTGGGGCGTGAGCGCGCTCACCAGCGGCCACGCCCTGAACGCGGCCACCACCCTGGGGGGCCGTCCCGTTGCGGCGCTCAGGATCTCCTTCGCCGACGGCCGGGAGCGGCACCGCGGCGTGTCCCACCACTCGCTGACCATCTTGGATCGCGTGTGCACGGTGGCGGCCAACGTCGCCGTCCCGATCCTCGAGGGACCCGAACGCGACCTCGTGTGGGGCGCGCTCAGGGGACGCCGGCTCGAGGACCGGCATCAACTCGTCGAGGCGGATGGCCGGCCCGCCCTCGACGAGCTCGACCGCGCGGGCGTCGACGTCGTGTCGATGGGTCGGACGACGTCGGACGACCCGGTGTTCTTCCTGGCCGCGGGTGCCGCGGGCGTCCTGGCGGGCAGGATGGCCGCCGGATCGGCTCGCTGGCGACGGGGCGCCGGCTGAACCTCGCCTAGCGGACCGGCGCGTCGACGAACGCGGACAGGTCGGCCAGGTTCGCGCGCTCGGCCGTCGGACCACGCCACCTACATGTGGGCGATCAGCTGCTCGACGCGCTCGTCCACGCTGCGGAACGGGTCCTTGCACAGCACCGTGCGCTGCGCCTGGTCGTTGAGCTTCAGGTGCACCCAGTCGACCGTGTAGTCACGGCGTTTCTGCTTCGCGTGACGGATGAAGTCCCCGCGGAGCTTCGCCCGCGTCGTCTGCGGAGGTTCACGCATCGCGCGCTGGATCTCCTTCTCCGCCACGGTCCGCTCCATCTTGCCCGCGCGTTCGAGCACGTAGTAGAGGCCGCGGGTGCGGTTGACGTCGTGGTACGCGAGATCGAGCAGGGCGACTCGCGGGTGCGACAGTGGGAGCTGATGGCGCTCGCGGTAGGTCTCGATCAGCTGTTGCTTGGCTACCCAGTCGACCTTGCGGAGGAGCCGGTGCGGCTCCTGGAGGAGCAGCGCGTCGAGGGCCTCGCGCCACTCCTGCAGGAGCTGCTTGGCCTGCGGGTCCGGGCCCCGACGTTCGAGGAAGCGTTCGGTGCGCTCGTAGTACTCCTCCTGGACCTCGATCGCGGAGAGCTCGCGACCGTTCGCGAGACGCACCTTCTTGCGGCACGTGACGTCGTGGCTGATCTCCCGGATCGCCCGGATGGGGTTCTCGAGCGTGAGGTCGCGCATCACCGTGTTGGCCTCGACCATCCGAAGAACGAGATCGGTGATCCCGACCTTCATCCACGAGCTGAACTCCGACATGTTCGAGTCCCCGACGATCACGTGCAGACGGCGGAAGCGCTCGGCGTCGGCGTGCGGTTCGTCGCGCGTGTTGATGATCGGCCGCGAGCGGGTCGTAGCGGACGATACGCCCTCCCAGATGTGCTCGGCCCGCTGCGCGATGCAGAACACCGCTCCCCGAGGACCGTGCAGGACCTTGCCGGCACCGCACCAGATCTGCCTGGTGACGAAGTACGGGATCAGCAGGTCGGCCATCCGCGCGAACTCGCCCTGCCGAGCCACCAGGTAGTTCTCGTGGCAGCCGTACGAATTGCCCGCCGAGTCGGTGTTGTTCTTGAACAGGTAGACCTGGCCGCTGATGCCTTCCTCGTGGAGGCGGACCTCAGCGGCCGCCAGGAGGGCCTCGAGGATCCGCTCCCCCGCCTTGTCGTGGGCGACGAGGTCCGAGATCCGATCGCACTCGGGCGTCGCGTATTCGGGGTGTGAACCCACGTCCAGGTAGAGGCGGGCGCCGTTCTCGAGGAACACGTTCGAGGACCGACCCCAGTGCACGACCCGGCGGAACAGGTACCGGGCCACCTCGTCGGGGGACAGGCGTCGTTGCCCGCGGAAGGTGCAGGTGACGCCGTACTCGTTCTCGAGCCCGAAGATGCGTCGCTCCACGCATCGAGTCTAGGCCCCACCCCCACGAAGGGGTGGAGCCTCAGCCGGCGAGGATCTGCGCCACCTCGTCCTCGGACAGGCGGCGGAACTTCCGGCGCTGCGCACGCGCCCGGTCGAGGACCCCCGCCTCCACCTGCTCGGCCACGATCTCACGGCCCTCGGCGGTCGACAGGGCCCTCACGGCCTCCCGGACCGCCGTCGACAGGTCCCAGCCGGGCTCGAACGCCGCCTGCACCGCGCTCGAAAGCTCCTCCGCGTGGCCGCCGATCGCGACGTGCTCGTGCTCGTCGGTCACCGTCCCGTCGAACAAGACGTGGTAGATTTCGTTGCCCCCGGATCCCTCGCCCACCTCGCCCACCAAGATCTCGACCTCGTACGGCTTCATCTGCTGGGTGAAGATCGTCGACAGGGCCTGCGAGTAGGCGTTCGCGAGATCCCGGGCGCGCACGTCGTCTCGCCCGTACGAGTAGCCCCGCAGGTCGGCATGGCGCACCCCGCTGATGCGCAGGTCCTCGAACTCACTGTACTTGCCGACGCCGGCGAACGCGATCCGGTCGTAGATCTCGCTGATCTTGTGCAGCGTGGCACTCGGGTTCTCCGCGATGAACAGGACGCCGCCCGCGTACTCGAGGCCGACGACCGACTTCCCTCGCGCGATCCCCTTGTGCGCGAAGTCGGACCGATCCTTCATCAGCTGCTCGGGCGGCACGTAGGGCATGAAGCTCATGCGGATCCACCACCGCGTGCGACGACGCCGTCGTACGCAGTCCGCAGCTCGTCGTCCCCGACCGTCTCCGCTCCCCCGGATGTCACCGCGACCACGGTCGGGAAGATCCCGCGTGTCGGGTCGGGGCCCCCGGTCGCGGCATCCTCCTGCGACGCGTCCACCAGCGCCTCGACGGCGACCTGCAGGGCCTCGGCGCGATCCAGACCCGCACGCCAGCGCTTCTTCAAGGAGCTCTTGGCGGGACGCCCGCCCGACCCGGTCGCGTGGAAGTCATCCTCCTCCCACCGACCGCCGGTGGCGTCGTAGTAGAAGATCCGGCCCTCCGCGCGGCGCTCGTCGAAGCCGCCGAACAGCGGGACCACGACCAGGCCCTGGATCGCCATCGGCAGGTTCCCTCGGATCATCTGCGCGAGCCGGTTCGCCTTGCCTTCCAGCGACAGGCGGTCCCCCGTGATCTTCTCGTAGTGCTCGAGCTCGAGCTGGAACAGCTTGACGATCTCGATGGCCTGGCCCGCGGCGCCGGCGATCGCGATCACGGAGAAGTCGTCCGCCGCGAAGACCTTCTCCATCTTCTCGTCGGCGATCGAGAAGCCCTCCGTGGCGCGCCGGTCGCCTCCGAACACGACACCCGAGGCGAACTTGAGCGCGACCACGGTCGTCCCGTGCGGCGCCACGACGTCGGAGGTTCCGGGCGCCGACGGCAGGGTCTCGGGACGACTCGTCCGCACGAGATCGAAGAAGCTCGGGTTCGCGCCGATCGGTCCGCCCGAGGCTTCGGGCGGGGACGGTGGACCCGCGGTCATTCGCCGCCCTTCTGGACGTACGACTTGACGAATTCCTCGGCGTTCTCCTCCAGGACGGAGTCGATCTCGTCGAGGATGTCGTCCATCTCCTCCTTCAGCTTCTCGCCCTTGGCGGCCGAGGAGACCTGGCCGGCCTCGTCATCCGAGCCGCCGCCGGATCGCTTCTGGGTCTTCTTCTGCTCCTGCTCCTGAGGCACGGCCGCTCCTTACGTCCGCCCGGCACGTCCGCCTGGCACGTCCGACTCCACCTACGACCGGCACGCTCACCGCCGCGCTCGATCCGGCGCCGCCAGGTCCCGCGATTCTACCCGCGCCGAACGCTACGACCGGAGCAGCTCGACGAGCTCGCCCGCGTCGCCGGCCCGCGCCAGGACCCCGTCGACGTGCTCCTTGGTCCCTCGGAGGGGTTCGCGCATCGGCACGCGCTGGAGCGCGTCCGCGCCGGTGTCGAAGATGATCGAGTCCCACGACGCGGCGGCGATCGAGTCGGGGTACCGGGCGATGCAGCGCCCTCGGAAATAGGCGCGCGTATCCTCCGGTGGCTCCATGATCGCTCGCTCCACGTCCTCGTCGGAGACGAGCCGCTCCACCTGCCCGGTGGCGACGAGCCGGTGGTAGAGGCCCTTGTCGCGACGGACGTCGTGGTACTGGAGGTCGATCAGCCGCAACCTGGCATCGGACCAGTCCAGGCCGTCACGTTCGCGATAGCCGTCGAGCAGCCGGTACTTCGCGACCCAGTCGAGCTCACGCGACAGCTGCATCGGGTCGTCCTCGAGCGCCGTCAGGACGGCCTCCCAGCGCTCGAGCACCTCGAGGTTGTCGGCGGTGGTGTCCTCCTGTTCGACGTACTTCCTCGCCCGCTCGAGGTACTCCCACTGCATCTGCACCGCCGTGAGCTTCCGGCCGTCCGCGAGACGGATGAGCCCGGTGCAGGTGAGATCGCGCGACACGTCGTGCAGGGACGGCACCGGCGACGCGAGGGTCAGATCGGGGACGTCGTCGTCCTCGATCAGCTTGAGGACCAGCGAGGTCGTCCCGAGCTTCAACAGCGTCGCGACCTCGCACAGGTTCGCGTCGCCGATGATCACGTGCAGCCGCCGGTACTTCTCGGGGTCGGCGTGCGGCTCGTCGCGGGTGTTGATGATCGGGCGCTTGAGCGTCGTCTCCAAGCCAACCTCGGCCTCGAAGAAGTCGGCGCGCTGCGTGAGCTGGTAGCGGTCGCGCGAGCGCTCGTCCCACGCCGCCTCTCCCCCGAGCTTGCCGGCGCCGCAGAAGATCTGGCGGCTCACGAAGAACGGGGTGAGCCCGGAGACGAGGCTCCCGAAGGGCACCCGGCGGTCGACGAGGTAGTTCTCGTGCGTCCCGTAGGAGTTGCCCTTGCCGTCGCTGTTGTTCTTGTAGACGGCGAGCCGAGGACCGCCCGGCATCGTCCGGTGGACCTCCTCGAGCGACCGCTCGAGCACACGCTCGCCGGCCTTGTCGTGGATCACGAGGGCCCGCGGGGTCGCGCACTCGGGGGTGGAGTACTCGGGATGGGCGTGGTCGACGTAGTACCGCGCGCCGTTCGGCAAGATCACGTTCGCCAGCCCGAGGTCCTCTTCCGACGGTTCCCGGAGCTGGACCGGCTCGAAGCCTCGCGCGTCGCGGAGCGGAGACTCCTGCTCGTAGTCCCACCGGATCCGACGCAGCGCCCCCGCGTAGGTGCTGATCAGCAACGACGACGAGATGACCGGATTGAACTCGGGCGACGCCACCGCGGAGATGCCGTACTCGGTCTCGGTACCGATGACCTTCGCGATGGCCATCTCGGGACCTTACAGGTACTGGCCGGCGCTGACCCGCTCGACCTGCCTGCCCTCGCCGTCCCCGTCGCCGAGGAGGGTCCGGACGTACACGATCCGCTCGCCCTTCTTACCCGAGATCCGCGCCCAGTCATCGGGGTTCGTCGTGTTCGGCAGATCCTCGTTCTCCTTGAACTCGTCTCGGATCGCGTGCGTCAGGTCCTCGGCCTTGATCCCCTTCTCGCCCGTCGACAGGAAGCGCTTGATCGCCTCCTTCTTCGCGCGGCGCACGATGTTCTCGATCATCGCGCCCGAGTTGAAGTCCTTGAAGTACAGGATCTCCTTGTCGCCGCTCGCGTAGGTCACCTCCAGGAACCGGTTGTCCTCCGCCTCCGAGTACATCCGGTCCACCGTGGATTGGATCATCCGCTTGGTCGCGGTGTTCAGGTCGCCGTTGGCGCGGGCCACGTCCTCGGGGTGGATCGGCACGGAAGGGTTGAGGTACTTCCCCATGATGTCGCCCGCCTGGGCGGCGTCGGGGCGCTCGATCTTGATCTTCACGTCGAGGCGCCCGGGGCGCAGGATCGCGGGATCGATCAGGTCCTCGCGGTTCGACGCGCCGATCACGATCACGTTCTTCAGGGTCTCGACCCCGTCGAGCTCCGACAGGAGTTGGGGCACGATCGTCGACTCCACGTCGCTCGAGATCCCCGTGCCGCGGGTCCGGAAGATCGAGTCCATCTCGTCGAAGAACACGATGACCGGCAGGCCCTCCTCGCTCCGTTCCTTCGCCCGCTGGAAGATCTGACGGATCTGGCGCTCGGTCTCGCCCACGTACTTGTTCAGCAGCTCGGGCCCCTTGATGTTGAGGAAGTACGAGTGCGCGTCCTGGCGTCCTGTGCGCTCCCGCACCTTGTCGGCCAACGACTTCGCCACGGCCTTGGCGATCAGGGTCTTGCCGCACCCCGGCGGCCCGTACAGCAGCACGCCCTTCGGCGCCTCGAGCTGGTGCTCCTGGAAGAGCTCCGCGTACAGGAAGGGCAGCTCCACCGCGTCACGGATCGCCTCGATCTGGCCCTCGAGTCCGCCGATGTCCTCGTAGGAGACGTCGGGGACCTCTTCGAGAACCAGTTCCTCGACCTCTTCCTTCGGCAGCTTCTCGAGCGCCACGTTGGACCGGGGGTCGATCAGGAGGGGGTCCCCCGCGCGGATCTGCTCTCCCAACAACGACGTCCCGAGCGTGGCGACGAGCTCCTCGTCGCCACGGCCGACCACGATCACGCGATCGTCGCCGAGCCGGTCCTTGACCTTCACGACCTCCCCGGCCCGATCGGGCGTGAGCACGTCCACGACGTTCAGGGCCTCGTTCAGGATCACCTCGGCGCCCTTATGCAGCCGGTCGGCCTCCACGTCCGGCGAGACGTTGACCCGCATCTTGCGCCCCGCCGTGAACACGTCCACCGAGCCGTCGTCGTTGGACGTCAGGTACACGCCGAATGACGCGGGGGGCTGGCTCAGCTTCTCGACCTCCTCACGCAGCCCTTCGATCCGCTCCTTCTCGGCCTGCAGGGTGCCGGCGAGCTTCTCGTTCTGGCCGAGCGCGCGGGAGAGATCCGACCGAGCCTCGAGGAGCTTGTCCTCGAGCAGCTTGACCTGACGGGGAGCGTTCGTGAGCCGGCGTCGCAGCAGCGAGACCTCGTCCTCGAGGAAGCGGACCTGCGTCTGCAGTTCGTGGACCTGCTTCTCGTGCTGTTCCTGTTGTTCGCGTGGATCCGGCTCCGGCATCTCCTTCACCTCCCGCGGTGCGGAAGCATACCCCCGGCCCCGCCCTCGATCGGTGAGGTTCGGGGGACGTCTTCTGGCCTATGGATACGGTTGTCGGCCGCTCGGACGCCTTACCTGAGGCCTGTCAGATGCGACGAGCCAAGGTGATGAACCCCGTGTGCGCGACCATGCGCTGATCCGGCCGGACGCTCCGGGCCGTCACATGCCAGGACCGGTGCAGCACCTCGAAGGTCTCCAGATGCTCGTACCCGTTGCGTCCCAACGCGAGTACCAGCTCCTGCACCTGGTTGGTCGTGGGCAGGTACCCGCACACGATCGCTCCCGCGGGCAGGGCGCTCGCGAGCGGCTCGAGCATCGCCCAGGGCTCCGGCAGGTCCAAGATCGCGCGGTCGAAGATCTCGCCGCTCCCGGCGATCTCGCGGACGTCGCCGCCGCGGAGCTCGAGCCAGTCGGGCATCTTCCCGAAGAACGACTCGATGTTCCGGGCGGCACCGGCCTGGAACTCGGGTCGGAGGTCATAGGAGACGACCCGGCCCTCGGGGCCGGTCGCGCGGCACAAGGCGAGCGTCAGCGAGCCCGAACCCGTCCCCGCTTCCAGGACCCGCGATCCGGGGAAGACGTCGGCACCGACCAGGATCGCGCCCACGTCCTTCGGGTAGACGACCTGCGCGCCCCGCGGCATCTTCAGCACGAAGTCGGCCATCCGCGGGCGGAACGCCCGGAAGGCCATCCCGGTCGCCGAGTGCACCAGGGTGCCCTCGGCGGACCCGATCAGCAGGTCGTGCGGCAGCCCACCGCCGTGCGAGTGCCAGGTCACGCCGTGTTGGAGCGTGAGCAGGTACCTGCGGTCCCGCTGATCCACCAACAGGATCTTCTCGCCCGCCTCGAAGGGTCCGATCACCGGTTGGCCGCCCCGAAGATCTCGACGGGAAGGACCTCCTCGGAAAGCTGCGCGGCCGTCTCGCGATCACCTGCGTCCCGGGGCGCCTCGAGCCGCTCGCCCAGGATCTGGGCCTGCGCGCGGCAGAAGGCACAGAAACGACCGGTGGTCGGCTGGCCGCAGCGTTCGCACCCGACGAGCCGCACGTCGTCCTGTGTCGCGAAGAGCGGGGCGGCGCGCTCGAGGTAGCCGAAGAGGAACTGCGCCTTGGTTCCCGGAGAGGTCGACTCGAGCTGGTTCATGGCCTCCTTGTAGCGGAGCTGCGTGTTCCCGCCGACCAGCGGGCACTCCTCGACCACGTAGTCGATCCCGCGCAGGAACGCGAACGCGGCGGTCTCGAGCTCCGACAGGCGGTACAAGGGCTTGACCTTGCGGGCGAACCCCTCCTCCGCGGGGAGCACCGGGGACTGGCGCGCGATGTAGTCGGTCTGCCACCGCAAGGTGTTCCCGAGGAGCGTGGCCGCCTCGTCGTCCAGGTTGTGGCCCGTCGCGATCACGTCGTACCCGCCCTCGCGAGCGGTCCGGTTGAAGACGTACCGCTTGGATAGGCCGCAGACCGCGCACGTCGAGCGCGAGCCCTTGCGTCCGGCGGTTGGGACGTCGAACCCGTAGTCGCGGGCAAGATCCACCTCGACGAGATGGGCGCCGCGCTCGCGGGCGAACGTCGCCGCGAGGTCGTGCGACCGGTCCGAGTACTCGCCGATCCCGAGGCCCAGGTAGAGTCCATCCGCCCGGTAGCCGAGTTCGAGCAGCACGTCCCAGAGCGCGAGCGAGTCCTTGCCGCCGGAGACCGCTACGAGGATCCGGTCGGATGCCACGAACATGTCGTGCGCCCCGATCGCCCGTCTGACCTGCTCGCGCACGTGGCGCAGGAAGCAGTCGGCGCAGAAGGCCGCGTTGTGCCGGCGGATCTCGACCACCGCCGGCGCCTTGCAGCGCCGGCACTTCATCCGGTTCTCGACGCGGGCGCCGCCGCTGATCACCGGTCGGACCTCGATGACGTCGGCCTCCGCGACGCGGTCCTCGCGCGTGAGCAGCTCGCGCTCGCGGATCACGAGCACGGTGTCGGGGTTGATGCCCAGCTCACCGAGGACGTCGTGGATCTTGCGACCGCCGGCGAGCTCGACCTCCCGGTCGGGGTTGCGGAGCCTCACCTTCACGCAGGTCAGGCTAGCGCACCACCGGGGCAGGGGCCGCCACGCTCTGGATCAGGCGGTCGGGACCGGGTTCACGCCCAGCGTGACCGTGACCTCGTCCTGGGAACCATCGGCGTGGACGATCCCTACGCTGACCTCGTCGCCTGGCCGATGCGAATGGATCAGCCCGCCGAGCTGTTCGGAGTCGGTCACCGTCCGGCCGTCGAACCGCACGATGGTGTCACCGACGACGATCCCCGCGTCGTCGGCGGGGCCGCCGCCCACGACATCGACGATGACAGCGCCCTGATCCACGGGCGGAGCGAACTGGAACTGGACCTGCGGGTCGGAGGCCGGGCCGGAGCTGATCCCCATGAACGCCACGGGCTGTGACGGGTGCTCGGCGGCCTGGAAGATCGTCGGCTTGACCGAATCGATCTGGATCGCGAACCCGATGTTCTCGGCCTGGTTCGCACCCGCCGAGTTGATCCCGACGACCTGCCCGTCCATGTTGAGCAGCGGTCCACCGGAGTTCCCAGGGTTGATGGCCGCATCGGTCTGGATCACGTGGTCGTAGACGCGCGTCTGATCGGCGCCACACTCCGAGACGGGACATCCCCTGTCCTGGACGTCGATCTGCCGCGTCAGCGAGGAGACGATCCCCGCGGTCACCGAGGGGCCGCCCTCGAGGCCGAGGGCGTATCCCACCGCGACGACGCGCTGCCCCAGCTGCAGGGCATCCGAGTCGCCGAGCGTCACGGTCGGCAGGTCGCTGGCATCGATGTCCAGAACCGCCAGGTCAGCCCCCACGTCGCCCCCGATCACCCGCGCGTCGTACTGAACGGGGTCGTCCGCCGACGTCAGCACCGTAACCTTCGAGGCGTTCTCGACCACGTGGTAGTTCGTCACGATGATGCCGTCCGAGCGCACGATGAACCCCGTGCCCTCCCCTTGACCGGCGCCGGTGTCGACGACGACGTTCACGACCGCCGGCAGGACGCTGTGTACCACGTTCACGACGGCATCCTTGCCGCTCGAGAGCATCGGCTGAGAGGAGGGGAAATTGGCCGCCGGAGAGCCGTTCATCTGGGGTTGCGTGGTGTTGGTGTTTCCCGTGGTGCACGCGGACAGCGCCAACGCCGCTACGGCGCCGAGCGCGAGGAGGGCACGCCTCATGGTCATGGCTCCAGTCTGTCGGGTTCAGCCGGCATTCGACACCCGGCGCCCGGACGTTCACCCAGTCGCGGGGAACGTCACGAGAGCGGCGCAGGGGCTGCGCGAAAGGGTCACGGGACCGGGCCCGCGGCGACGGGGCGTGGCAGCAAGCCGGCCCCCTCGACCACCTTCGGGATCGCCTCCTCGTGGTTGATGGTCATCAGGTGGATCCCCGACACCCCCGGGATCTGCCGCACCGCCTCCACGACCTCGAGCGCGATCCGGATGCCCTCCTCCTTCTGACGCTCGCGCGGGACACCGTCCATGCGCTCGATCACCTCGCCCGGGACGTCCACGCCGGGCACGTGGTCGCGCAGGTACCGGGTCCCCGACGCCGAGCTCGGCACGAACACCCCCGCTAGCACCCAGACGTGGTCGAGCAGCCCCAGCTCGCCGCACCGGGCCATGAAGATCCGCATCCTCTCCAGGTTGAAGCAGATCTGCGTCTGGATGAACTCGGCCCCGGCCTCGATCTTCGTCCCCAGCCGCATGGGCCGGAACCGAAGGGGCGGCGCGAACGGGTTCTCGACCGCGCCGATCAGGAATCCGGGTGCGTGGGTGAGGCCCCGTCCGGACAGGTAGGTCCCCTCGTCCCGCATGAGCCTGGCCGTCCGGATCAGGTGAACCGAGTCGATGTCATAGATGGGCTTGGTCTCCGGGTGGTCGCCGGCGCTCACGTCGTCGCCGGTCATGCACACGACGTTGCGGACGCCGAGGGCGGCCGCGCCGAGCAGGTCCGCCTGGAGCGCGAGCCGGTTCCGGTCCCGGCAGACGAACTGCATCACGGGTTCGAGGCCGTCCTCGATCAGGAGGCGCGCGGCGGCCATCGCCGAGATGTGCGCGTGGGCCGCGCTGTTGTCGGTGCAGTTCACCGCGTCCACGGTGCTCTTGAGGGTCTCGGCGAGACCGATCACGTGAGCGGGATCGGCCGAGTCGCTCGTCTGCATCTCGGCCGTGACGACGAACTCCCCGGCCAGGAGCAAGCGGTGGAGCTCGCTGTATGGAGCCCGCTCCGTCATGACCCGGGCGTCACGCGGAGGATCCGGCCTTCGGTTCGGTCCACCCGGCTGGGAACCGCCGGTCCCGCCCGGTCACGAGGTTCTCCCACGACGACGTGCCCTGGAGCCGCCAGTCGACCGGCGGCTCGACATGTCGGATGTGGTCGCGCCACAGCGGGAGCCGCTGCGCGTCCTCCCAGGCGGAGACCCACACGCACTTCATCTCGGGGAGGACCTCGCAGTTGCCGTTCAACAGCGTGCCGCCGCACGGGCCGTTCCGCAGGTTCTTGGGGCAGCGCATCGGGCAGGACAACCCCGTCGAGTGCAGGATGCACTGACCGCACATGCGGCAATCCCACACGGTCTGCTTCGTGACGCGCTCGAGGAGCAGGAGGGCCCGGTGGAAGCCCTTGGTCGCAGGCGCCGTCTCGGGCGGCCGTCGGTCGAGCCTGGTTCCCTCCATCGGAACTCCCCTCGTCGAACCCCGGGATCGCCCGAGCCGAACCCTACGCCCCGCGCAGGGACGCCGCCGGGACCTCCTTGCGAGCATCGATGAACGGGATCGACGCCGTCGTGACCGTGATCTGCCCGTGCTCGGACTCCACGTCGATCCTCGTGCCCGGCTGGGCGAGATCGATCGGCACCCACGCGTAGCCGATGTTCTTCTCCAGCCGTGGGGACCACACCGCGTCGGTCACCCGGCCGACCTGCCCGCCGTCGCGGATCACCGGCCAGAACCACGACAACTCGGCCTTCAGCTCGTCGCCCGACCACTCGATCCCGACGAGCTTGCGGTCGACCCCCGCCGCCCTGATCGCCTCGAGCGACGCCTTGCCCGTGTAGTCCTGCGGCTGATCCTCGACCAGGTGCTCGAGTCCCATGATGTGCAACGGCGTGTCCTCGTGCGTCATGTCCGAGTTGTAGTTCATGATCCCCGCCTCGATCCGGCGTGCTTCCACGGGCGCGACCGGCCGGATCGCGAACTCCTCGCCCGCCCCGAAGACCGCGTTCCATAGATCGTCGCCACGGGCGGGATCGAGCAGGTTGATCTCGAAGCCCTGGACCGCCGTCCACCCGGTCCGGCTGATGAGTACGGGGATGTCCCCGATGTCGAACCAGTCGCACCAGTAGTACCTGAGGTCGTAGACGGCGGGACCGATCAGCTTCTCGACCGTCTTGGCGGCCTTCGCTCCCTGCACCTGGATCGGGTAGGCGTGGGGGTACGACACCTCGACGTCCAGGTTGGCCCGCGACGCGGCCCCGAGCGCGTACAGGCCCGCGTCCGAGTCGGCGAGCTGCATCCACCACCGGTTCTCCCCCACGTGGAGCAGGACGGGGTCGTTGACGATCCCGCCGTCGGGCGCGGTCACGATCATGTACTTGCCCTGCTTGACCGCGCACTTCGTGAGGTCCCTGCAGGTGAGGGAGTCCACGAACCGGTCGGCGTCCGTCCCGGAGATCTCGACCGTCCGCTCGACCGCCACGTCCCAGACCGTGACGTCGTTCAGCAGGGCCCAGTACTCCGTGTCCGGGTCGTCGAAGTAGGCAGGCAGCAGCATGTGGTTGTAGACGTCGTAGGCCGTGCACCCCGCTCGGCGCGTGGCCTCGAAGAACGGCGAACGCCGGTACCACGGTCCGAAGTAGATCGTCGCACTTTGCTCGAGCATCTCCTGCCGTTCGTTGGCCATATCGGGGCACGTCTCCCTTCGAGCCTGCGGGCGGGTCCCGCATCCTGAGGTTGAATCATGGTTCAGACTCGGACCCGCCGCAAGCCGGTCCGTCGCCGAAGAGGCGGGATCCGGCCTGAACAGTGCTTCAGGTTCGATGCCGCGAGCGGCTAGGAGACCGGGATCTGCTTGTTCGGGTCGACGAACGGCATCTCCACCACCGTCGCGCCCCGCGGACCCCACTCCGTCTGGACCGTGACCCCCTCGCCGAGCTTCGACCGTTCCTCCGGGAGCCACGCGAACCCGATGTTGCGCGCGAGCCGCGGCGAGTAGATCGCCGAGGTCACCGTGCCGATCTCGTCCCCGCCGTCCACGACCGGCCACTTGACGTTGTTGAGCTCGGGGAACGGCTCGCCGTCGAGCTCCAGGCCGTTGATGCGCCTGCGCACGCCGTGCTCCTTGATCGCGCGGAGCGCGGCCATCGAGATAGCGGCGTCATCGGACAGGTCCCAGTCGACGAGGCGCTCGAGGCCCATCTCCAGCGGATTGTTCTCGTACGTCATGTCGGCGCCCCAGTTGAAGATCGCGCCCTCGATGCGCCGGATGTCGCTGGGTCCGGTCGGCCGGATCCCGAACTCCTGCCCGGCGTCCATGATCGCCTCGTACACCTCTGCGCCCTTGGTGGTATCGGTCAGATAGACCTCGTAGCCGATCTCTGACGTCCATCCGGTCCTCGTGACGACGACCGGCGCGCCGGCGATCTTGGCCTCGGTCCAGAAGTAGTAACGGAGGTCGAGGATCTCGGGGCCGAGCAGCTTGGCCATCAGGTCCTTGGACCGAGGCCCCTGGACCTGGAGCGGGGCGACGTCCGCCTCGCGGATCGTCACGTCGAGGTCCGGGTACGCGTTCTTCAGGCCCCGAGCGAACAGCAGCGCGTCCGAGGAGGCCAGCGCGAACCAGAAGGTGTTCTCGTCCATCCGCGTGAGGACCGGGTCGTTCACGATCCCGCCGTCGCTGTCGCAGATGAGCACGTACTTGCCTTGACCCACGGCGCACCTCGACAGGTCCCGAGGCGTCAGCAGCTGCGCGAAGCGGAAACCGTCGGGCCCACCGATCTCCAGGCACCGCTCGACCGAGACGTCCCACAGGGTGACCGCGTTCAGCAGCGTGTCGAACTCGGCCTCGAACGAGTCGAACCGGATGGGGAAGTACATGTGGTTGTAGACCGTGTAGCCCTTCGGGTCGTAGCGCTGCGCCGCCTCGTGGTACGGCGTGCGGCGGTTGCGAGCGCCACGCTGGACCTGACTCATGTCGAACGCCATGACGGGGCCTCCTCGGTCGTGCACGGGATGGTCCGGCCCGCGTTCGGGCCGCGGCCATCGTGCGGCGGCCCCGGACCCGTGGCAACGAGCCGCCATGACCGCTGGTCAGCGGTCCGAACGGCTCATTCGACCGCCTCGGCGTCGAACACGCGCTCCCCGTCGACCAGGGTGAGCACAACCCGGGCGTCCGCGATCTCCTCCGCGGGATGGGCGAACACGTTGCGGTCGAGCACGACGAGGTCGGCGCGCTTCCCCACCTCGATCGACCCGGTGAGCTCGTCGAGATGGTTCACGTAGGCGCTGTTGATCGTGAAGCCGGCGATCGCCGCCGGCAGATCGATGCGCTCCTCCGGCAGGAAGGGGTCGCCGGTGCCTCCGCCGTACTCGTAGGCGCTCGGCGCGGTGCGGTTCACGGCCACGTGCATCTCCCAGAGCGGGTTCGCGCTCGAGACGGACCAGTCGCTCCCCATCGCGAGCACCGCACCCGAGCGCAGGAGGCTCCCGAACGGGTACTGCCACCCGGACCGCTCGGGTCCCAGGAACGGGATCGTGAGGTGGAGCATCTGCCCCTCGTTGACCGCCCACAGCGGCTGCGCGTTCGCCACCACGCCGAGCGCGCGGAAGCGCGGGATGTCGTCGGGATGGACCACCTGGATGTGCGCGATGTGATGGCGAAGGTCGTTGGGACCGTTCGCGGTCCGGGCGGCCTCGAACGCGTCCAGCGCCTCGCGCACCCCCCGTTCCCCGATCGCATGCACGTGCACCTGGAACCCCTCTGAGTCCAGCCGCGTCACGCACGCCTTCAGCTCCTCGGCGTCGACGAACGACCGTCCGCGGTTATCCGTCGGGCTCCCGTCCGCATCCAGGTAGGGCTCGAGCACCGCGGCCGTGTGATTCTCGATCACGCCGTCCTGCATGATCTTCACGCTGGTCGCCACGAACCGGCCGACCCGACCGCGCGCGCGGGCCTGGACCAGGTCTTCGATCTGCTCTAGTCCCCGGTCTCGGTCCCACCACAGCGCGCCCACTACACGAGCGGTCAGCTCCCCCGATCCGGCGAACGCCAGGTATGCGTCGAGCGTCGGCGTGCTCCCGCCCACGATCGCGTCCTGCCATGCGGTGATCCCGAGCGAATGCAGGTGTCGCTGTGCCGCGCGCAGCCCCTCGATCCACTCGGACGTGGTCGGTTGCGGGACATGTCGCTCGACCAACCGGTGAGCCCCCTCGTGGAGCGTGCCCGCCGGCTCGCCGTGGACGTCGCGGACGATCCAGCCGTCGGACGGATCCGGCGTCTCCCGCGTGACGCCCGCGATCTCGAGCGCGCGCGAGTTCACCCAGACGCTGTGACCGTCGCGGCTGAACAGGTAGACGGGACGGTCCGCCACGACGCGGTCGAGCACATCCTTCGGCGGGTTGCCGGACGGGAAGACGTCCATCGACCAACCCCCGCCGACGATCCACGGGTCGTCGTCGGGGTGATCCGAGGCATACCCGGCGACGATCCGCTCGTATCCCTCGATCGAGTACGCCTCGGACAGGTTGCAGTGCAACATCTCGAACCCGCTCGAGGGAGGATGGACGTGGGCGTCCTGGAACCCCGGCAGGAGCATCCGCCCCCGGAGGTCGATCACATCGGTGCTCGTGCCGATCGCGGTGTGGATCTCCGCCTCGGTGCCCACCGCGACGATCGCGCCTTCCGAGACCGCGACGGCGCTCGCCCAACGTCTGGAGGCGTCGACGGTGTAGACGTCGCCGTTCACGAAGGCGAGGTCGGCGGTGCCGTTCGCTGTCATCGAACACATCCCCTTGGTCGACCGTGCCGGGCGGAGCGAAGCATATCGACCGTCCCCGCGGCGGAGCGATCCGTCCGTTCAGGCGAGCGCGACGAGCTCGAGGAGATCGTCGTCCCAGAGCGCGAGCTCGCCCTCGGGCATCATGAGGACCTTGTGGGGGGCGAGGGCCCGGACGAACCCGACGTCATGGCTCACGAGCACCATCGAGCCCGACCAGCCGGCCAGGGCCTCCGCCACCGCGGTCCGAGACGGCGGGTCGAGGTTGTTCGTGGGCTCGTCGAGCAGGACGAGATTCCGTCGCCCCGCCACCAGCTGTGCGAGCGCGAGCTTGGTCTTCTCGCCGCCCGAGAGGGTCCCCGCGTCCTGGAAGGCGACGCGCCCGGTGAGCCCGAACATCCCGAGGAGACGACGGAGATCTTGGTCCGACGCCTCCATGGACTCGGCCCGGACGTGCGCGAGCACCGACTCGCCGTCCCTGATCCCCTCGTGCTCCTGCGCGTAATAGCCGAGGGAGACGCCGTGACCGAGTCGGACCGACCCCGCGTCGGCCTCGAGGACGTCGGCGAGGATCTTGAGCAGGGTCGTCTTGCCGGCTCCGTTCAACCCCATGATCAGGAGGCGCTCGCCTCGAGCCACGTGGAACCCGAGGTCCGCGAAGACGGCCGGCCCGCCGAACCCCTTCGTCAGTCCCTCCGCCTCGATCACCAACGCGCCCGCGCGCGGTGGTTCGGCGAACCGGTAGCGCACACCGCGTTCATGCGTCGGCGCCTCGACCAACCGCTCCTCCAGCTTGCGGACGCGGCTGTCGAGAGCCTTCGCCTTGCGGGCCCGCTTCACCGTCTGTCCACGCATCGAATCGGCGAGCGTCTTCAGCCGTCGCACCTCTGCTCGCTGACGACCGGCCACCGCACCGAGCCGCGTCTCATCGGCCCGTCGAGCTGCGCGGTACTCGGCGTACGTCCCCCGGTACTGGACGATGCCGTCGCGATCCAGGTGCAGGATGCGCGTGATCGCGACGTCGAGCAGTGCGAGGTCGTGGCTCACCACGACGAGGACCCCACGATACGCCGCGAGGAAGCGCATCAGCCAGCCCTTCGCGTCGCCGTCCAAGTGGTTCGTCGGCTCGTCGAGCAGCAGGAGATCCGAGCCCGAGAACAGGATCCGGGTGAGCTCGAGCCGACGCCGCTCACCACCGGATAACGCCCGCACGGGGAGCCCCAATCGGTCGTCGGGGAGGCCGAGACCGGCGGCGATCCGCCGCACCTCGGCTTCGCCCGAGTACCCGCCCGCGGCCCGGTACCGCTCCTCCAACCGCGTGAAGCGCCCGACGTTGGTCTCGCTCGGGCGCTCCTCCATCGCGAGCCGGGACTTCTCGAGGCGCTCGGCCATCTCCTCGAGCCCGCGCGCCTCAAGCACGTGTGTGAGGGCGGCATGCTCCTCGTCCATGCGCCCGCGCGGCTCCTGTCGCAGGTAGCCGAGGCGACCGCGGACGACGGCCCGTCCGGCCAGCGGCGACTCGTCACCGGCGATCACGTTCAGCAGGCTGGTCTTGCCGGCGCCGTTCCTCCCCACGACGCCGACCTTGTCGCCGGCCCGAAGCGAGATCGTCAGCCCCTCGAGGATCGGGGCGCCGGCGACCTCGACGGCGAGGTCGGTGATATCGAGCACGCTCATGGGGAGCTCCGGAGCTGGCGAGGAACGGGATCGAAGGACATCGGACGCTCTCCTGCGCGTGTGCCGTACCGAGCGCCGACGAGGCGCAGGGATGCCGGGGAGATCGCCCTCAACTCACGGCCGGAGTCTAGCAAGAGGGGGATCCAGGGGAACCATCCGAGTTCGCACGGGCCGCCCCTGCAGCCGGCTCTCCCCCGTAGCATGTCGGCATGGACCGGGCGCAGGCCTTCCTGTTCGACCTCGACGGGACGCTCGTCGACAGCGTCTACCAGCACGTCCTCGCCTGGCGAACCGCCCTCGATCGCGCGGGCATCGACCTGTCCGTCTGGCGGATCCACCGGAAGGTGGGGATGAGCGGTGGTCTGTTCGCCAACGCACTTCTGCGGGAGACCGGGCGCGAGGTGACCTCGGAGCAGGCGACCGGGCTCCGGCGATCGCATGCCGAGGCCTACGCCGACCACGTCAAGGACGTCCGGCCGCTCCCGGGCGCTCGGGAGCTCCTCGCGCACCTCACCGCGATCGGCGTCCCGTGGGCGATCGCGACGAGCGGCTACCGCGAGTCGGCCGGGGCCGCGCTCGGCCTGCTCGACCTCCCACCGGGCGTCCCGCTGATCACCCGCGACCTCGTCGAGCGCGCGAAGCCCGACCCCGACCTGTTCCTGGCGGCCGCCGACGCGCTCGGCGTGGCGGCCGAGAACTGCGTCGTCGTCGGCGACAGCGTCTGGGACCTGCTCGCGGCACGCCGAGCCCGGGCCCTGGGGATCGGCGTGCTCTCGGGCGGGTACGGCCTCGAGGAGCTCGAGCGTGCGGGCGCCTACCGGGTCTACGACGACCCGGCCGACCTGCGGCGGCACCTGGACGAGGTCGGCGTCCGGTAGCGGCTTCACCCCGCGTCGGTCGTGCCCGAGCAGTTAGGAACCGCCCTCGCCGGCGACGCCGGCAGGGAGATGTGCCGAGCGCCCCAACGCAGTCGTCAGGCGCCGGTCCGTCGACCGTCGCCCGCGAGAGGATGATTCGTCGCGGATCCCGCCGCGGCTCGCATCTCGACCGGTGACCTTCATCACGCTCCCGCCCGGAAGTCGTAAGCGTCGTCCATCGTTAGGCAAGGGGTAGGGACGCATACGGGTGCGGACCACGAACCCAAGGAGGTTCGACATGGACAACTCGAGCGGGATGCAGCAGCGAACCCGTCGGAGCTGGAAGATGTGGTTCGGGGTCGCCGTTGCCTTGGCGGTCGCGGCCGGGATCGTCGTCCTCATCGCCCTGAGCGCGGGCGGTGGCTCGGGCGGCATCTACTGATCGACCGTTCGACCCGCTGCCGCCTCAGGGCGCAGGACGTCACACGGAGGGTCGCGCGCGGGGAAGACCGTCTCGGTCAACCACCCCCGCCACGCAGGATGTCGCGGCGTCGCTGGAACTCGTCGGCGTCGATCTCCCCGCGCGCGAACCGTTCCTCGAGGACCCGCATCGCGCTCGTCGATGCGTCACCGGTCGGCTGACGCGGGCGGAACTGACGGATCCCCCAGACGATGGTCACGACGATCGCTCCCCAGAAGATCCCCATCATCACGATCATCAACAGGAATCCGCCGATACCCCAGTCCCATCCGTCGTGCCACATGCCCGCAGCACCTCCGCCCTCCAGCCTACGCTCGACGTGGCCGGTTTCGTGCGTGGACGACTGCGAGGAGCACCGGACGCTCCGAGCGGCGCTCGGCATGCTCAGGGAGGGGAACGCTAGATCAGCACCCGGGCCTTTGAGGCGCACCCGGAGCCCGCGCCGCACCGACCCTGTGGTCTGAGGGCCGTCCCCTCTTCAACCGGGGTCGGGAGAGATGCGAAGGAGTCGTGGATACCATGTCCTGGCCACGCGGGGCGTCCTGGCCACGCGGGGCGGAAGCGTCTGGACCTACCGGACGTACAGGGACTCCGAATCGCATATGAGCGGGCGGGCAACGGCCCCCCTCTCGTGCTCTTGCACGGCTACATCGGCGATGCTCGGGGGACCTGGCACCGTCAGATCGAAGACCTCTCGGATGCGTTCACGGTCGTGGCCTGGGACGCGCCCGGCACGGGTCGCTCTTCGGATCCACCAGAGACCTTCCGCCTGTCCGATTTCGCGGATTGCCTCGCTGGGTTCGTGAACGCGTTGGATCTGGAACGACCCCACGTCGTCGGCTTGTCCTTCGGTGGAGGGCTCGCTCTCGAGTTCTATCGCCGGCATCCCGCGATCCCGGCCTCGCTGGTGCTCGCCGGAGCATATGCAGGGTGGGCAGGTTCTCTCCCGCCTGAGGTGGTCGAGGAGCGACTAGAACAGGTCCTGGAACTTTCCGATCTGTCGCCCGAGCGGTTCGTCCGCGCCGTGCTCCCGTCGATGTTCTCAGAGTCGGTCTCGGAGGTCACGATCGATGGGTTCGCCACGAACGTGTCCGGGTTCCATCCGGCAGGGCTACGGGTGATGGCGCACTCGTTCGCAGAGGCGGATCTGCGCGATGTCCTTCCGCGGATAGGCGTGCCGACGCTCCTCATGTACGGTGACCGGGACGTACGAGCCCCACTGCACGTTGCCGAGGAGCTTCACATGGCGATCCCATCGTCCAAGCTGGTGATCCTGCCCGGAGTGGCCATGTGAGCTGCATCGAGGCCCCCGAACTGTTCAACGCCGAGGTTCGCACCTTCCTCGGTTCGGTGGAGACCTGAACGACCTCATGAGCTCCGTCGAACTTGGGCGAGGGCGGGCCGAAGACCATGTGGGTCCGTGCGGGGGAGACCACTACCCGACCTTCCACCGCGATCCGGTCTCGGTTCCGGTCGGGCCCCGGCCGTGAGCCCGAACATGCATCTCGCCGCCGCACGGCGAGGTTGTTTGTTTTGACTCCGTCAGCCTCGCCGCCGGATCCGCCGGAGCGGAGACTCGGCCGCGAACATGCCGAAGACGAAGGAGCGGGACAGACCGCGTTCGGCTCGATCTGGCGTGCTGGCCGACGGTGGAACGCCTCAGGACATCTTCGGGTACGGCTGCTCGATCCACCTTTGCGGACCCTGCGTCGTGCGCAGGACGGCGGGCGAGCCGTCCTCCGTCTCGTCGAGCTCCGACGCGAGGGTGGCGTGGGGGCTCGTGCCATCGATCGTCGTCTCCATGCGGGCGTGCTCCACGCGCGGGTCTCCTTCTGCTCGTGTTCGTGGCCTGATCGTTCCGGGACCAACGCGAGCCAGGATCGGAAGAGGGACGTATCCCCGGGGACCGAGCCGTCGCTGGGGACCAGGATGGGATGTGCACGCCGATCCCCCTTCGGACGACCTTCTCCCAAGGGGTGGCGGCGATGGCGAGTGTACCGGGTTCGAGAGCCGCATCGATCCTCGCGCGGAGCCGATGACCGCAGACAGGACCCCGCGGCCGTCGGGTGCTCGAGGAGCCGGCCGCACGCATGGCGCAGACCCCTCGAGAGCGGGTGATGGGAGCTCCCGAGGGAATGTTGGAGGAATGACGGAGCCCGGAGGGCGGGGGTGCTCTCCGGGCTCTGTTTCCGCTGCTAGTTGGGGTGTCGGAGGGGGGATTTGAACCCCCACGACCCGAAAGGGTCACTAGGCCCTCAACCTAGCGCGTCTACCAAGTTCCGCCACTCCGACGCGAGCGCGACGCGATTCTAGCAACCGGTCCTGAGCGGCCCGGCGGTCATCCTCCCCATTTCCAGGAGAGCCAGAAGGTGGACAGCCCGAAGATCAGCGCGGTGACCACGGTGATCTTGTCGAGTCGCCGCTCGAGAGCCGTGCCGCCGGACAGGCTGGAGGTGCCGCCGAACATGTCGGACAGGCCACTCCCCTTGCCGGAGTGCAGCAGGATGAACACGATCAGGAACAGGCTCGATACGACGCACAGCACCAAGGCGATGATGTTGAACATGGCCAGTCAGTGTACCGGCTCTGTGCCAGAGGTTGGTGACTCGATGATCGCGCGATCGTCGAGCGGGAAATGACAGGCCGCGACCTGGCCGGGGTGGCGCTCCAGGAGCTCGGGTTCCTCGTCGCTGCACTTGGGGAACTGGGCATTCGGGCAACGGGGATGGAACCGGCACCCCGACGGCGGGTCGATCGGGCTCGGCACGTCGCCCTCCAAGATGATCCGTTTCTTCGCGGCCGCCAGATCCGGGTCGGGGATCGGCACCGCGGAGAGCAGGGCCCCCGAGTACGGGTGCTTGGGGTTGCGGTACAGCGTCTGCCCCACGGCCATCTCGACGATCTTGCCGAGGTACATCACGGCCACCCGGTCGGAGACGTGCTTCACGACCGACAGGTCGTGCGCGATGAACAGGTACGTTAGGTTGAACTCCTCCTGCAGGTCCTCGAGCAGGTTGAGCACTTGCGCCTGGATCGAGACGTCCAACGCCGAGACCGGCTCGTCACACACGATCAGCTTGGGGCGCAGCGCGAGCGAGCGGGCCACGCCGATCCGTTGGCGCTGGCCTCCGGAGAACTCGTGTGGGTACCGGTTGTAGTGCTCGGGGTTGAGGCCGACGAGCTCCATCAGCTGCTGGACCTCGGACTTGATCTTGTTGCGAGGCACCACTTTGTGAAGGCGGTACGGCGCGCCGATGATCGAGCCCACGGTCTTGCGCGGATTCAGCGAAGCGAACGGGTCTTGGAAGATCATCTGCATCTCGCGGCGGAGCGCGCGTAGGTCCCCACCGTGCACGTGGGTGATGTCCTGCCCCTCGAACTCGATCGTCCCCTCGGTCGCCTCGTATAGCCGCATCAGGACGCGGGCGAGCGTGGACTTCCCGCACCCGGTCTCCCCCACGAGCCCGAGCGTCTCGCCCTTGAAGATCTCGAGGTCGACGCCGTCAACCGCGTGGACGTCCCCGATCCGCTTCTGGAACAGGATCCCTCGCGTGATCGGGAAGAGCTTCCGCAGACCCTTGATCCGGACCAGCGGCGTTCGTTCGGTCGCCGGTTCGGGCTGGGGACGTTCGGTGACCTCGACGCTCATGACCGAGCCATCACCTGTTCCTCGAAGATGCGCTCCTTGTCGGCGAGCGAGAGGTGGCAGCGCGACGCGTGGTGCCCGTCCGACGGGAGGAGCTCGGGCACCTCGGTCTTGCACCTGTCGAAGACGTACGGGCAGCGCGGATGGAACGCGCACCCGGGCGGCACGAAGATCAGAGAGGGCGGCAGGCCCCGGATCGGGTTGAGACGCTCCTTCTCGTCGCTCTCGTTCAGCCGCGGGATCGAGGACAGCAGCCCCCACGTGTAGGGCATCTGCGCCTTGTAGTAGATGTCACGGCGATCGCCCGCCTCGACGATCTTCCCCGCGTACATCACCTGGATGTGGTCGCAGTGCTCGGCCACCACGCCGAGGTCGTGCGTCACGATCACGATCGCGGCGTTGAACTCCTGCTTCAGCCGATCCAACAGATCGAGGATCTGGGCCTGGACCGTCACATCCAGCGCCGTGGTCGGCTCGTCCGCGATCAGCAGGTCGGGGTTGAGGGAGAGGGCCATGGCGATCATCGCCCGCTGTCGCATCCCGCCCGAGAACTCGTGCGGGTACTGGTCGGCCCGTTCGTCGGGGCGGGGGATGCCCACGCGACGCAGCATCTCGACCGCCTGTTCGCGCGCTTCCTGCTTCGAGATCTTCTGATGGACCCGGACGGCTTCGGCGATCTGGGCGCCGACCTTGTAGTACGGGTGCAGGGACGTCATCGGGTCCTGGAAGATCATCGAGATCTTCTCGCCGCGGACGTTGCGCATCTCGTCGCCCGGGAGCGTGAGCAGATCCTGTCCCTGGAAGATGATCTCGCCGTCGATCTGCGCCTGCCGACGCGTGATCAGGCCCATCACGGTGAGGAAGGACACGCTCTTGCCGGATCCCGACTCCCCCACCACGCCGAGCGTCTCGCCCGGGAGCAGCGTGAACGACACGCCGTCGACGGCCTTCACCAACCCATCGTCGGTGGGGAAGTGCACGGTGAGGTTCTTGACCTCGAGGAGCGGTTCTGACACCTACGTGTACCTCACCCGCGGGTCGAGGAACGCGTAGGCCACGTCGACGCACAGGTTCGCCAGCGCGATGAAGAACGCGCCGAACAGCGTGACCCCCATCACCGAGGGGAAGTCGTTCAGGAAGATGCTCCGCACCGCGTACTGGCCGACCCCCGGCAGGTTGAACACGGTCTCGGTGATGAAGGCGCCGCCGAGCAGGGTCGCGAGGTCGAGTCCGAACATCGTCACGACCGGCGTCAGGGCGGCCCGCAGTCCGTGCTTGTAGATCACCCGTTTCTCCGAGAGGCCCTTCGCGCGGGCGGTGCGGATGTAGTCCTCACCCATCGTCTCGATGAGGTTGCCGCGGACCATCCGCGCGTAGAACGCAGCGAACGTCATCGACAGCACGATCCAGGGAAGGATGAAGCGACCCTGGAGGACCGCCTCGAGCACGGATGTCCCGATCGGGATGCCGGACGGCGGAGCCCATCCTAACTTGAACCAGAAGATGTACAGGAACAGATAGGCGAGCCAGAACACGGGCGCCGACACGCCGATCAGCGCGAAGACCATCGAACCCCGATCCCAGATGCTGCCGCGTCTGACCGCTGAGATGATGCCGATCGGGATCCCGATCAGGACCCACGTGACCGCCGCTCCGACCGCCAGGGCGATCGTGACGGGCAACCGTCCGAAGATCTCCTCCTTGACCGAGACGAAGTTCGTGTACGAGTAGTAGACGTCTTCGTTCAGGAACAGTCCCGGCCACGGGATCAGTCCCTTGGCGAACCGCGCGTACTGGACGTACAAAGGCCGGTCGAGGCCGAAGGCGTGCCGGGCCGCCGCGATGTTCTCAGGCGTCGTCTGCTTCCCGGCCGCTCGCCGGGCCGGATCGCTCGCCGGCAGCTTCACGAAGATGATGAATGTGATCAGGGACACGACGAACAGCACCAGGATCATGAACAGCGTCCGCCGGATCAGGTACCTGCCCATCGCGCCTTCCGAAGTCTACCCCACCTGGTGGGAGGGGCCGCCCCTTCGGGACGGCCCCTCCCCTTGCGCTTCCTTGCCTCGTTCTTGCGGTTTCCTGCCTTTGCCCTGCTACTGGGCCGAGGGATCGATGGCGAGCTGATCCCAGGCCGCCAGGCCGGAGAACTGGTCGAACGAGTAGTTGACGATCCGTTGCGAGTACACGTCGACGTTGTTGTCGAACAGGTACGGGACCCACGGGACGATCTGCTCCATGAGCGTGGTGTCCAGATCCGCCCACGCCTGGAACCGGGCGTCGCCGGTCTGCTGGTTCGCCGTCTTGATCTGGTCATCGACCGACGGGACATCGGTGATGTTGTACCCGGCCTTCTGCAGCAGGTCGGCGCTCGCCCCGAGGAGCTGGTAGTTGCAGCAGCTCGGGAAGATGGCCGCCGAACCGAACAGCGGGTCGGCGAACGTGTACCCGTCCGGGAAGTCCTTGCCCCATGCGGGGGCCAGACAGATCGCGACGTGCGCCTCGGGCTCGTTGCACTTGTTGTACATCGTGGTGCGCTCGAAGGACTTCACGTCGAAGGTCAACCCGAGCGGCTCCATGTTCTGCTGGATCAGTGCCGACTGGTCCGGGTAGGGGTCGGCCTCGTCGGTGACGGCCAGGATGTTGGAGCACTCCGGCGCGTCGCAGGTCCCGTCCCCGTTGGTGTCGTACTTCGACTGGGCCATCTCCGCCTGCGCCGCCGTGATGTCCCCGGCGGAGTTCGGCGTGGCGTACGGGTCGTAGTCCGCCAACAGGTTGTTCTCCAGCGAGTTCACCATGATGTGGCCGGCGATCTCGCCCACGGACTCACCACCGCGGAACGTCCGCATCCCCGCCTTGTCCAGGGCGAGGTTGACCGCCTTGCGGACGTGGATGTCGTCGAAGGGCGGCGTCGCCAGGTTGAACGAGATGTACCGGACGGCGTCCGAGGGATTGATGTGCAGCGACGGCTGCAGCGTCGGGTCCGTCGAGTACGAGCGCAGGACCTGGGGTGGCACGATGCCGTCCACCACGCCATCCAGTTCGCCGGCCTGGACCTTGTTGTACAGGTCGTTGTTGTCGCCGCCGATCGTGATGTTGAACCCGTCCGGGTAGGCGGGACGCAGACCGTCGGTCGACGGGTCGTAGCCCGGGTTGCGGACGAGCTGGATCGACTTGCCCGGCTCGTAGCCGGCCACCGGCGCCTGCTGGTCCGCCGGGACCGAGAAGTCGAGGTTCTCGGCACCGGCGAACTCGTACGGCCCCGTGGCCACCAGGAATCGCCCGTAGTCCTTCGTGTGCCCCTCCGCCGCGCCGAGCGGCGCGTCGCCGTTGGGCGGGATGGGGGCCGTGGCGGCCATCGCGAACAGGTACGGCAGGTAGCCGGCCGGCTCGGTCAGGGTCACCACGAGGGTGCTGTCGTCGGGCGTCTCGAGACCCTTGATCGAATCGGCCTTGCCCGCGCCGAAGTCGGCGAACCCGTCGATGATGTTGTAGTAGAAGTTGTAGCCGCCCACCGACGCGTCGGGATCCGACTCGCGCTCGATCGCGCGGACGATGTCCCCGGACGTCACCGACACGTCCGTGAACGGGTCCCCATAGTTGACGCCGCTCTTCAGGGTGAACGTGTACGTCAAGCCATCCGACGAGACCTCCGGGAGCGCGCTCGCGATGTCGGGCTGCAGGTCGGCGCCGCCCTCGGCCGTCGTCTTACCCGTGTACGACAGGAGCGTCCGGAGCAGGCAGCACCGGTACCACGACCACGTGACCGAGTAGTACTCCTTCTGCGGGTCGAACGCGGCGCTCACGTCGCCGAGCATCCCCATCTGGACGGTGCCGCCGGGTTGGAGCTCACCGGTCGCACCCGTCGCCGACGTGGCGCCGGTCGCGCCGGTGCCACCACCCTCATCGCCGCCGCATGCCGCGGCGACGAGGCCGAGAGCGGCGACGAGCGCTAGTACGCTCAGATATCGCCTCACGTAACCCCCCTCTCCTCTCCTTGCTCTTCCACGATCGGCCGGGCGACAGCCCGGACCACCAACTACGGCTCGTTCAGACGTGCCGTTCCACGCCTGCTCTCCCTGCCTCCTTTCGGGAAAGCTGCCTCCCGACCTAGAGATACGGTCAGCCACCCGTCCGGGGATCGAGGGCGTCCCGGAGACCGTCGCCGACCAGGTTGAAGGCGAGCGTCGTGAAGAAGAGGAACAGCCCCGGGAACAGCATCATCCACCACGCATAGGTGAAGACCGGACCTGCGTCCGAGAGCTCACGGCCCCACGACGGGGTCTCCTGCGGTACCCCGATGCCGAGGAACGACAGCGCGGCCTCGAACAGGATGTTGTTCGGGATGATCAGCGTCGTGTAGACGATGATCGGCGCGGCCACGTTCGGCAGGACCTCGCGGAACATGATGCGCCGGTTGGTCGAGCCGAGGGAGCGGGCGGACTCGATGAACTCCTTCTCGCGCAGGGACAACACCTGCCCACGCACGATGCGGGCGATGTAGGGCCAGCTGAAGAGCCCGATCACGTAGCTGACGAGCAACAGGCCGGGTTTGATGATCCCGCCCAGGCATCCGCTGGGCGAGAGCCCGCACGCGGAGACCAACCCCAGGGCGAGCAGGAGCACCGGCAGGGACAGGACGATGTCGATCGTCCTGGAGATCACCGTGTCGATCTTCCCTCGATAGAACCCCGCGAGCATGCCCATGGTCACGCCGATCACGGTGGCGATGCCCGTGGCGAAGAACGCGATGAACAGCGAGGTGCGGGCACCGTAGGCGACGCGGACCATCAGGTCCCGCCCGGCCGTGTCGACGCCGAAGGGGAAACCGGCCTGAGGACCCGTCGGGATCCCGAAGGAGTCGAGCCGGTCCAAGTGGACCTCGTTGGGTCCGTGGGTGGCGTTCGCGATCACCGGGGCGAGGATCGCGATCAGGAACATCAAGATGACGCAGAACGCCCCGCCGATCGCGAACTTGTCCTTGCGGAAGCGGCGCCAGAACAGCTCCCATGGAGACCGTCCGATGACCTGTTGCGACACCTCGACGCTTGACTGCTCCGGCTCGGTGGGGCCCTCGGGGCCCGAATCGGTGAGCGCGTGCTCCATGTGTGCTCGTGCCATGTGGGTCCGCTGCTCCCCATGCCGGACGGAACGGCGCATCTTAGCCCTCGGGCGGATGGCAGGCAATGCGCCGGATCCCAACTATACGCCGGTCCGAAATCGTGGGAGTTGCGGGATATTGCGGTCGTCCGCAGGAGGGTCGCGGACCTCAGCTCGGAAGCAGCTCCGCGAGTCTCGGCACGATCTCGACGCCCCGCAGGGCGCCGAGGGACCCCGTCGCACACGCGCGCTCGCCGAACGAGACGGTCCCGTCCGAGCGCACCGACCCGCCGGTGACCAGCAGGGGAACGGGTTCGGCGGTGTGTGCCTTGCGGACGCACGAGGTGGCGTGGTCCGCCGTGACCGCCACGACGGTCGACGCCAGGTCGATCCTCGGGAGCACCTCGCCGAAGAAGGCGAGGTCGATCAGCTCGATCACGGCACGCTTGTCTCGCGCCCGTCCGTCGTGGGCGGGGATGTCCGGACCCTTGATGTGCACGTACAGCGCGTCGAACCCGTCGAGGGCGTCCGCCGCGAGGCCCGCCCACGTCGCGTAGTCCTCCCCGGTGATCAGCCGCGGCGCGTCGACCGGCTCCATACCGAGGATCAGCGCGATCCCCCGTTCGACGGGCATCTCGACGAAACACCCCCAGCCGAGCCCGAACCGCTCCCCGATCGGCTGCAGCGACGGACGCCGATCGCCGCCGTCCCGCGTGAGGATCAGGTTGCCCGGCAGCTTGCCGGCTCGCCGTCGACCGGCGTTGACCTCCGATGCGTCGAGGATCCGCGCCGAGCCCTCGACGAACGCGTTGGTGAGCGCGGCCGCGCTTCGCGCCTGGGGGGTGTCCTCGAGCGGCTCGCACCGGGCCACTTCGGGCTCGAACGTCTCGAGCGCGACGCCGAGGTGCCCATCCTTGCGGTAGGCCGGGTCGGTGTTCGAGACCTCCGCCGAGAGCGGACCGTCGTCCGACCTGATCACGAGGACGCCCCGATGCTCGACGGTCGCGCGGAGATCGAAGGTGGCGCCCGGGAGCTCGAGCCTCTCGTTCACCTCGTCGGCGAGCGCGCGAGACTCCTCGGAGGTCAGATCCCGGCCGACCCGGCGATCCACGATCGTCGGCCACTCCGCCGTCGCGAAGTTCACCCGGTACGCGAGGTCGCCATCCCGGAAGTCCATCCCGACCCCAAGGGCCTCGACGACACCGCGACCCGGGTGCTCCTCGCGCGGGTCGTACCCCAAGATCGCGAAGACGGCGATGTCCGATTCGGGGGCGATCCCCTCACCCACCGTGGTGACCACACCCGTCCTCCCCTGTATCGCGAGTCCGTCGAGGAACGGGGTCTCGGCGGCCTCGAGCGGGGTCCGGTCGTCCAGCTCCGGCACCGGGTCGTCGCCCAGACCGTCCAGACAGACGTACAGCAGGCGGTTCATCGGATCACCGGTACTTGACGATCAGCGCGAGCTCTTCGGGGTCGAGGCTCGCGCCCCCGACGAGGGCGCCGTCGATCTCCGGATGCGCCATGAAGTCACGGATGTTCCCCGCCTTCACGCTACCCCCGTACTGGATCCGCACCGAACCAGCGACGTCGACGTCGTACAGGTCGGCGATCGTTCCGCGGATCAGCCCGATCACCTGGCCGGCGTCCGAAGGCTCGGCGTTGCGGCCGGTGCCGATCGCCCAGATCGGCTCGTACGCGACGACCAGCCTCCCCGCGTCGGAGCGCTCGACGCCCGCGAGGCCGGCACGGACCTGGGCCGTGACGCGATCGTCCGTCGCACCGACGTCGCGCTCCTTCAGCGTCTCGCCCACGCACATGATCGGCGTCATCCCGTGCGCGAGCACCGCGCGAACCTTCCCGCTCACGCTCTCGTCGGTCTCGCCGAACATCGCGCGGCGCTCCGAATGCCCGACGATCACGTAGCCGACCCGGAGCGCGACGAGCATCGGCGGCGACACCTCGCCGGTGAAGGCACCTTCGTCCTGCCAGTGCACGTCCTGGGCCCCGAGTCCGTACGGCAGGCGATCGCTGTCGATCAGGGTCTGGACGGTTCGCAGCGCCGTGAACGCAGGACAGACGACGACCTCCACCCGCTCGGCGTCGTCCTTGTCGAGGAGGTAGGAGAGCTTCTGCACCGCCTGGATCGCCTCCAGGTGCGTCTTGTGCATCTTCCAGTTGGCCGCGATGATCGGCCGGCGATCGCTCACGGTTGCACCGACAGGACGGCGATGCCCGGGAGCTCGCGGCCCTCCAGGAACTCGAGCGAGGCGCCACCGCCCGTCGAGAGGTGGTCGAACCCGCTCTCGAGCCCGTACTTCTTGACGGCGGCGAGGGAGTCGCCGCCCCCCGCGACCGCGAACGCGCTCGCGCCTGCGATGGCGGTGGCCACCCCGCGCGTCCCGGCCCCGAACGGCTCGAGCTCGAACACGCCCATCGGGCCGTTCCACATGATCGTCTTCGCGTCGGCCAGCGTCCTGGCGAACCCTTCCACCGTCCGAGGGCCGACGTCGAGCCCCATCTCGCCGGCCGGCACCTCCCGGCTCGGCACGGTGTGCCGAGGGGCGTCCATGGTCCGATCGGGCGCGGCGACGACGTCCTCGGGGAGCTCCAGGGCCACGCCTCGCTCGTCCGCCCGGGCCCGCGCGGCGCGGACCTCGTCGAATCGTTCGGGTTCGACGAGGCTGGCACCGACGGAACCGCCCTCGGCGGCCAGGAAGGTGAAGGCCATGGCGCCGCCGATCAACAGGGCGTCGACGCGTTCGACGAGGGCGCCGATCGTCCCGAGCTTGTCCGAGACCTTGGCCCCGCCCAGCACGGCCACGTAGGGGCGTGCCGGCTCATCGAGCAACCTCGACAGCGCCTCGACCTCGCGCTGGACCAGGCGTCCGGCCGCCGTGCTGCGGCCCTGCTCCTGATGGACCTCGGGCAAGGCCGCGACGGAGGCGTGCTCCCGGTGGACGGCACCGAATGCGTCGTCGACGTAGGCGTCGGCGAGACCGCCGAGTCGTTGCGCGAACGCGCGGTCGTTGGCCTCCTCGCCGGGATCGAACCGGAGGTTCTCGAGCAGGACCAGCCTCCCGGGTTCGAACGCGAGGGCCTCGCACGACTGCTCGACCTCGGCACTGAGGACCCCGTCCGTCGGTAGGTACTCGACCACGCGTCCGAGGTAGTCCGCCAGGACGCCGGCGACGGGCGCCAGCCGTAGGGCCTCGTCCACCTTGCCCTTCGGCCGGCCGAGGTGCGAGGCGGCCACGATCGACGCACCGCGTTCGAGCAGCTCGGTGAGCGTGGGCATGCTGGCCCGGATGCGGGAGTCGTCGGTGACGACGCCGTCCTGGAGGGGGACGTTCAGGTCCAGACGCACGAAGACGCGCCGGCCGGCGACGTCACCGAGGTCGTCGAGCGTTCGCAGACGCACCGGCGCCTACAGCGAGCGTGCGACGAGGTCGACGAGATCCACGAGCCGGCTCGAGTACCCCCACTCGTTGTCGTACCAGCCGATGACCTTGGCCACGGCACCCATCGTCATCGTCGACGCGGCGTCGAACGTGCACGAAGCCGGATTCCCGACGATGTCGGACGAGACGATCGGATCCTCCGTGTACACGAGGCGACCGTTCGAGAGCGATCCGCTCTCGGAGGCGGCGCGGTACGCGGCGTTCACCTCGTCGACGCTCACCTCACGCTTCAGCGTCGCCACCAGATCGGTCACCGAGCCGTCCGGCACCGGCACCCGCATGGACATGCCGTCCATCCGGCCTTTCAGGTGCGGCAGGACCAATCCGGTCGCCTTCGCGGCCCCCGTGGTCGTGGGGATGATGTTGATCGCCGCGGCCCGCGCCCGTCGAAGGTCCTTGTGGGGCAGGTCGAGGATGTTCTGGTCGTTCGTGTACGCATGGATCGTCGTCATGAACCCGGTCTCGAGACCGAACGCGTCGTCGAGCACCTTGGCCATCGGCGCGACGCAGTTCGTGGTGCACGACGCGTTCGAGATCACGTTGTGCTGCGACGGGTCGTACTGCTCGTCGTTGACGCCGAGTACGACGGTCAGGTCCTCTCCCTTCGCCGGCGCACTGATCACGACCTTCTCCGCGCCCGCCTCGATGTGCTTGTCGGCCTTCTCCCGGTCGGTGAACAGCCCGGTCGACTCGACCACGATCCGCACGCCGAGCTCCTTCCAGGGCAGCTCCGAGGGGTCGCGAACCGCCAGCACGCGGATGTCGTCCCCGTCGACCGAGATCGTGTCATCGGAGACCCTGATCTCCTGTCCGATCCGGCCGAGGACCGAGTCGTACTTCAGCAGGTGCGCGAGGGTCCGAGCATCGGTGATGTCGTTCACCGCGACGAAGTCGAAGTCGGCGTGACTGGCCTTGGCGGCCCTGAGGAAGTTGCGGCCGATCCGACCGAACCCGTTGATCCCGATCTTGATGCTCATGGATCTGCCTCCTGGAGGTGGCGGAACCCCATCCTAGCCAATCGCTTCCGAAGCCAGCGGGGTCGGGTCTGGCGGCCGCGTCAGCGGTCCAGGTCGCGATGGTCGACCGACGCGGGGAGGCCCTTGTCGCGGAAGAAGGTGGCCAGGTCCTCGACGACCACCACCGACCGATGACGGCCGCCCGTGCATCCGATCGCCACCGTGAGGTAGGACTTCCCCTCGGCCACGAACCCGGGCACCATGAACCCGAGCAGCGCCCGGAGCCGGCGAACGAACTCCCGGTACTGCTGCTGGTCGCGCACGAACGTTCGGACACGTGCGTCGGTCCCCGGCAACGGCCGCAGCTCGTCGACCCAGTGGGGGTTCGGCAGGAACCTGCAGTCGATCACCAGGTCGGCGTCCCGGGGCGCCCCATACTTGTAGCCGAACGAGACGAGGCTGACCTGCAGGCTCTGTTCGGGCGGCGCGTCGGCGAACGCATCGCGGATCTTGTCGCGCAGCTCGTGCGGGGTGAGCCCCGACGTGTCGATGATGAGGTCCGCGTCGCCGCGGAGCCCCTCCATCATCATCCGCTCCTTGCGGATGCCCTCGACCACCCGGTCCGCCGGGGCAAGCGGATGGCGACGCCGGGTGGACTCGTAGCGGTTGACGAGGTCTCCGTCGGACGCCTCGAGGAAGACGATGCGGGAGGGGACGTTCAGGTCCGTGAGCTCCTGGAGCGCCCTGGAGAGCTCCGCGAAGAAGACCCCGCCGCGGACGTCCAGGACGATCGCCACCCGTCCGGGCCCGCCGGGCCGGGATCCGAGCTCGGCCATCTTCGGCAGGAGCGCGGGGGGGAGGTTGTCGACCACGAAGTAGCCGAGGTCTTCGAGGCAGCGCGCCGTCTCTGAGCGGCCGGCGCCTGACAGGCCGGTGATGATCGTGATGCCCCCCCGAGCGGCGTCGGGGGCCGCCGCCGGCTCCGCCGTCCGCTTCCGGCGGTCCGAGAGCTTCCTCGGCTCCGGGGCGGCGGGGGTGCCCTCTGGCTGCGCGGTCACGCGCTCCGCCTCCCGCCGGCCGGCTCTCGGCCGGTCAGCCGGTCGTGGATCGCCCGCGCCAGATCCGGGCCGACCCCGGGGGTCGACGCGATCTCCTCCTCGCCCGCCCGGGCGAGTCGCGCCACCGAGCCGAACCGTTTCATGAGCGCCTTCTTCCTGGACGGTCCGACCCCGGCGACGTCGTCGAGCGGCGAGGCGAGGGCGCGCCTGCCGCGCTTCTGTCGGTGGTAGGTCACCGCGAATCGGTGCGCCTCGTCGCGGATGTGTTGCAGGACGAACAGCGCCTCCGACCCCCGCGGGATGACGAGCGGGTCGGGCCGGTCCGGGAAGTAGACCTCCTCGAGCCGCTTGGCCAGGCCGATCGCCGGGATGTGCTCGTCGGCGTCCGCGAGCGCCTTGGTCGCGCTCGAGAGCTGCCCTCGGCCGCCGTCGACCACGATCAGCGTCGGCGGGTAGGCGAACCGGCGGCGCTCACCCGGCTCCCGGTCCTTTGCCAGCCGAGCGAGCCGGCGGCGGAGCATCTCCTCCATGCTGGCGAAATCGTCCTGTCCGGGCACCCCCTTGATCTCGAACCGCCGGTAATCGCTCCGCTTGGGCAGGCCGTCCTCGAACACGACCATCGAGCCGACCTTGTCGCTCGGACCGAGGTTCGACACGTCGTAGCACTCGATCCGCAGGGGTGGCTGTTCGAGCTCGAGCAAGGCGCCGAGCTCCGCGAGCGCGCGAGAGCGCGCGCCGAAGTCGGACGCCCGACGTAGCTTGTGGCGCTGGAACTGCTCGCGGGCGTTCTGGGTGACCGTCTCCATCAGCTTGCGCTTCGTGCCCCGCTCCGGGACCGCGAAGCGCACGGGTCCGGCCCGCCGCACGGCGAGCCACGTGGTGAGCACGTCGGCGTCGGACGGGATCTCGGGCACGAGGATCCGGGGCGGGACGTCCTGCCGCTCCATGTACAGCTCGCGCAGGAACGAACCGACCAGTGCCGGCCGATCGAGATCCTCGACGCGGTCGACCACCCATCCCTTTCGACCCATCACGCGGCCGCGCCTGACGAAGAAGACCTGGAACCCCGCCTCGAGGTCGTCCTCCGCCAGCCCGACGACGTCGAGGTCCTCGGCTCGCGACAGCACCATCTCCTGGCTCTCGAGCGCCCGGCGGGCCGCGGTGAGCTGGTCCCGGTGCTTGGCCGCGAGCTCGTACTCCTGCCGGGAGGCCGCCTCGTCCATCTCGCGCCGGAGCCTGTCCAGGATCGGCCGCTCGTGGCCGGACAGGAACTCGCTCAGCGCCTCGACGTCCGCGCGGTAGGCCTCCTCGGTGACCCCCGTGGCCTCCGGGACGCACGGCCCCGAGCAGCGTCCGATGTCGTAGTACAGGCAGGGGCGTCGTGCGCGGGCGCGCTGGTCGAAGAACGCGTTCGAGCAGGTCCGGACCGGGAACACGCGCGTGAGCGCGTCGAGCGTCTCGCGGATCGCGTAGGCGTGCCCGAACGGCCCGAAGTAGCGGACGTTCTTCCGCTTGGCTCCCCGCAGGACCTGCGCGCGGGGCCACCGCTCCCCCACCGTGAGGGCGAGGTACGGGTAGGACTTGTCGTCTCGGTACCGGACGTTGAACCGGGGACGGTGCTCCTGGATCAGGTTGTACTCGAGCAGGAGCGCGTCGACCTCGGTGGAGGCCATGATCCACTCGACCGAGGAGGCCGCCGAGAGCATCGCCTCGGTCCTGGGGTGCAGGTCGCGGCCCCAGTAGTTGGCCAGGCGCCTGCGGAGCGACCTCGCCTTCCCGACGTAGACGACCCGACCGTCGGCGTCGCGGAACAGGTAGGCGCCCGGACCGTCGGGGATCGACGAGGGGTCGGGGCGAGAGAGGCTCACGCGAGCCATCGTAGCGCGACGACCTGCGGAGACCGGGCCGGGAAGCCCTACGGCACCGTTAGGAGACGTTCACCGTTCCGTTCATGGTCGGGTGCACGTCACAGTGGAAGTAGTACTCGCCCGCCTGGAGAGGGTCGATCGCGTAGTCGGTCTCCCCCGGCCCGGTGAGCAGGTCGCCCCGGAACAGCGGGTTCGCCAGGTCGTCGGCGCTCGGGAAGATGGCGATGTTGTGCTGGACGCCGCTGTCCTGGTTCACGAAGTGGATCGTGCTCGCCTCGCCCGCCGGCAGATCGATCGTCGAGGTGTCGAACGCGACCCCTGAAGCCGTCACGGTCGTGGTCGAGGCGCCGCCACCGCCGCCTTGCCCGCCGCCACCGCCCGTGGCGCCGGTCTGACCTGCGCCGCCACCGCCCGTTGCGCCGGTCTGACCTCCGCCGCCACCGGCGCCCCCGACCTGGATCTCCCCGATCATCACGGTGGGGTGGACGACGCAGTTGAACGCGTACGTGCCGGCGTCGAGCGCGGGGATGTCGTACGTCGCCTGGTCGGGGCCGGTCAGGATGTCGCCCTGGAAGATCGTGTCTCCCGTCGGGTCGGAACCGCTGAAGACCTCGATGTTGTGCTGGGTGCCGGTGTCCTTGTTGTCGAACTCGATCGAGAAGGCGTCGCCGGGGGTGGCCTGGATGCAATCCCCTTCGGTGAAGGCGACACCCTGGGCCACCACCGCGACCGTGCCGCCCTGGACGGGCGTGCACTCGGTGGGCGAGGGCGCGCCCGTCGAGACGGGCCCCGTGGGGGTGGGGCTCGGCTCGGCGAACGGGACGTCCTGGAACTCGCCGTACCCGCCGACCAGAAGGTCCTGCTCCTCGGTCGCGTACCAGGCAAGGTAGGTCACCGAGCCGTCCTCGTTCGCCGTGATCGACGGGAACGCGCCGTCCACCGTCGAGGTCCCGGTGTCGATCGGCTCGAGCGATCCGGGATCGCCGGTCGCGAACATCACGCCCTTGGATGCATCCACCCAGGCGACGCTCGTGGAGCCGTCGGCGCCGATCGCCAGCGACGTGGCCGCCCCCACGACGTCCGCCGAACCCTCGGCGATCTCGCCTGCGGGCGCCGTGTCCGTAGCCCCGTCGCCACCCCGCGTCGCGATCGTCACCTGACCGTTCGCGGCGTCGTAGTACGAGAGCGCCAGCCCGCCGTCCGTCGGCACCCCGGACAACCCCTGACCGCCGTTGTCCGCGACGTCGAAGCTCACGAACCCGTTCTCGCCGTCGTTCGATGCGACCAGGACCCCGTTCCCGCCGTCCGAGAAAGCGATGACCGGTCCCGCCGGTGCGGCGACCACGGCCGTCCGGCACGTCTCGCAGCCGGCGGCATCGGCGATCGTGTCGTCGGACCAGGTGTCGCCGTTCGGCGTCGCGAGCTGCACCGTCGCGGCTGACGAGGTGGACGTGTAGAACGCGATCCAGGGCTCGCCGTCTACCAGGGCGATCGAGGGCCCGACCCCCGGTGTCTTCGTGACCCGCGTGACCTGGGCCTGGGTCGTGGTCGCGGGGTCGAGCGAGCCGGTCGCGTAGAAGATCCCGTCGACCGAACCCCAGACCGCGTGGTACGTGTCGCCGTCGGCCACCATCTGGAGCCCGGTGACGTTGTCCGGCGTCAGATCGGCGACCGACGGCTCGAAGGCGGGGTTGAAGGCGATCGACACGTTCGGGATCTCGGCCGCCATCGCGATGGCGCCCCGCGTCCAGTACCCCTGGTCGCTCACCGTCGCGAGGAACACCCCCGGGATCGACGGAGCGCCGACCGGACGCGTCACCGGGACCGCCCCCTTCTCGAGGGTCTCCTGGAACCCGAAGTACGCGACGACGGGCAGCCCATCGGGGTTCGTCACCACGGACGGGTACATGCCCGCATCGTTCAGCGAGTCGGCGACCTCGGGGAGGAACCCGAGCCCCGAGGCGATGTCCACCGAGGGCGTCGGGGGCTCCGCGCAGGCCGCCGCGCCCACGGCGAGTACGAAGGCGAGCGGCAGCAGCTTCGATCGGAGGGCCTGGGGCATGAGCGGGCGCAATCCTAGCAAGGTGGCGGGCGCCGGGCGGTCAACGTCGGGCCTCGCTGGGTGCGCCGGCCGGTTCGAGCGGCAGGGTGCCGAGCACCTCCGCCAGGAACCTGCCCGTGTGCGAAGTCGGGTGCGCCGCAACGGTCTCGGGAGAGCCGGCGACGATGACCTCGCCGCCCGCGTCCCCGCCCTCGGGACCAAGGTCGACGATCCAGTCGGCAGTCTTGACGACGTCGAGGTTGTGTTCGATCACGATCACCGTGTTCCCCTGGGCGACCAGGCGCTGCAGGACCGACAGGAGCTTGCGGATGTCCTCGAAATGGAGCCCGGTCGTCGGCTCGTCCAGGATGTACAGGGTGCTCCCGGTCGAGCGCTTCTGGAGCTCCGACGAGAGCTTGATCCGCTGGGCCTCGCCGCCCGAGAGCGTGGGCGCCGGCTGTCCGAGCTTGACGTAGCCGAGGCCGACGTCGGAGAGCGTCTGCAGGTGACGCTTGATGACGGGGATGTTCTGGAAGAACCCGAGGGCCTCGTCCACGCTCATCTCGAGCACGTCCGCGATCGACCGGTTCTTGTACCGAACCTCGAGCGTCTCCCGGTTGTACCGGTGGCCCTTGCACACCTCGCACGTGACGTACACGTCCGGCAGGAAGTGCATCTCGATCTTGATCTGCCCATCGCCGGCGCAGTTCTCGCAGCGTCCGCCACGGACGTTGAACGAGAACCGTCCGGGCTGGTACCCGCGGACGCGCGCCTCCGGCACCTGGCTGAAGAGCTTGCGGATGTGGTCGAACATCCCCGTATAGGTGGCCGGATTCGAGCGGGGCGTGCGCCCGATCGGCGACTGGTCGATGTCGATCACCTTGTCGATCCGTTCCCACCCCACCAGCCGCCGGTGCTTGCCCGGCAACGCACGGGAGCGATACACCTTCTGCATCAGCGCCCGGAGCAGGACCTCCTGCACGAGGGTGGACTTGCCGGAGCCGCTGACGCCCGTCACGCAGACCAGGAGCCCGAGCGGGATCTCCAGGTCGACGTTCTTGAGGTTGTGCTCGCGCGCGCCCAGGACCTTCAGGCGGCGATCGCCGGGCGCGCGCCGGACCTCCGGGGTCGGGATCACCCGCCGCCCCGAGAGGAACGCGCCCGTCAGGGATC
>JBAVEY010000148.1:0-3104 GCA_049587975.1 Actinomycetota bacterium | reverse complement strand
CGATGCCGTGATGTAGGGCATGATCCCGAGCCCGAACACGGCCATGCGCGTGAGCGCGCCACCGGAGAACAGGTCGATGAACGAGAGGAACCCGGTGCTGCCTTGGTTCTTCAACGCGTCGGTCAGGATGTTGATGTCGACGACCGGGACCGGGACGTGGGATCCGAGCCGGTAGACCGCGATGATGGCCAGGGTGAACAGGATCTTGTTCCGGAGGTCCGGAACCTTGAACGCGTTGACGAAGGCGCGGAGCACGGGTCCCTATCCTACCCCTGGTCTCGGATGAGCTCGGCCTTGCCGCCGGCTCCTTCGATCTTCGCCCGGGCCGCCTCGCTGAACGCGTGCGCGCGGATCGTGAGCGCCTTCTCGAGCTCGCCACGGGCGAGGATCTTGACCGGCCGCCCCTTGCGGACCAGGCCGTGCTCGAGCAGCGCCTTCGGGTCGACCTCGTCCTCGAACACCTCGCCGAGCGACCCGACGTTGACGACCGCGTACTCGATGCGGTTGGGGTTGGTGAAGCCCTTCAGCTTGGGCACGCGACGCTGGAGCGGCATCTGGCCGCCCTCGAACCCCGGCTTGGGGTTGTGGCGCGCACCCCAGCCCTTGGTGCCCCGGCCCGCGGTCTTGCCTCGCGTGCCGGCGCGGCCGCGCCCCACGCGGGTGCGGTCCTTCTTGGAGCCCTCCGCCGGCTTCAGGTGATGGAGCTTCACGACGACGCCCTGCCTCGAGCCGCGCCCTCGTCGGCGACCTCCTCGACGCGGACCAGGTGCTGCACCTTCGCGATCATCCCCCGGATCTCGGGGCGGTCGTCCTTGATCACGCTGTCGCGGATCCGGTGCAGGCCGAGGCGCCGCACCGTCTGCTTCTGGTCCTTCGGGCGGTGGATCACGCTGCGGACCTGCGTCACCTTGAGCCGGGTCATCGGCGGCCGCCCGCATCGGGCGAGGCCTGAGCCTGGTCGCCGTAGACCTCCTCGAGCTTGGCCGCGCGCGTCGCCGACAGGCGCGCCTGCGCCGCGGCCACCGCCGCGAGCATCGGCTTGGGCGCCACCTCGTGGAGCTCGCGCCCGCGGAGCCGCGCGACCTCTTCGGGGCGCCGGAGACCCTTCAGACCCGTCATCGCCGCCTTCACGATGTTGATCGAGTTCGAGGAGCCGAGCGACTTCGACAGGACGTCCTTGATGCCGGCGCACTCGACCAGGGCGCGCACCGCGCCGCCGGCGATCACACCCGTCCCCGGCGCCGCGGGTTTGAGGAGCACGATGCCCGCGCCGTCCCGACCGGTCACCTGGTGCGGGATGGTGGTGCCCATCATCGGCACCTCGAACATCTTGCGTTTGGCCTCCTCGACACCCTTGGCGATCGCCGCGGGCACCTCCTTGGCCTTGCCGTAGCCAAGCCCGACGCGGCCGGCGCCGTCGCCTACCACGACGAGCGCGGCGAACGAGAACCGGCGGCCGCCCTTGACGACCTTGGCCACGCGGTTGATCGAGATCACCCGCTCCTCGTAGATGCTCTTCTCGCCCTGTGAGTCGTACCGCCGCATCAGATCCGCAGTCCCTTCTCCCTCGCACCTTCGGCGAGCGCCGCCACGCGCCCGTGGAACAGCCTGCCGCCGCGGTCGAACACGACCCGTTCGATCCCGGCCGCCTTGGCGCGTTCGGCCAACAGCTCACCGACCGCCTTGGCCGGCGCGGTCTTCCCCTTCCCCTGGCCGTCACCGCCCGCCTTCACCTCGCGATCGGAGGCCGCGGCCAGCGTGCGCGCGGCCTCGTCGTCCACGAGCTGCGCGTAGATGTGCCGGTTCGAGCGGTACACGGCCAGGCGTGGCCGCTCCGCGGTACCCGAGATCTTCCTGCGCACGCGGACGTGGCGACGGACCCGGGCTCGGCGTCTGGTCTTGGCGTCCATCACGCGGTCGCACCCTTCGCGGCCTTGCCGGCCTTCTTGCGGACGTACTCGTTCTCGTACCGGATGCCCTTGCCCTTGTACGGCTCGGGCTTGCGGATCTTGCGGATGTTGGCGGCCACCTCGCCCACGAGCTGCTTGTCGTTGCCCCGCACCACGATCTGGGTCGGCGTCGGGGTCTCGAACTCGATCCCGTCGATCGCGGGGACCGTCACAGGGTGGGAGAAGCCCACCTGGACCTCGAGCGCCTTCCCCTTCATCGCCGCCCGGTAGCCGACGCCGACGATCGCCAGGCGCTTCTCGTAGCCCTTGGTGACGCCCTCGACCATGTTCGCGATGAGCGAGCGCGTCAGCCCGTGCAGGCTACGGTGGAAACTCTCGTCGCTCGGGCGCTCGACGCGGAGCACGCCCTCGTCGCGGACCAGGCGCATCTCGGGGTGCACCCGCTGCGAGAGCTCGCCGCGCGGGCCCTTGACGACCACGACGGCGTCCTCGCCGACCGTGAGGTCGACGCCGCTCGGGATCTCGATGGGCTGCCTGCCGATCCGACTCATGTCCCTGCGTTCCTCTCCCGTCCCACCCGTCGCTCCGCCACTTCCCGCCTCACCACACGTACGCCAGGACCTCGCCGCCGATCCCCTTGCGGGAGGCGTCGCGGTCCGTCATCACACCCTGCGAGGTCGAGATGATCGCGACGCCGAGCCCACCGAGCACCCGGGGCAGCTCGTCGCGCCCCGCGTACACCCGACGGCCCGGCTTGCTCACGCGTTTGATGCCGCTGATCGTGCGCTGCCGCTTGGCGTCGTACTTCAGCGTGACTCGGTACACGCGCTCGATCCCCTCGCCCTCCTCGCCGAACCCGGCGACGTAGCCCTCGGTGGTCAGGATCTGCAGGAGCGCCTCGTTCATCTTGGACGCGGGGACGACGAGGTCGTCCTTGTACGCCAGGTTCGCGTTGCGCACCCGGGTCAGCATGTCGCCGACGGGGTCGTTGACGTTGGTCGCGAGCTTCACCATGACGCCTTCGTCACCCCCGGCAGCTCGCCGGCGTGCGCGAGCTCGCGGAAACAGATGCGGCAGAGCAGGAACCGCCGGTAGACGGCCCGCGCCCGGCCGCATCGCCGGCAGCGCGTGTACTCGCGCACCTTGAACTTGGCCTGCGCCTCCTGCTTGTTCCTCAACGCCTTCTTCGCCATG
>JBAVEY010000147.1:0-2211 GCA_049587975.1 Actinomycetota bacterium | reverse complement strand
GTGTAGGCGTGGGACATCCCCATCGTCCCCAACCCGATGCGGCCGACGTCGAGGGTGCCAAGCTTCGCGTGCTTCATCGTCCTCCCCGATCAGCTCCGCACGATGCGGAGCGTCGTCGCCTGCGCCTTCGGACTCGTGATGTGCTCGACCGCCGATGACCGACCATACTTGCGCCGGTACTCCTCGTTGATCGCGTCGTCCAGGTCATGGTCTGCATCCTCGAACGAGACGTCGACGTCGAGGCCGCCGGCAGCGATGTGTCCTGCGTGGCGGGCCTGCACGCCGCGGAACCAGGCTCCTTCGTCCCCGTTCACGGATCGGATGTAGACGTCATCCTCCCGACGGACCACCCAGACGATCCGCGCGTTCTGTAGCGTGCCGTCGTTGCGCAAGGGGGCTACGGTGAGCTCGTTCGCTCCCGCGATCGCGGCGAGCTCGTCATCGGTCCAAGCGGTCAATGCGGGCTCCGATCTAGCTGCTCCCTGCGTCGTATGGATTCCATGTACCCGTGGGTACGAAACCACATGCTGATCCTCCCGTCCTGGTGCCCTCGCCCCGGAGCGTCAGCAGGCAACCTTGCCACGCGCCCCGGCCCTCGAGCCCCGTGTCTTTGCCGCGGGGTGCACGGACGAGCAACGTCGTCCGCGGATCGAGGGTGGGGGGCCCGTCGGCCACGACGGGGCACCCGGTCGAGTCACAGAGCGCTGCCCGGCCCGTCCGCCTCAGAACGCTCGTCGCCGACCATCACGACGACCTTGCCCTTCGGGTGGCCGTCCTCGACGTAACGGAGCGCGTCGGGCGCCTCCTCGAGCGGGTAGGCCCGATCGATCACCGGGGTTACGTCGCCTGCCTCGATCATCGCGGCGAGCGTCGCGAGGTCGGCCTCGTTGCTCTCACCTTCGACGGCCACGATCCGCTGCGAAACGAACGGCGCGACGAACTTGCCGCGCATCGCGATCCCACCGGGGCCGAAGAGGCCCCCGTGTTGGGAGCCCCCTACGGCCGCGAGGGTGCCCTTGGGGGTGAGCATGCGGCGGAGCGAACGCAGCGAGTGCGTCCCCCCGTTGTTCACGACGACGTCGTAGGTCCGACCGGCCGGGACGGACCCCTGGACGGTGTAGTCGATCACCTCGCAGGCACCGAGGGAGCGGACGAGCTCGACGGCTGCCGGACCGCACACCGCGGTGACCACTCCGCCGAGGGCTCGGGCGATCTGGAGGGCGAAGGTGCCGACGCCGCCGGATGCCCCGATCAGGAGCACCGTCGTTCCGGGCCCGACCCGACCGGCGTCGCGGATCGCCCGGAGCGCCGTGACGCCCGCCACCGGTATCGCGGCCGCCTGCTCGAACGTGCAGTTGGCCGGCATCCGCGCGACACGGTCCTCGCGCGTCGTCGCGAGCTCGGCGAGGCCTCCGGTGAACCCCACCTCCGCGAAGACGGGGTCGCCCGGGGAGAACCGCGTGACGCGCTCGCCGACCGACTCGACCACGCCCGCGACGTCGCAGCCGGCGATCATCGGGTGTCGTGGCCGCCGGAGCCCGAAGCGGAGCCGGACCAAGAACGGGTCGGCCCGCATCACGTGCCAGTCCGCCGCATTGAGCCCGCAGGCCCGAACGCGCACCGCCACCTCGTCGCCGTCCGGCGCCGGCGTCTCGACCTCCTCGAACCCGAGCACGTCGGGCGACCCGTACCTCTCGTAGACCCACGCCTTCATCGTCATGTGCCCTTCCGTCGTGTCTCGGGATCACCGGGGCCTTCGCCCGATCGGTGTGACGTGAGCCGCTCCTTCCCTCAGGTTCGGATCGTGACCTTGCTGGCGCCGGCGCCGATCTCGACGTCGTACCGGCCCTCGACCTGGTCGAAGTCGGGGCTCCGCCAGTCGGTCTTGCCGCCGGCCGACTCGACCCGGAAGTCGTCGATGGCCAGCTTCGAGACGCCACTCCCCACCTGGACCCGGACGGGCACCCCGGTGGGCCGGATCAGCTCGAGGTTACTGGCCCCCCCGCCGATCCGGACCCGGACCGTCTCCTTGGGTCGAGGCAGCCTCAACTCGAACGCGGACGTGCCTCCGGAGATCTCCAGGGTCCTCAGCTCCAGGTCCTCGAGGTCGGCCACGACGTCGGACATCCCGAAGGCGCCCTGGATCGCCCAGGGGACCCGGCCAGACAGGACGATCTCGCCGCGCGGTGGGCGGAGGCCCATGCGGTACGT
>JBAVEY010000146.1:0-1635 GCA_049587975.1 Actinomycetota bacterium | reverse complement strand
GCCCGACGTGACGCTCGCTGGGCCGCCCGACGCCGTGGTCGGTCTGCTGCTGGGACGGATCAGCCGGGCTGACGCGGAGTCGCAGGGCGTCACCGCCAGCGGCGACCTGCGCAGGCTAAGTGGGCTTTGACCCCGCGGGGAGCGACACGACTCCGGGTCGCGGATATCGCGATGAGCACGACCAGAACGCCTGCGCCGACGATCACGGCCCGCGGGGCGAGCCGTAGTCGTTGAACACGGGGCGGCGCAGGAGTCTCGGGGTGCCTGAACCTGCCGGACCAGCGAGGCATCCTCTCGATCCGCCTACTGTGCTCCACGTAGACGACACACGGTTCACTGCGTTCGGGGTCCCGGTCTCCATTCCCATCAAGTACCGGACGGAGCTGGAGGCCGTCGCCTAGGTGGGTAAGGCCCGGTTCGCCGCGCGGGGGCTCCCGCTCGAACTCAAGGACCTGACCATCTGGCGGAAGAAGCGCGACGGCGCCCAGAACCCATCGACCGTCACGGCGTTTACGACGTCCGGGCGTCCTACGCCGCGATCCACAACGCGAGCATTCTCACTCGATCGACAGCGCATACGCGATAGTCTCGTCCAGGCTCGCGGCCGCGCCCTCGGCCCACGCCCGATCCCATGCCTCCGGGTCGAGGGATCCGCGCGCCTCAGCGAGGTATCGGGCATGAATCCCCTCGTCAGCGATCGACGGGATGTGGCCGAGCCGATCGTCAAGCTCGCGTTCGTGTCGCTGGGCGGCGGCCTCCAACCACGCGCCGCGCCTACCTCCCGGCGGGCAGCAAGCGCCCCAGCGGTCCCGTGGAGGACCAGACCGAGGCTTGCGACATCCCCAGGTCCCTTCTGCACGACTATGAACTGCTGGATGGCTGGGTAGCCCTTCGCGGCCGAGAGGGACGAGGAGCGCGGCGCCCTCCTGCTCACTTGGTCTCGAGCGCCGTCACCCCCCCGATCAAGCGAACCGATCTTCCGCAGCAACCTTGCTTCTTGAACCGTCGAGCTCCTCCCCTAACCTTTCGACGCCTTCGCGAACGACCCTCATGAGAGAACGGGCAGGTTAGGCCGTCAGTCCACGGCGTGGCGGCCGAAAGCCTGAAATCGTTGAGCCGGCGCATAGGACGAAGACCTCTCGGGTAGCGGCGCCCTTGACACGCGGAGGTGATGCACGCTGCCTACCGAAGCGCCGTACGAGTTCCGACTTCCCCCTGACACCACGGCCCCCATGCTCGCCCGCATCGCCGTCGGTTCGCTGATCCGGGACTTGCCCAAGGGCGTTGCGACCGATGTGACCGTCCTAACGTCCGAGCTCGTCTCCGACGCCGTAGAGCACGCTTGGACGACCGAGTGGGAGGAAATCGTCCTGCGGGTGAACCGCGGCAAACGGATTCGCGTCGAGGTCATCGACGGCGGAACGGGGTTCAATCCATCCGCTCCCGTTTGCCCAAGCCTGAGCGACTCCGGATTGGGTGCCTTCCTCGTCGACCAGCTCGCGTCAGCGTGGGGCATCGACCGGAGGGGCGATTGCACGATCGTCTGGTTCGAAGTCGACTCGGAGACTAGCCGCGGGACGGGGTAGTCTTCCCCTCGCTCGGCCGGCTAGTCTGCGGCGCCGTGTTGCATACCTG
>JBAVEY010000145.1:0-7746 GCA_049587975.1 Actinomycetota bacterium | reverse complement strand
AGGCCCCGCCCCGGACGGATGTACCGACGCTGACCAAGGCGAGGACGTGCAGGTCTCGTGGGAGCAATCGCTCAACATCAACATCCCGTTCTGGAGCGACATGACCATCACCCCGACCATCAAGGCGGTGTTCCGATGCGAGTAGGCAGGTTCAGCTTGGCGCGGCTGCGCGACGAAGAGCAGGGCGCGGTCCTGGCGATGGTGGCCATCTCGCTGATCGTCATGCTCGGGATGCTGGTGCTGGTGTTCGACCTCGGCCGTGGCGTGACCCTCAAGCGGAACATGGTGAACGCCGCCGACGCCGGCGCCCTGGCCGCGGCGAGGGAGTGCGGGCTTGCCCATGGCGAGGCCAGCGCGAGGCAGGCCGCCGGTGAGCTCGTCGCCGACAACAACGATGCGGCCACCGTGACCGGCTTCCAGATCGATCCCAACCCGGCGGTGTGCAGCGGAGCCGGGAACCCGGATCCGGACGGCAAGAACACGGTCACCGTTACGGTCAACGTTCCTCAGCAGTACTTCTTCGCGCAGATCTTCGGGTTCGACAGCGGAACCGTCGCGGCCACCGCCACTGCGGAGTGGACCCTAGAGCTGTCGGGTCCCGCTCCGCTCAAGGTGGAGGCACTCAAGGTGGACGATTGCCTCAAGGGCGGGACGGGCTCTCATTGCTACGTCGGGTACGACAATTCCGGCCAGCAGTATGGATGGCTCAACTTCCCCGAGGGCTGGCCGCTTCAGGGCGAGCCCAACCCCCCGACGTCATGCCCGTCCACCGGCGGCGCGAACGACCTGATGAACTACGTCGGGCAGATGGGGACGGGGGGGTCGGGCTTCTCGCCGACCCTGTGGAACGTGCCAGTCTGGGTGTGCGCCAAGGACGGCAAGAACACTGCTCCTCTGCACGCGATCCAGACGTGGATCGACACCGTCGGCAACCCGCCGCCACCGGAGCCCAGGCCGGTCGTCTCCTTCCCCGTGGTGGCGCCCGCGAGCGCTCCTTGCCCCGCGGAGGGCTGCTGGCCGAGGTACGTGAATCCGGTCGCGTCCTACCCGGTCATCAAGTTCCAGGGCTTCTACATCGAGAACGTGTTTGAGACGGGGCACGACATAGATAAGGCCGGGCACACGAATGACTGCGGGTTCAGCGGGAAGAAGGCCCCGGGGTCTGCGTTCTGCATCGAGCTCTCGGTGGTCGCTGCCGATCAGAACCCGACCAACGGCTCCCCGACAGTCCGGCTCGTGGAGTAGACCCTGGGGCAAGTTCGACTCGTCAACTAAAGCTCTGCCGACCGGCGGCCGAAGAAGACCTAGCGAGAAGACACAGGGGGAATCGACATGAAGGGTAGAGGGCTCGTCGTGCTCCTGGCGTTGCTCCTGGCGACGCTGGCGACCGTAGGTGTGTTCATGTACTCCCGCGGCGTGCAGGAAGACGCGAAGACCGGTGGGACGATGGTTGCTGTCGTCGTCTCCAAGGTGGACCTGCCGGCCAGGACGGACCTGGACCAGTTGATCAAAGACGACCAGTTCCAGATCATCCAGGTCCCGGCGAGCGTTGTCGTCGACGGCGCCGTCACCTCGCTCGACCAGCTGACGGGCAAGAGCAACAGCGTGGCTATCCTGGCCGGCGAGCAGATCCCGGTCGCTCGCATCTCAGGGAACGTGCCGGGTGGGGCCCTGGCCATCCCGGAGGGCATGGAGGCGATGACCGTGTCGCTGGATGCTTCACGATCAGTCGCCGGAGCGATCAACGCCGGCGACCATGTGACGATCTACTCGACCTTCAAGGACGCTCCGGGCAAGGGCGCGGCGAAGGAGACCACCACCCTTGTCCTCGTTCCCACGGCCGAGCTGTTGGCGGTGTACCGTCCGCTCGCGACCAGCACGTTCGGCGGCGGCGACTCGCAGACGTCCAGCGAGCAGCTTCCCGGCTCGCTGTCCGTCACCCTCGCTCTCACGCCCGAGGACGCGCAGCACTTCGTCTTCTCGATGGAGTCGGGGACCGTGTGGTTCGGCCTGCTGCCACCGGACGAGAATGGCCAGCCCATGGAGCCGATCACCTACGCCCAGGTCGTGAAGTGATCCAGCAACAAGTCATCGCGGTGGGGACGCCCCAGACCTTCCGGGCGGCGCTCGCTCGGTCGCTGGAGGTCGAGGATGACGCGGTCGGCTGGGTGCAGAGCGTCGTCGCGGCCGAGGAGATCCTGGTGGATACCGATCACTCCTCTCACGTCCTCGTCCTGTCCCCGGAGGTGCGGGAGCCCGATGCGCTCGGCCTGGCCGAGTTCGTGGGCCGGGTCGCCCCGATGACCGCGGTCATCGTGGTCCGGGACAAGTCCTGGAACGGGCTGCTCCCCGCCGCCATGCGCGCCGGGATCCGGGACGTGGTGGATCTGACCCGGGGAGCCGAGGAGCTCCGCGATGCCGTGGAGCGGGCCATCCTGTGGGCGGAGAACCTCAGCAACGCGAGGGGACAGAGAGCCGCCACGACCAAGCACCGAGGCTCGATCATCTCGGTGTTCGCCTCCAAGGGCGGGGTGGGGAAGACCTTCCTGACCACGAACCTGGGCGCCGCGCTAGCCGGCATCACGAAGCAGGAGACCGCGCTGGTGGATCTCGACGTCAACATGGGGGACGTCTTCTCGTATTTCGGGCGCGAGCCCGCGAAAGAGATGACGGACCTGCTCTCCCTCGGCGAGAGAGCCGACCGCGAGGTCGTGTTCGCGAACGGCACGAAGCTGGACGAGCACCTGTGGGGCTTCGGTGCGGTGCCCGATCCTTCCGCGCCGCCGCCCGGCGGAGAGGCCGTCGGCAAGTACCTACGGGTGCTGCGCGAGAACTTCCCGTTCGTCGTGGTCGACGCCTCGGCGGCCTACACGGACCTCGCCCTGGCCTGTTTCGACCTGTCGGACGCCATCTGCCTCGTGACGATGCTCGACGTCGTGGGGGTCAAACACCTCTCGAAGGCGCTCGAGACCCTGCTCACGATCGGTGTGCCGCGCGACCGGTTCCGGGTCGTCCTCAATCGAGCCGACAGCCGGGTCGGCCTGGATCCCAAGGACGTAGAACGGGTCATGAAGATCCAGGTGGACACCATGATCCCGTCCAGCCGCCTCGTGCCAACCTGCCTGAACAAGGGGCGGCCCGTCGTCCTCGAGGAGCCCGACTCCGAGGTCGCCGACAGCATCTTCCGGTTCGCCTCACGGTTCGTCAGTGCACCCTCGGCCGACGAGGGCGAGCTCTCGCCGACCCCCTCGGTGGGGAAGCGCCGGCTCTTCAAGCGGTAGGAGGACAACGACATGTCGCTCGCAGATCGACTGGCCAACGCAACACCGAACGACCGGGTCGCCCAGACCAAGATCGCCGAGACGCGGAACCGCGTCCAGGACCGGCTCGTGGAGACGCTGGGGCCCCGGCTCTACGACGCCACGCTCTCCGATAGCCAGCTCGAGGGCCTGGTCCAACAGCACCTCCGAGAGTTGTTGGACGAGGAGGAGTCGGCCCTCTCCGCTCAGGAGAAGCTCGTCATCGTTCGTCAGATCGGGGACAGCGTCCTGGGGTTGGGTCCGCTCGAGCCGTTCGCCCGCGACCCCGACGTCACCGAGATCATGGTGAACGGTTGGGACTCCATCTACGTCGAGCGCGCCGGCAGGATCTACTGGACCGGTGCCAAGTTCCGCGACGACGCTCAGCTCCGCCAGATCATCGACAAGGTCGTGGCCAGGGTAGGTCGCCGGGTCGACGAGACGTCGCCGTACGTGGACGCGCGCCTGCCCGACGGCTCGCGTGTGAACGCGATCGTCCCACCGCTCGCGATCGACGGCGCCTGCCTGACCATCCGGAAGTTCTCAGCGGAGCCATACCGGGCCGAGGACCTGGTCTCGTTCGGGACCCTCACCAAGCAGACCGTAGAGCTACTCGACGCCTGTGTCCGGGGGCGCCTGAACATCCTGGTCTCCGGGGGGACGGGCGCAGGGAAGACGACGACGCTGAACGTGCTGTCGTCGTTCCTGCCCGACGACGAACGCATCCTCACGATCGAGGACTCGGCGGAGCTCAGACTCCAGCAGCCACACGTGGTGCGTCTGGAGTACCGACCGCCGAACATCGAGGGCCGCGGCGAGGTCACGATCCGCGACCTGGTCCGCAACGCCCTGCGCATGCGACCGGACCGGATCGTGGTCGGCGAGGTCCGTGGCGGCGAGGCCCTGGACATGATGCAGGCCATGAACACCGGCCACGATGGGTCGATCTCGACCATCCACTCGAACTCTCCGCGCGACGCGCTGTCCCGTATGGAGACGATGATGCTGATGGCCGGGATGGACCTCGGGGTCCGGGCGATCCGGGAACAGGTCGCCTCGGCCCTCCATCTGTTGGTCCACCAGACCCGCATGAAGGACGGCGTGCGCCGCATCACGCACGTCACGGAGATCGTGGGCATGGAGGGGGACATCATCAGCCTTCAGGATCTGTTCCTGTTCGATTACAGCGCCGGGATCGACGAGGACGGCAAGTTCCGCGGGCAGCTTCAGGCAACCGGCCTGCGTCCGAGGTTCGTGGATCACCTGGCCGAGCGAGGGATCTCGATCCCGGTCGAGGTCTTCGCGACCGATGGAGGTCGCCGCACATGACCCATGACCTGTTCGGCAACGACGCCTGGCTGACACTCGTGTTGGGGGCGGCCTTCGTAGCGACGTTCCTGCTGGCCGTGATGCTCCTGTCGACGAAGACGAAGGGCCAGCAGCGACGGAGCCTGGCCGCCCTGATGGGACGTGGCAAGAAGGACGCGGCCAGTGAGACCTCGTGGATACCCGCCGGGATGGCCCAGGCGGGCGAGCGCCTGGCCACGGCGGGCGGGTTCATCGGCCGACTGGAAGCGATGCTCGAGCAGGCGGAGCTCCCCATGAAGGCCGGCGAGTTCGCGGCGTTCACGGTCCTTTGCGCCGTCGCCGGCGGCGTCATCGGAGCCCTGCTGCTGACGAACATCATCTTCGTCCTGATGTTCGCCGTCGTCGCGAGCCTGATCCCGTACGCATGGCTGGTTCGCACTCGGAAGAAGCGGCAGAAGAACATGGCCGAGCAGCTCCCCGACGTCCTGGCGATCCTGGCGAGCTCCCTCCGGGCGGGGCACAGCTTCCTCCAGGCTCTCGACCAGGTGGCAGGCGAGATCAAAGAACCGTCGGCCGGCGAGTTCCATCGGGTGGTGTCGGAGATCCGACTGGGTCGGTCGATCGACGACGCGATGATCGAGATGGCCGACCGCGTCGGCAGCGAGGACATGCGGTGGGCCGTCATGGCCGTGAACATCCAGAGGCAAGTGGGGGGAAACCTTGCGGAGGTGCTCGACATCGTGGCCAACACCGTTCGCGAGCGCGCGTACGTGCAGCGTCAGGTACGGGTTCTGTCGGCGGAAGGGCGACTGTCCATCGCGATCCTGGCCGCGCTGCCATTCGGCATCTTCCTCTACCTCGCGCTCATGAACCCCGAGTACGTCGCCCCGCTGTTCACGACCATGCTGGGTCGGATCTTGTTGCTCGTAGGCGGGACCCTTATGGGGCTGGGTATCTTCGTGATGACAAGGATCGTGAGGATCGATGTCTAACAGTCAGGTGTGGCTCACGCTCGCGCTCATCGGGACGTTCTCGACGATCTTCGTGCTCGGCATCGTGGTCGACATGGTGCTCAACAGGCGACGCCGATATGTGGCGGTGCTGCAGACGCAGGTCGGGGGCATGGCGGAGAACGTCGCGAACCTCCGGGACGAACAGCTCAAGGCATCGGCCCTGGACCGGCTCATCTTCCCGTTCACAGGTAAGGTGATCTCGTCGATCACCCGCCTGACTCCCCTGGATCTGTACGGACGGACGAACCGGCTGATCGAGCTGGCGGGGAACCCCCCGTCCTTGACGGCCGAGCGGATCGTGGCGTTCAAGATCGTCTTCGGCATCGTCGGCCTGGTGGCGGGCATCCTGGTGGTCCCGTTGCTGCCGTTCACGGGCATCGTCGTGTCGGTGATGACGGTCGCGCTGTTCACGCTCACCGGGTACACGTTCCCGAGCGCGGGCCTGGCCGCCCGCGCCTCGAAGCGCCAGAAGCAGATCCGCAAGGCGATGCCCGACACCATGGACCTCCTGACGATCAGCGTCGAGGCGGGCCTCGGCTTCGACGCCGCGCTCGCCCAGGTGGTCAAGAACGTTCCCGGTCCGCTGTCGGAGGAGATCGCTCGGATGCTCCAGGAGATGCAGATCGGCGTGAGCAGGGCCGACGCGTTCCGGCACCTCAACGACCGGACCGAGGTCCCGGAACTGGATGGATTCGTGCTGTCGATGATCCAGGCCGACAAGTACGGCGTTGGGGTCGCGAAGGTGCTCCGGTCTCAGTCAACGGAGCTCCGACAGAAGCGGCGACAGCGAGCGGAGGAGGTGGCCCAGAAGGTGCCGCTGAAGCTCCTGTTCCCCATGATCTTCATGGTCCTACCTGCGTTGTTCATCGTGATCCTGGGGCCCGGCGCCATCAAGGTCGCCGAGACCTTCTTCGGGAAGTAGAGAGCCGCGAGGACGAGACTCGTCCGCGACGTGTTGCGCGGTCGCCGCGTCCGCGCTCAGGGCGCCGAGGGGGTTCCGCCACGGTCGACCGAGCGGTCCTCCCCTCCCGGCTCCACCAGGCTCGCCACCGCCGCCAAGACCGTCGCGCTGCGAAGCCAGCGACGCCGGCCCGTGACGAAGTCCACGACGCCCTTGATCGAAACGACGTAGGCCTGGCGGAAACGTATGGGAGAGCGTGAGACGGAGGCCCGCGAGGCGACCACGACGGCCTCGACCCACTCGTCGATGCCGGCCTCCAGGAGGAGTTGACGGACCTGCCCGGCGGCGCCCCGCGCCTGCCGCAACACGTGCTCGGCCGGCTTCCCGTTGAAGTGGAGCTGTCCTCGTTTGCGGTAGAACGAGCCCTGCCAGGCCTTCGTCTCGATCGCGAAGACGCCCGTGGGGCCGATGACGACATGGTCGACGTCCCCGTGCCCAGTCGAGACGCCATGCAGGACCCAGTACGAGGACGGCAGCCCGGCCAGGGCGTCCGCGACTGCCTGCTCACCGAGTATCCCGCTTCGGAGGGGCGCAAGATCGAGAACCCGGCCCCTCCCCGCCTGGCGTTCCAGGACGAACAGGAGCCCGAGCGCCACGAAGGAGGCGGGCCACCACCGTATGCCCATCAGGGCGAGACTGGTCGCGACGGCGATCGTCGCCGCGAAGACGGCGATCCGCAGGCGCAGCTGCGACCTCAGGAACTCGGCCGGTTTCCGCATGTAGGTCTTATCGGTCGGTGGGCGCGCCAGTGGAAGCGCGGGCCACAGCATCGCATCTCCTCACCCCCCCGCACCACAACTTCGGCCGGCGGATCTCGAAGACGGAACCGGACGATCAACATCGCCCCCTGCCTAGACTGCTCGTCGAGCCATGAATCGCCTCGCGAACGAGACGAGCCCGTACCTGCTCCAGCACGCCGAGAACCCCGTGGACTGGTACCCGTGGGGCGAGGAGGCGCTCGAGCGGGCCCGTGCCGGGGACAAGCCGATCCTGCTCTCGATCGGCTACGCCGCCTGCCACTGGTGCCACGTCATGGAACGCGAGAGCTTCGAGGACGCCGAGACCGCCGCGCTGATGAACCGGCACTTCGTCTCGATCAAGGTCGACCGGGAGGAGCGCCCCGACCTGGACGCGATCTACATGGACGCCGTCCAGGCGATGACCG
>JBAVEY010000144.1:0-4725 GCA_049587975.1 Actinomycetota bacterium | reverse complement strand
GCGCGCGGTCACCGACTCCACGCTCGAGTCGAGCATCTCGGCGACTTCGGCGGCACGGAAGCCGAGCACGTCGCGCAGGATCAGCACGGCCCGCTGCCGCGCCGGCAACAGTTGCAGCGCCGTGATGAATGCCAGCGAGATCGCCTCCTTGGTCTCGTAACGCGCCTCCGGGCCGCGGGGGCCTTCGAGCTCGTTCTCGATCAGGACGTCGGGGTACGGCTCGAGCCAGACGGGCTCGACGCGCCCGGTAGGCTCGGGAAGTTGGGCTTCGGGGAATGGCAGCTCCACGTGCGGTCGCCGCCTAGCGGCCCGAAGCGTGTTCAGGGCGAGGCTGGTGGCGACCTCGTAGAGCCAGGTGCGAACGGACGCTCGCCGCTCGAAATCCTCGAGCCCTCGCCAGGCCGCGAACAGCGTCTCCTGCAACGCGTCCTCGGCGTCCTGCACCGAACCGAGGATCCGGTAGCAGTGCACGTGCAGCTCCCGGCGGTGGGGCTCGACCAGCTCGCGGAAGGCGTCCTGGTCGCCGGTCCTGGCTCGCTCGATGAGCTCTGTGCTCACGGCTCCGTCCTCTCATCACATCTGGACTCCGTTCTTCTCGTTCCGACCAAGGCGTCGCCCTCGTCCACCGGGTAGACACGGCGCGCGCCGAGAAGTGGGCGCCGCGCGACCGCCCAGTTCCCGGCCGAAGCGGTGTCCACCCGAGCAGGAAATGGGAATGGCTTGCCCCGGACGACAAGCAGCCCAGCGACGATCAGGAGGTCCGTGATGGCGGAAGCGACGATCGGAGGCAAGGCGATCCTGGTGACGGGGGCCAACCGGGGCCTTGGCCAGGCTCTGGTGGAAGAGGCTCTGAGCAGGGGCGCGAAGCGCGTCTACGCCGGAACGCGCAAGCCTCTGCAACACCCGGACGAGCGGGTCACGCCCGTGATCTTGGACGTGACCGACGTAGCGCAGATCCGGCAGGCCGTCAGAAGGGTCGGGCCTCTCGACATACTCATCAACAACGCCGGACTAGGGCTCTTCGATGACCTGAGCGATCGGGCCTTGCTCGAACAGCACCTCGCCGTCAACCTCTTCGGTACCTACGGGGTGACCAAGGCCTTCCTCCCCTCACTGACTCGCAGCGGGGGAGCCATCGTCAACGTTCTTTCGGTGGCCGCGGTGGCCGCCTTGCCAGTCATCCCAGCCTACTCGGTCTCGAAGGCCGCCGCTCTTTCGCTCTCGCAGTCGATGCGCGCTTTGTTCGTGGGCCGGGGCGTGAGGGTTCACACGGTCTTGGCCGGGCCTTTGGACACCGACATGTCGCGTGACCTCGACGTACCGAAGGCCTCTCCGAAGTCCGTGGCGCGGTCGATCTTCGATGGGATCGATAGGGGCGAGGAGGATATCTTCCCCGATCCGATGTCGGCGGCGGTGGCCGAAGGCTGGCGGGGCGGCGCGGCCAAGGGACTCGAGCGCCAGTTCGCGGCGTTCGTGGCGCCGCAGCCCGTCGGGTGACGAGCGAAGGAGGTATGCGTGAGCGATAGGAGTTTCACCACATCCTTCCTGGTTGACCGAACCCCAGAGGAGGTATTCGAGGCGATCAACGACGTCAGAGGATGGTGGTCAGGAGAGAACCATGGAGAGGTCGTGATCGAGGGCGACACCGACAAGATGGGCGCGAGCTTCATCTACCGCTACAAGGACATCCACCGCTCCGAGCAGGAGATCACGGAGATGTTCAGAGGCCGCAGGGTCGTTTGGCATGTGAAGGATTCCTATCTGAGCTTCGTCGGAGACGAGAGCGAGTGGAACGGCACTGACATCGTCTTCGATATCTCCGAGAAGGAGGGCAAGACGGAGCTTCGGTTCACCCACGCCGGCCTGGTGCCCACTTTCGAGTGCTACGGCGAGTGCGCGAGCGCGTGGTCCGGCCTCATAGACGACAGTCTGCGAACGCTCATCCTCGAGCGGAGGCGGACGGGAAGCGAACCCGCCAGCCGGCCCTCGCCCGAACACCGGTTCTAGAAGCGACTGTAAGACCCCGACCGCCGCCGGGCTCTGGAGAGCCAACCGCCAGCAGGGGTCATCTCCACTCTGTCCATCAGGCGGAAGGCCAGCCAGCAGGCACGAGCGTGGGGCTCGCGGCGCAGGCGCAGGCACTCGCGCGATGCCGTCCACGGCGCACTGGTCGTCCACTGCGGAAACGAGGCTGAGGGCCGGTGGATGGTTCTTCCACAGTTCCCTTCGCTCGCGCGCTTTCCGCAGGTCAAGACGCGGAGGCGGACGGGAATCGAACCCGCCTGCGAGCTCTCGCCCGCACACCGGTTTTGAAGACCGGGGGGCCCACCAGGTGCCCTGACGCCTCCGCGATCGAGGATAGCGGCGAACCTTAACCCAGAGCGCTGCCGCCCTTTACCCGTCGTTAGCGGCCGCCTCCTTACGCTGGGCCTCGTCATCGATCGAGGGAGGTCGGCATGAAGAAGGGGATCGCGTTCGCGCTCGTGACGGCGTTCGTGCTGCTCGTGCCCGCGGCGGTCGCGTCGGCGGGGCAGAACGACGTCATCGAGCGAGGATCCTGCAGCAACTCGAGCGACTGGAAGCTGAAGGTTTCGCCGGACAACGGTCGGCTCGAGGTCGAGTACGAGGTCGACCAGAACGTCTCGGGCGACCAGTGGAGGGTCAAGATCCGCCACGACGGCGATCTCGCGTTCGGAGGCACGCGCACGACGCGAGGCGCGAGCGGCTCGTTCACCGTCCGGATCCTCGAGAACGACACGGCCAGTTCGGACGTGTTCCGCGCGAGGGCGAGGAACGTCTCGACGGACGAGGTGTGCGTCGGTAGCGCGACCTTCTAGGTCGCGGGTCGACCACCGCACGCCGCGCGAGAGCCCGCCGGTTCGGTCCGGCGGGCTTTCATGCTGCCGTGCGGAGCTCGCCGGGTGCTCGATCGTGAGCTCGGGCCGTGCCCGCACCGCGTGACGCCCTCGCATGCCCCGCCGAGGACCTCGGGACCGCGCGGTGGTCTTCGTTCCCGGAGGCGTTGGTGTGCCCCGCTACCATGGCCGACGTGGAAGCTGCGTTCTTCGACCTCGACAAGACGATCATCTCGCGCTCGTCCTCGCTCGCGCTCTCGCGGCCGATGTACCGGGCGGGGATGGTCACCCGCGGGCAGCTCGTGCGTGGTGCGTACGCGCAGCTCGTGTACGCGCTGGTCGGCGCGGACGAGAAGAAGATGGACCGGCTGAAGGAGGGGATGCTCCAGCTCACGCGGGGATGGGACCGGCACGAGGTCGAACGCCTGGTCGCGGACGTCCTGATCGACGTGATCGATCCGTTCGTCTACCAGGAGGCCCTCGACCTGATGGACCTGCACCGGTCGGAGGGCCGGGACATCTACATCGTGAGCTCGTCGCCCGAGGAGGTCGTCCGTCCGCTCGCGCGCCACTTCGGTGTGGCCGGGGTGCTCGCGACGCGCGCCCGGGTCGAAGACGGGCGTTACACCGGCGAGCTTGAGTTCTACTGCTACGGAGACGCGAAGGCCGAGGCGATCCGCTCGCTCGCGCACGATCGTGGGATCGAGCTCGAGGCCTCGTACGCCTACAGCGACTCCTCGACCGACCTGCCGATGCTGCGGATCGTCGGACATCCGGTCGCCGTGAATCCCGACAAGGAGCTCCGCAAGGAGGCGGAGGCCGAGGGATGGGACATCCGCGATTTCCGCCGTCCCGTGCGGATGCGCACTCGGTTCGTCCAGACGGCCGCGCACCCGAAGACGCGCGTGGCGGCGGGGCTGGTCGCCGCGTCGACCGCAGCCGTGATCGTGCTCTGGCTCGTCGTGCGATCGCGACTGGCAGGTCGAAGCGCGACCTCCGCCTAACCCACCGCGTTCGCGTGAGCGATCGTGGCGGGGGTACGATGGCGGTGTCGCCTTCGGGTGACCGCGAAGGGAGCAGAAACCCACGCGCGTCCTGCCGCGGGAGGCATGCTCGGGCCCTGTGGTTCCGGCCGCCGGACACCGAGCAAGTGCAGACTGCGCATGCTCGCTGCTCCCTTCGCGCACGTCCGGACGCCGTTCGCGTGATGATGCGGGTGGCCGCGCTGGTCGTCGGCTAGGAGACGCCGGGCTCCCTCCGGTACTCGAAGTGCATGCCGTCGGGCACGATGAACGTGCCGCCCCAGACGAACCCCCAATGCTCGAACACGTCGATGAGCCGGGGGTCCTGGTGCGGCGTCTGCCCGAACAGGTTCCCCTGCTGCACGTTCAGATCGATCGCGATGCCCCACGAGTGGTGGGACAGGCCCGCGCTCGGGATCCGGTTGATGTGTCGGGGGGAGTAGCAGCCCGAGAACGAATGGATCGTGTCCCGGAGCCCGCGATCGATCAGCTGTCGGACCGCGCCACGGAGCTGCGGGAACAGCGACACGTTGCAGGTGACGCTCCCGAGCAGCGGGACGGTGTGCGTGGCGATGTTCCGCCGGAACCACGCCGGATCGAGCTCCAGGAACCCCGGCCGCCCGGGCTCGGGGCGGGCCTCGAACTCGCCGAACAGCAGCTTGATCCGTACCGGGGGCAGGACGGCGTCCCCTTGGCGGAAGTACGGGGTGTCGCCCGGGGCGCGGACCTTCGATGGCGGGTCCGTTGGCAGGATCGGACGCAGCAGGCGCTCGACACCGCGTGCCGTTCGGGCCCCGTCCGGCACGACCAGCGCGTACCGGTCGTGCGTCACGCCGATCGAGCGGCCG
>JBAVEY010000143.1:0-2970 GCA_049587975.1 Actinomycetota bacterium | reverse complement strand
CCGACGTCGGCCGCCTTGGTGAAGATCCCGCCGCCCACCCGCATGAACATCGCGAGGAGCGCGCCGCCGAACCCGAACCCGATCAGCACGCTCGTCGCGTCCTGCTTGTAGATCAGCAGGATCATCGTCGCCCCGAACAGGCCGAGCCCCACCGTGAACATGCCGGCGACGCCGCCGGCGCGGAACGCGATCCGGAGCGCGCGCCGCAGGCCCGACTCCTTGGCGGCGTTCGCCGTCCGGACGTTCGCACGGACGGCGAGCCACATCCCCGTGTAGCCGGTGATCGCGCTGAACGCGGCGCCGAGGATGAACGCGAGCGACCGGCCGAACCTGATCGAGAAGTCGCTGTGGCTCGCGAACTCGGGCACGGGGAGCGCGAAGAACAGGACGACCGTCAAGATCGCCATGAAGACGGCCACGGTGCGGAACTGGCGGTTCAGGTACGCCTTCGCGCCGATCTGGATCGAACGGGCGATGTCCCGCATCTTCTCGCTCCCCTCGGGAGCGGCGAGCACCTCACGGACGAGGTAGTAGGCGAACGCGAGCGCGACGAGCGAGATGAGCAGGATCACCCACAGGGCGTTGTTCTCGAACGACCCGAAGACGGCGTTGATCGGACCGCTCTCCTGGGCGAGGACACCGTGCAACAACTTCGGACCTCCTCGGGTTCGGAACGATTCGGCCCGGCGAGGCCGGGGCCCGGCAAGTATAGGGAGTCGTCGGTCAGCTGACCTGCGACGGAACGGGCACGACGCCCTGCGTCCGTCCGCCCACACGTCTGAGCAGGAAGAAGCCGAGGAGCCCCGCCACCGCGGCCGAGAGCATGATCGCGACGACCGCGGGCTCGATGAGCCGCGGCGGGAGCGCGAGTTCGGCCACGAAGATCGAGACCGTGAAGGGGATGCCCGCGGCGAAGCCGGCCGCGGCGAGATGGCTCCTGCGCGTCCCCTCCGGCAGGGCGCCGAACCCCAGGCGCACCGCGAGGAGCACGGCGAGGGCGATCCCGAGGGGCTTGCCCACGATCCTCGAGGCGAGGATGCCGATCCCCAGGCGGCTGGTGGCCGCCTCCGCGACGGCGTGACCCGAAAGGAGGACCCCCGCGTTGGCCAACGCGAAGAGCGGAACGATCACGTAGCTGGACCAGGGCAACAGGAGCGCCTCGGCCCGGGCGAGGGGTGAGACCGTCTCCCGCGACAGGCGGGCGAGGTCCAGCCATTGCGCGGCGTCGGCGTCCGGCGGATCCGGCTCGTCGACGGTCAGGTCGGCGACCCGGTGCGCCTCCAGGCTCACGTGTCGGGGACGCTGGAACGCCACGGCAGGCGTGAGGAGGGCGATGACGACCCCGGCGAGCGTGGGCGAGACCCCCGCGGCCTCGAGCGCCACCCACGAGGCGACCCCGAGCGCCACGTAGACCAGGACCGCCCGAACGCCGACCCGCCACAGGAGCCCGTAACCGGCGAAGATCAGCAGCGCGATGGCGAGCGACGTCCATCCGACGCCACCCGGATGGAGCGATGCGACGATCACGATGCTCCCCAGGTCGTCCACGATGGCGAGGCTGAGCAGGAACGCCTTCAGTCCAGGGGACGCGGTCCCGGCGAGGGTCAGGATCGCGAGCACGAAGACGATGTCGGTCGGCATCGCGATCCCGAACCCGTCCGCCGCGCCGGTCCCCCACGTGAACGCGAGATAGACGGCCGCCGGCAGGAGCATGCCGCCGAGCGCGGCGACCACGGGCAGGGCGGCTCGCCGGCGCTGGCGGAGCTCGCCGGTCAGGAGCTCCCGCTTGATCTCCAGGCCGACGACCAGGAAGAACAGGGTCATCAGTCCGTCAGAGACCCACCCCTGGAGGTCGTCGGTGAGCGCGCGCGCGCCCACCCGGATCGTGAGCTCGGTCCCCCAGAAACGCCGATAGGAGTCGCCGGGCATGTTCGCCCAGACCAGGGCGCCGGCGGCCGCGACCAGGAGGAGGATCGCCGAGGACGTCTCGGTCTGCAGGAACGACTGCAACGGCTGCACGACCCTGCGAGGGAACCGCCGGCTCGAACGGGACCAGCTGGGGCGCAAGCCCTCCGAGGACCCGGGAGGTTCGTCGCGTTCGGTCCGGTCGGTCATGGCTGATCCCGTGCCGACCAGGCTTCCCGGCTCACCTTCAGAACTTCTTCATCTTACTTGTGTTGCGACGGGCACCGGGCACCGGTAGCCTTCACGCGTTTTGGCCACCACGACCGAACCCCCCTCCGTGACCCCCAATCGGGTCCAGCGCGGCGCGGACAAGAAGCGCCGTGCGCCGCTCGCGTTGCTCGTCGTGCCCGTCGTGCTTGTCGCGATCGGCGTCGGGATCTTCCTGATGCTGCGGGGCGGGGACGTCCCGATCATCGGTGGCAGCGACGGGGTGACCCCGCCCTTCGACTTCATCGTCGCACCTGCCGCCGGGGTCGCCACCGTGAGCGATGCGGACAAGACCGCCCTCGCGGCGAGCGCCGACCAGGTGGCACGGGAGATCACGCCGACGATCGACGACCTGTTCACGAACGCCTACCTCGATCCGAGCAACTGGAAGCACGATGACTACGAGGAGGTCTTCGCCACGTTCGCCCCCGACGCGGTCGGGACGGCCGAGCAGAGCGTCGAGACCCTCACGCTCGGAGCCAACGCGGGTGACGTCTTCGACACGGTCGACCCGGGCAAGAGCAAGCTCGACTACGAGGTGCTGTTCGACCCCGACGGGAACCCGGACACCGCCGTCGTGACCGTGATCTTCCGAGCCACCGGGGAGCGCAAGGACGGCACGTACCTCGCGATCGTGAGCGAGGGGGAGTTCTTCCTCCGCCAGATCGACGGATGGAAGATCACCGCGTTCGACGTGACCCGCGACGACCACGAGGCCCAGCCCCCCTCCCCGTCGGCCTCGGCCTCGCCCTCCGTATGACCGCATCACGTCCCCGCCGTCGTGCCGCGCTCCTGGTA
>JBAVEY010000142.1:0-2863 GCA_049587975.1 Actinomycetota bacterium | reverse complement strand
TCGTTCCAGGAGGCCATCGTCGACGTGCAGGTGGCGAAGACGATCGACGCCGCGCGAGACCGCCGGGTCGAAACCGTCCTGCTGGGCGGGGGCGTCGTAGCCAACACGCGGTTGCGCGAGCGGATGGAGAAGGCCGGCGCCGAGGCCGGGTTCCGCGTGCTGTTCCCGTCGTTGGATCTGTGCACCGATAATGGCGCGATGATCGCCGTCGCCGGGACCTGGAGGTTGCTGCGGGGCGAACGGACGTCCCTTGGCGTGGGCGCCGACCCCTCGCTGGAGCTCGGGTGACCACCTTCCTCGTCACGGGGGCGGCCGGGTTCATCGGTTCGCACCTGTGCGACCGGCTGCTCGCCGAGGGACATCGGGTCATCGCCGTGGACGACCTCTCGACGGGTCGCATCGCCAACCTGAGCGAAGCGCGGGGTTACGGGAACGAGTTCACCTTCTTCAACATGGACGTTCGCGCCGAGGGGCTCCTCTCGCTCTTCGAACGCCACCGACCGGAGGTCGTGATGCACCTCGCAGCCCAGGCGGCGGTCGCGACGTCGATGGACGACCCTGGCTTGGATGCCTCCGTCAACGTGATGGGGTCGCTGAACGTCCTCGAGTGTTCCCGGCGCACGGGTGTCCGCAAGGTCGTGTACGCGGCGTCCGGAGGGACCCTCTACGGGGAGCCTCGGAAGCTGCCGGTCAAGGAGAGCGCGCTCTCGGGCGCCCGACCCGTGTCGCCATACGGCATCAGCAAGAAGGTCGTGGTCGACTACCTGTCCTTCTACGAGCGTTCTCACGGGATCGAGTGGACCGCGCTCGCCCTCGCCAACGTGTACGGGCCGCGGCAGGACCCTCATGGGGAGGCGGGCGTGATCGCGATCTTCTCCGCGAAGATGCTCGCCGGACAAGCCCCGACGATCTTCGGCGACGGGGACCAGACGCGTGACTACGTCTTCGTCGACGACACCGTTCACGCGTTCGCCCTCGCCGCCGATCGGGGTGCGGGGCGGTTGATGAACGTCGGGACGGGGCTCGAGACGTCGGTGAACGGGCTGTACCGGATGCTGTCAGGCATCACGGGCTTCACGGGCGCGCCCGGCAACGGTCCGGCCCGCGAGGGCGACCTCCGTCGGAGCGTCCTCGAGATCGCGCTCGCGGAGGAGGTCCTCGGATGGAGGCCCTGGACCCATCTGGAGGACGGACTCGCTGAGACCGTCTCGTTCATCAAGGGGTAGGTCTGTGGCGGCAGCCGGGCAAGGTCGCCAGGGTCCCGGTGGGGGTTTCCCCACTTGGTCGAGCTGACCCGTCGAGCGACCATGGGCCATGGCCGCCGTCGAGCCGCTCGGTTCGGCTGATCCCTCGGATCCCGTCCAGTAGCTCGTGGTCCGCGGAACACTCCGGGAAGCCGATCTGGTTGCGCTCCTCGACGGGACGGCAGACGCGACAGGTGGGAGCGTCACGCTCGACCTGTGCAACCTGGATGTCCTCACCCCCGGCGGGTGTTGGACGATCCGCAACCTCGCCGATGAGCTGTGGGCCCGCGGGCGTCCGATGACCGTCGTGTTCCCGGCGGGAGGACACGTCGCCGAGGTGCTCCGTTCCACCGGCACCGTCGAACACAGCCGCATGGTCTTCCAGATATCGGAGGGCGTGTGAAGCTCGGCTTGCGCTCGACCTAGGAGGTGGTCACCAGCGCCGGTTCGAGATGGTCGAGGAAATCCCGGAGCTGGTGGCCGCTCACGGTGGCGAGCACTTCGAGGTCCTGGACCCGAACCGTGATCACTTCGTCGTCGGCATCAGCGCGGAGGTCGCGGACCCTTTGAAGGAAACCTCCGACCACATCGGCTTCCTCATCGGGAAGCTCCTGGACCCTCGCGCGGTTGATGGTCGGATCCGGACCTCCGGCCAGTCGCCACATGATCTGCAGGAGGAGGCGTTCTGGACCCATCCCGTAGAGCTGCGCCAGCTCGCAGAACCGCTCGAGCGAGATGCCCCGTTCCGCCCTCTCGTACCCGGCCACGGCCGTTGGCTTGAACCGTCCGTTCGACCTCGTGCCCACGTCACGAAGCGTCATACCTCGAGCCTGCCGAGCCCCTCGTAGGGCGCGCCCGGTCTCGGCAAGGATGTCTTCGCGCGGAATCATCACCGACCTTGCTCGACAGTGCCCAAACGCCGCGGGGAACGGCATCGCCATCTTGTCATCCGCACGCTGGTCGACGGAATAGACCATGCATCGTAGGTCAGATACGCGAATGGCTGAAAGCCTAGCGGACGTCATACGACTTTTGGCGGACTTTCACGGGTACTTCTGTAGGGAGATCTCCGTAGCCCGTTGACAGGAACACGTAGCGTGCTCCAGACTTACTCTCCGTTCCACCAGGGGAGAACAGGGCTCGGGTGATTTCCTCACGATGACACGGAAACAGACGCTTTCCCACACATCAGGCGTTGCGGCGCAAGAGTCCGGACTCCGTGGCTCGGCTAGCTCCTGTGCGCGATGGATCCGCGCCGCGGCGGGAGGCGAGACCGCCGCGGTCCGCGTCGCCATCGATCGATCAGCGGATGGACGTTCCGAACGGGAAGGGAATACGTGACGGACCTGGAATGGCCTTGGAGTCGTACGTCACATGAAGTAGCACGCGTGCAGTCGACGTTGGGGGTTGCAGACGATCATTGACGTTCTTTCTCCTGTCGGCAGCAGGGGTTCGGGCTCGGTCATGACGTGGGGGCCTGAACCGGCTGCTACGCCCAACCACGAGGTCGGCGACCTCATGGCCGTCGCCGAACTCGGCTCGCTGATGATGCTGGCGCATCAGGTCGACGACCGGCTCCGGCTCGCGGCGCACGCCGTCGCGGCGCACCTGTCTCGTCC
>JBAVEY010000141.1:0-4845 GCA_049587975.1 Actinomycetota bacterium | reverse complement strand
GGACGCGGCCATCATCGGAATCTACCTTCACGGCCGCGCCGTTTCGAGCGACGGAGTGGCCACCCGAGCTGGGGTTCCGGCCACCGTCCCTCGCGTAGCCACGTGTGGGCGGAGCGCAGGAAGACCTCATCGGGTCTTCCTGCGTTCCTCACCGATGCATCCTCGGATCGGTCAGGCCGTCACGGGTTTCAGATCAGACCACGCGGCCATCACGATCCTCGCCGTCCTCGGATCGTGCACCGCGAGACGCGAGGTGACGTCGGAGGGGAGGATCATCCCGGCGGCCGGCCCTTCGATCCAGATCCCAGCTTCCTGGAGGCCTGTCGCGGAGAACTCGTCGGCGTTCGCAACGCTCGCTGGAGCGACCACCGATGGTTGGGCCGAGGTCTCCGAAGCCGGAACCTCCCGTTGACGAGATGATCGCCACCACGATCCGGAGCGTCACGCACGCGACCGCCGCCGTGATCACGAGCGAACGGGCCCACGGGCCGCCCGGTGCGACCTGGGTCCCGCCGGCGTCCGTCGTGTGAGCCGTCGCCTCCCCGGACCGCTGCCGTTCTCGGACCTGCATGGCTGCCTCCCTTCGGTCTGGGGCGCCCGAACGGGCGTCCCGTGCTGTCGATCAGGAGGCCTGGAACGGCGTGGCACCCGCGGTGGGATCTCACGGCACACTTCGGCGCCGCCGGATCAGAGGCGCCAGGTGGCGGGAAGGCGGGGGTCGGGGACGTACGAGCAGAACGTGCCGGTCCGGATCGTGCGGGCGAGGTGGTTCCCGAGTGCTGGGCTCTGCTCGCCGATCCGTGCGATGGCGGACTTGATCGCCTTCGTGACGTTCACCCGGGCTCGCTCCGCGTCGGAGGGAGCCCGTCGGTCCCTCCCTCCCAGGCCGACCGCGGCCGCGAGCTCGCGGGCGAGGAAGTCCGACTCTTCCCGCGCTCGAGCTGCGCGCTCGAGATCTCCCCAACGCTCGGCTTCCTCCTGGTCGTCCCGGAGCTCCTCCAGCCGACCGCGGTACGCCGCCTTGGATCGAGCATCGAGAGCCGGTTGGGTTTGCCCCTGGGACATGCGAAGCTCGGGCTCGCGCCGCTCTTGACGCATCCCCGGTTGTGGCAGGGATCCGGACCCGAGGCCCGCGGTCGCGAGGTCGAGCGCGAGGAACTCGCGGGCGGGGTTCCCCAACAGCACGGCGACGTATCGCAGACCCTTGGAATCCCTCAGCTGGAACGCATCGGCTCCGAACCTGATCGACCAGTACTCTCCCTGCCGGCGGAAGGCGTCCGCGCGATGCACCGACTCGGGACCAACGGCGACGAACCGGGACCCGGCGTCCGCCACAGCGACCCCGCCGGCCTCCAATAGGGCACTGACCTTCCCTTCCAGGGCAACCATGCCGACATCCCTGCAGATCCCCGTGGCCCTTGACAAGAGGTCGAGCGCGAGTTCTCCGTCGCCCGGCTCATCCCGTTCCAGCAGCATCCGGGCGTAGTCGTGCTGGGTGTGCGCCACCCAAGGTCGAGCTCGCATCTTCGAGTTCATCTCGAGCGCGTCCTCGAAGTGGCGAACGGCGACGTCCCATCGCGACATCGTCGCGGCGAGATCGCCGAGCTCTCGCGAGACCGAACCCCGACACAACTCGGGTGGGAGCGTCGCGTTGTGTGGTGCGTAGGGCAGCAAGAGCTCATACAGGGTCGACGCGCGCTCCGCGTCGCGCAGGTATCCGCACGCCTCCGACGCCAGATCCATGCCGAACAGCCATTGCATCTCCAGGTAGAGGGGGAAGCCCTCGGCGGCGAGCCCGTCGAACACGGTCCGCGCGTCGGCTTCCCGCTCGAGCTGGGCGAGCACGTCGACCAGCACGTATCGCCAGATCGGATAGGCGGGATACTCGTCGATGGAGCGCTCGACGACGTCGATGATCTCGCCCAACTGTCCCTGTTCGCGCCGCAGGGCGTACGTCTGCAGATCGAATGCCAGCTGGGCGTTCGCGCTCTGTACCGGGCGGCCGAGCTCGATCGCCTCCTTAATGGCGTTCTCCGCCTCTGCGAACCCGCCCTCGAAGAGCGTGAGCTTCGCACGGTTGACCGCCGCGAACCAGAGCTGTGCCGGCTGACGCAACCCATCCGCCAACCGAGTCAGGGTCCGGTATTCCTGGCGTGCGGTGGGCAGATCACCGATCTCCAGCAGCGCGTGCATGCGGTATTCATGACCTCCGAACGCGCGCTCCGTGTCGCCCGCGGCATCGGAGACCTGGATGAGCTCTTCGGCGATCGCGAGCCTTCGTTCGACGACGTCGGGCCCCATGTTCGCGCAGTGGCTACCGTCGAGCGCGTAGGCGAGCGTCACCGGGTCTCCGAGGCGGCGTGACATGTCGAGCGCGGCTTGACTCATCGTTTCCCGCGGCTCGACCGGGAGCGTGTCGCGAAGGGGTCCTCCTGCCAGGCGAGCGAGCAGGCGGACGCGGAGTCCGCTGTCCTCCTCGGGGAGGAGCGCGAGTGCTTCCTGGAGCAACGGCACCAGGTGCATGTCGCCCCAGGCGCGAGCCCAGACGAATCGTCCGCCGTAGCCGAGGGCGGCGCGTGCCAATAGGTCCGGCATCTTCCGTCTCCTGGCGATGTCGGCTGCGCTCAGGAACGTCGCTCGGGCGCGGGTGGTATCGCCTGCTCTCGCCTCCGCGTCGCCGAGAGCAAGCAAGAGCTCGCAGCGGATCGCCTCGTCCGCGGATCCAGCAAGGGCTTGGAGGCCGAGCTGGTAGAGGCGGACCGCCTCCTCATACGCAAGGAGTGACACGGCCCGGGCCCCCGCTCGCCGCGCGTAGTCGACCGCCTTCCCGCTCTCCTCACCGGTGGCCGCTTCGCAGAAGTGGTGCGCGAGTTCGGCCACGTGCGGTTCCGGGTCGTCCGCATAGAGGCGTTCGAGCGCTTCGCCGATCTCTCGATGCAACTGGACCCGATGCCCGGGGGTGAGCGCGTCGTACAGGGTGTCCCGGATGAGCGCATGGGAGAAGGACATCCGGCCCGGAACGGCCGGCACCTCGATCACGACCCGCGCGGCGACCGCGTCATCGAGGATCCCGAGGAGCGCGTCGCGGGAGAGACCGCTTGTCTGGTGGAGGACGTCCAGGCCGAACTCCCGTCCGAGGATCGCCGCCACGGTCAAGACACGAACGCACTCTTCGGGCAGGCGTCGCAGGCGACGTTCGATGACCTCGCGGACCTGAGGGGGGATCGTGATCCTGAGCGGGGCCGCGTCCGCGAGGGCTTGGAGCCGCCCCTCGGCGACGAGCAATCTGATCACCTCGCCCATGAACAACGGGTTGCCCTCGGTCTCCCTATGGACCGCGGCGACCAGGGCATCCGGAGGCACGACCCTGGCCGTCGTTTCGATCAAGCGGGCCGCGTCCGATCCGTCGAGGCCCGCGAGGTGGAGGTGTCTGGTCACTCGTTCCCGGATGAGCTCGGCTAGGGCCGATGCGAGCGGATGGTCGCCCTCGATCCCCTCGTCGCGGTACACGCCGACGACCATGATGTGGGTCTCGGCGAGCATGCCCGTCAGGAATCGGAGGAGGAGTAAGGAGGGGACATCGGCCGCGTGAAGGTCGTCGAGGACGAGCAGCATCGGCTGAGCGGATGCAGCGTTCCGCAGGAACGTGGATGTGGAGTCGAACAGGCGAAAACGAGCTCCTTCGGGGTCTAGGGGCGGGGGCATCTGGAGTTCGGGCAAGAGATCGTGGAGCTCGGGGATCAGCTGAGCGACCTCGGCGGCACCACTGCCGAGCTGCGACACCAGCTCTCCTCGTTCCTGACCGCGCACGTAGGAGCGGATCGACTGCACCCACGGCCAGTACGCGGGTGCCCCTCCGGCTTCCCAGCACCGCCCCCAAAGAACCCGGGCGCCACGAGTGGCAGCGCGGCTAGCAAGTTCGTCCGCGAGCCGGCTCTTGCCGATCCCGGGCTCCCCGCCCACCAGAAAGAGCGTTCCTCGACCCGAGAGGGAATCGTCGAGCCCGGCCTCGAGCTCTCGCAGCTCCCTCGCCCGCCCCACGAACAGACCCTCGGCCGTTGGGTGCGCGGTGTCGGTCTTCTCCGGCGCGGAGGCCGAATCCTCCGGCTGTGGAGTCCCCGGGCGGAGGGGAACCAGGCGGACCACCTCCAAAGTCAGGTTCCCGGTTTCTACTCCTTTGGGCCCCTTGAACGCCATAGTTCCTCCACCCTCGTGGAACCGATGATCGAGGCGCCGATCGAGCCAGCGCGGGACATACGCGAGCTGCACGACAGTCGATTGTGGTGATCGTGTGTCGTCTACATGAAGCACAATCGCGGATCGAGAGGGTGGCGGACCCAGTTTGAGGGGAGGAGGCGGTCCTCCGGGTGAGGGTTAAGAGATAGGGGCCGAGAGGAATAGTCAAGACCTGTGTATCGGCGTGTCACGCGACTTGCTGATCACAACCCTCTGATTCGTCGGGTCGTTCGATGAGCTTGCCGTTCTTGAATACCGCGCCCGGCTACGACGAGAAGCTGCGCAACTCCGTGTTCTTCGAGCGTGGTCTGCACGCGACGTCCATCTGCGGCGCGGTCCGGAGGAGCGCGCGGCCGAGCTCGCGGCCCGAACGCTCGCCCTTCCCTGACGCTCAGAGCGTCGAGGATCTCACCGCGAGGCTGACCTCGGCGGGGGAGCGCTGAGGTCGAGACAGTTACCGCTCCCGGACTGCGTAGGTCAGGTGGGTCACCCGCTGCGTCGGCTCCGCGCGGACCGGCTCCAGGGCCACGCGGCCCGCGTCCACGCCCTCGAACAGGCGGATTCCGGAGCCGAACAGCACGGGTGAGAGCGCGATCGTGAACTCGTCGA
>JBAVEY010000140.1:0-3100 GCA_049587975.1 Actinomycetota bacterium | reverse complement strand
TCACTCGTAACAGCCCTTTCTCCGCCAGCTTCCGAATGGGCCATTCGTCATCCCTGCCAGCCGTGCGGGAAGGCGGTTCCGATCTGCATCCTCGTCCGGCCATCCGCTTGCCCCACGGTGCGAACGTCCTCATGTCAACAGTCGGTGCTCCGGTAGGTGAGGAAGAGACGGTCGGGTCAGGACATCGATCGGGGTCCTTCGGTCTTGCCTGAGAGCAGTCGGGCTACCTCGTCTCGGCCGGGCCATTCGAGCGGGCCACCGCCCGCATCGCATACGCCCGAGCCTGGTTCGGCCGTACCTATTTGGGAAGCGAGGTGGCCGTGCAGGGCGAGCGACTTAAGTACGGCCTTCGCTCGATCCGCCCCGAAGGCGGCGAGCAGGCAACCCGAGGCGAGCGTCGCCAGGGGATCGGCCGCCAGTGCCGTGCAGATCGCCCGCCCGGGCTCGAACCACAGAACGGAGCCCAGATCGACACGGATGCGGAGGTGCGAGGCCGCGGCCATCTCGTGGAGGCTCGCGACAAGTCCTCCCTCCGTCGGGTCGTGCATCGCGGTCGCTCCAAGCTCGGCCGCAAGGAGCGCCGGCTCCACGACCGAGATCCCGGGGTCGTCGAGAGCGCCCCGTGCGGCCCTCATGACGCCCGGGTCCAGGCCAGTCAGCTGGTCGGCCGACTCATGGGCCAGGACGGCAGCACCTTCGATCGGTACGGGTCCGATCTGCAGGAGAACGTCTCCCGGTCGGACCCCGCCGGTCGAGACGAACCGCTCGTCCCGGGCGAGTCCAAGGAATTGGCCGACGACGACCGGTTGCGTGACCGCCTGAGTCACCTCCGTGTGGCCGCCGACCAGAGCGGCGCCGACACGAGAAAGGCTGTCTTGCATGCCGGCGAAGATCTCTCGGACCCTCGCCTCGGTGGTTCCGAGTGGAAGCAGGATGACGGCCAAGAACCACCGTGGCCGGACGCCCATGACCGCAACGTCGTTGGCGTTCACGATGACCGAGAAACGACCGATCTCCTGCGTCGTCAGGGTTATCGGGTCCGTCGCGGCGACGAGCACGCCGTCTCTGACCTGGATGGCGCACGCATCCTCCCCGATGCGAGGTCCGAGAAGGACCTCCGGCGGTGGGCTTGGAAGCCGGGCGAGCAGCTCGCCCAGGAGCGCGATGGGAAGCTTCCCGATCTGAAGCGGCGGCGGAGCCGACCCGGCGTCCACGCTGGCAGCGTAGAGCGTCCACCCGCGGAAGGCGTTCCTCCTGCTGCGATCCGAGCGTGAGTCCCGGCCCGAAGGGGCCTCCAGACCCAACCCTGCTTCCTTCGGGGGTGTGAGGCTTCAGCTGAGGGGGTGTAGCGATGGAGGCCGAGCGCGACCAGGACAGCGAAAGCCTCGAAGATCTCGCGCGACGGGGCTCGGACGAGTTGGCACACGAGGAGCAGGGGGACGCCGCCATCGATCGACTGATCGCGAACATCGCCGACCGGCAGCGACCCGAACGAAGTCCCGAACCGCACGATATTTCATCGTTCAGCAGGAGGCCGCCGAGCGGGCAATGGCCCATTATCGGGCGCACCAGGGCCTCCGTGAGTCTGTGATCGTCAGGTTGGATGGACCGGCGTGAGCGGGGCGAAGATTCCTCGCTCGCGCTCGCTGAGTCGTGCAGGCTCCTCGTCGAGCCAGGCGCGGCGGAAGGTGCGGGAGGTAGCTCAGATGGTTCTTGTACGCGCCGAACCCGGCGATGGTCTTGCCGTCGACCTTGAACGCGGGAGCGCCGTAGGCGAGACACTCCTCGGCGTGGGGCAGCAGATCGTGGAGCGTTGCGCGAAGGGCTCGAAGCGTCGACCGCTTCGGCTCATCGAGAGCCTCGAGATGGGCATCGATCGGGTTCTCAGGCATCAGAGAGAATGGTGGCGCGCCCGGGGTCCTGTCCCGAGCCTGTGTGGTTTTGACCCTCACTCGGCACGCGGCTCCTCGAAGCGTGGCGACTAACCAGATCCGGCGGAATGGTGATCGGTCGGGACGGTGCGTGGGCGGTCATCTCAGCGAGTAGAGCAGCAGCGCGATGTTGGAATCGCCGAGCTGTCGCGCGGCGCTCAGCCGCATCGGGCCGGGCGGCCGGACCGAGAAGGCCGGGTCGCCGTCGGCCAGGACCCCAGCGCCGACCATGATGTGCAGCTCGTCGATCAGACCTGCGGCGAGCAGGTCGTTCCACGTCGTCATGCTGCCGAAGACCACGAGCGGGCCGCCCTCGCCCTTCTTGGCTTGGGCGATGGCGTGGCGTGCCTCGTCCCTGCGTACGATCCTCGTGTTCTGCCGCCACGGGCCGGTCTCCTCTGCGGTCAGGGTGTCGGAGACCACGAGGTGTTCGAGCTCGCGGTGGCGGCGCGAGATGGCCCGCTCGACCTCGGGCTGGGCCGTGTCGTCGGCGACGGGTGGCCAGTAGCTCAGGAACCCGCGGTAGGTCGTGGCGCCGGACACCAGGGTGTCTGCGGCCTGCATGAGCTCGAGGTTGTAGTCGCTGAATGTCGTGTCGAACGGCAGCGCCATCACGTCGCCGCCGGGGCCGGACGCGTAGCCGTCCAGTGAGATCAGGTTGCTCACGATCAGTTTGCGCATCGTCACTCCCATGTGCCCGGCGCCGGCCAGACCGGCGCGCTCCACGCGGATACAAGACCGTCAGGACGCTCGGAGCAACCGGTGCCCGGAAGCTCACCGCGGTGGCGCTCTGATGGCAGCCGCCCGGTCTCACCTCGTTCGACTCCGGAGTCATCCTCTTCCTTCGAATATGACGGCCGGCAGGCGGCAGACTTATCGTTGCTGTCGCCTCGCGTGCTCGTCTGACACCGCGTCCTGCCGACACACCAGCAGGTGACCGCCATCCCGGGCATTCGATTCCACTCGCCTTGGAGAGGGAACGCATCGTCCGCGTGCGGAGCCGTCTTGCGCCGGACTTGAGTCCGTCGGATTCAGATCTTGGTCGGCTCCGCTTGGCGGCAGATACCTCATTCACGCCTTCGAGGACGGCGCTTCGCACGACCGGACCGGCGGGCAGTTCGGGCGAACCCGCAGGCCACGTGGGTGATCGGAGTTATTGACCCCTACAG
>JBAVEY010000139.1:0-19104 GCA_049587975.1 Actinomycetota bacterium | reverse complement strand
TGTACCAGCGCCTGATCGGCTCCGAGGGGACCGGTCCGATCGCGTTCGCGTCGCTCCGGCTCGCGATCTCGGGATCGGCGCCCCTCTCCCCCGTCCTGTTCGAACGCGCGACCGAGCTCCTGGGCCGGCCACCGCTCGAGCGCTACGGCACCACCGAGAGCGGCCTCGACACCTCGAACGCGTACGACACGGGGGGCAGGCCGGGGAGCGTCGGCGTGTCGCTGCCCGGGGTCTCGATGGCGATCGCGGACCCGGACGGGATGCCGGTCGAACCGGGTTCCGACGGCGAGATCGTCTTCCGGGGTCCGCAGGTGTTCGCCGGGTACACGAACGACGAGGACACCACGTCGGCGTTCCATCCCGGCGGATGGTTCCGGACGGGCGACCTCGGCCGCGTGGACCCCCTCGACGGGTCCCTCGCGATCACCGGCCGCACCAAGGAGGTCATCATCACGGGCGGGCTGAACGTGTACCCGCGCGAGGTCGAGCTCGCGCTCGAGGCCCACGGCGGCGTCGGCGCGGCCGCGGTGGTGGGCGTGCCCTCCGAGCGGTGGGACGAGGAGGTCGTCGCGTTCGTCGTCGCTGCGTCCGATCGCGCACCGAGCGAGGACGACCTGCTCGCGCACGCGCGCTCGCGCCTGGCGGCCTACAAGTGCCCCAAGCGGTTCGTCGGGATCGACGAGCTCCCCGTGAACGCGATGGGCAAGCTCGACCGGCAACGGCTGCGCGAGCTCGCGGGCCACGGCGCGGTGACGGATGAGCCCTGACGCGACCGACGTCGACGCGGCGCTCGAAGGCATCGACGCGTGGCAGGCGGCGACGAACGCCTTCAGCCAGATCTACGCGGATGAGGCGCGGGCCGAGGCCGCGCGCGCCCTTCCGGACGGGAGGCTCGCCGGCGCACCGGTCGCGGTCAAGGAGCTGTTCGACATCCGCGGCCGCCCCACCACCGGATGCTGCGCCGCGATCGCGCCCGGACCCGCCGAGCGCGACGCGACGCTGGTCGCCCGCCTGCGGGATGCGGGCGCCGTCGTGATCGGCAAGACCAACCAGCACGAGCTCGCCGCGGGCGTCACCAACCTCGAGTCCGCGTGCGGGCCGACCCGCAACCCGTGGGATCCGACGCGGATGACCGGCGGCTCGAGCGGCGGCTCGGCGGCCGCCGTCGCGACCGGCATCGTCCCGATCAGCCTGGTCTCGGACACGGGCGGCTCGGCGAGGATCCCGGCCGCCTTCTGCGGGACCTGGGGGCTGAAGCCGACGACGGGCGCGCTCCCCACCGAGGGGATGATGCCGCTCGCCCCCGAGCTGGATTGCCCCGGCCTGCTCGCCGGCTCGCTCGACGATCTGGGTCTCGGCTGGGAGGTCCTGATCGGGGAGCGGGATCGGGGCCGCACCCCGGCTGCCGTCGGCGTGCTGCGCGGCGGGCGATGGGACCGGTGCCAGGTCGAGGTCCACGCTGCCGTCGAGCGGGCGGCCGATCGGGTCCGCGACGCAGGCCTGAAGGTCCGCGAGATCGACGGCTCGGCCCTCGATGACGCCCATCACGTCTGGAACCGCATCGTGTGGCCGTCGTTCTCCGAGCGCTACACCGCGTTGATCGGCAGCCCGGCCCTCGGGCCGGGCACCGGCGCGCTGCTCCGATGGGGTTCGACCCATCGCGACCAACGACCGGGTGCCCTCACGCGCGCCGAGGCGATCCGTGGTTGGTTCGGCCGGACCTTCGAGGACGTCGAACTGCTCCTCACGGCGACCACCCCGTACGTCGCCCCGGCGATCGGCGTCGCCGAGATCGACCTCAGCGACGGATCCACGATGGACGCCGACCGCGGGGGACCATCCTGGTTCACGACTGCGGCCAACGTCGCCGGCATCCCCGCCCTCACGGTGCCGTTCTCGACCTCGGCGGACGGTCTGCCGATCGGCGTGCAGCTGATCGGGCCCGTGCACAGCGAGGGGCCGCTCCTGGCGGCGGCTCAGATCCTGCGTCCCTCCGGCTCCGAGCTCCCGCGCCCGGCCGTCCCGGAACGCTGATGGCCTATCATCCGGCGCGGCCGACGGTCGGTCGGCTCGTTCTGCGAGAGGGGGCGTGATGGATCTCGGGCTCGAGGGCGCGGTCGCGTTCGTCACGGGGGCGAGCAAGGGCATCGGCAGGGCGACCGCTCGCCTGCTCGCGCGGGAGGGGTGCGAGGTCGCGATCACCGCTCGCGGCGACGAGCTGTTGCAGCGGGCGGCGGCCGAGCTCTCGCAGGAGACCGGCCACGATGTGCTGGCACTGCCGGGCGACATGAGCGTCGTCGAGGACGTCGAGCGGACGGTCGCGCAGACGATCGAGCGCTTCGGGCGCATCGACGTGCTCGTGACGTGCGCCGGCAGCTCGCCCGGCGGGTTGCTCGAGAACCTCACCGAGGACGACTGGTTCGGCAGCCTGAACCTGAAGTTCATGGGGTACGTGCGCACCTGCCGCGCGGTCGTGCCCCACATGCGCGAGACGGGGAGGGGCAGCATCGTCCTGGTCGTCGGCAACGACGGCCTGAAGCCGAGCTACTGGGAGATGACGGCCGGCATCGCGAACGCCGCCGACATCAACTTCGCGTCCTCGCTCGCCGAGCAGTACGGCCCGCTCGGGATCCGCGTGAACACCGTGAACCCCGGTCCGGTCAACACGGACCGATGGGACGGTCTCGAGAAGGCGTTCGCGCGCGACAAGGGCATCGACCAGGAGGCCGCGCACGCGCTCGCGGTCGGCAGCCTGCCGCTCGGCCGGATCTGCGAACCCGAGGAGGTCGCGAACCTGGTGGCCTTCCTGGCGTCACCCCGCGCGAGCTACCTGAACGGCGCGCACATCCCGCTCGACGGCGGGCAGCGCAAGGCGCTGATGGACATCTAGGGAACCGGACCGCTAGGGCCGGACGATCTCCCCGCCGGCCTCCTCGACCGCGGCGATCGCGCGGTCGCCGTCCCCCTCCTTGAGGTCCACCGCGCGGATCGCGTTCCACAGCACGCGGACCTTGAAGCCCTCCTTCATGCCGTCCAGCGCGGTCGCGTTCACGCAGTAGTCGGTCGCGAGTCCGCAGACGACCAGGTGCGTGATCCCCCGCTCGCGCAGGAGTCCCGCGAGTTCGGTCGGTACGGTCTCACCCGTGTCGTGATCGCGCATGGAGAACCCCGAGTAGCCATCCTCGCCGCTCGAACCCTTGCGCACGATCGGGCCGTCGACGACGAGGTCCTCGTGGAACTCGGCGCCCCAGGTGTCCATCACGCAGTGGACCGGCCAGATCCCGCCGTCCTTGGCGAAGTGCGGGGTCGACGCCGGGTGCCAGTCTGCCGTGTACACGACGGTGGCGCCGGCCCGCTTCGCCTCGCCGATCGCCTCGTTGACGATCGGCACGACGTCCTCGCCACCCTTGACGTAGAGCCCGCCATCGGGGTGGGCGAAGTCGTTCTGGACGTCGACCACCACGAGCGCGGTCAGTGGGTCGTACGAGGGGCCGGCCATCGGTTCGGAGATAGTAGTCGTCGACCAAGGAGACCGTTCAGTCTCCATGGTTCCTGCGAAGCTGCTTGGTCCGCGCGCGCCGCTTCTTGTCCGCGAGCCGGCGTTCGACGGCGCCGCGTCCCGGCTTCGTGGGCCTCCGTCGTGGCGGCGGCGGAGCGAGCGCCTCGGCCAGGATCTCCGCCATGCGCTCGAGCGCGGCCTCGCGGTTGCGGAGCTGCGAACGATGTTCGGAGGCTCTCACCATCAGGACGCCGTCGACGATCCTGTGCGACAGGCGTTCGAGCACCCGGGAGCGCTGGACCGGCCCGAGCGCGGTCGTCCTCGCGAGATCCAGACTGAGCTCCACGCGCGAGTCGGCCGTGTTCACGGACTGACCGCCGGGCCCCGACGAACGGCTGAACCGCCATCGGAGATCGCGTTCGGGGACGACGACCGAGCGGGTGACGCGCAGCGGTCCGGGCATCAGGGTCTTCATACACTCCGCGCGCGAAGATCGGCGTGATCCTGCAGGCCGCGGCGAGCGACGCCGACGGCGGGCACGCGTGCTCGAGCGACTAGCGGGAGCCCTCCTCCGGCGCTGACGGGTCGGTGGATCCCCCGGTGGGGTCGGCGCGCTCGCGAACGGTGCGTCGCCACAGCACGCCGAGGCTGAGGAGCGTGGCGAGCAGACCGAGCGCCGAGGCCGCCAGGACCGCGGTCGCGATGGCCTCGGCCGAGTCGCTCGCGATCTGGGTGCCGATCGCGAGCGCGACGACGCCCACCCCTGCCCCGACCACCAGCGCGAGCCCGGCCGCGATGCGCTCACCGGCCGGCAGCCAGATCCCGAGCGCACCCGTGGCCACCGCGCCGATCCCCACCAGCGACAGCGACAGGGTCATCTTGGCTTGGGCGTCCATGACGCGATGGTCGGCGGTCGGCCCGAACGACACAAGCGATGCGACCGAAACGCAACGGAACCGGGGCAGGTTCGTCGCAGCGGGTTCAGCCGCGACAGGCGCAGGCGCCGCCGCAGGCGCACCCGCCGCCGGTGTGCGGGGTGGCGTTGCTCGGTGTGGTGCTCGCGATGAAGGAGAAGCGCCGGCGCACCCGATCGCTGCCGCACGACGGGCAGGCGAGCGCGGTGTCGACCGAGGCGGTCATCGGGCGCCGCTCCTCGAACCGGTGCTCGCACGCCATGCAGAGGTACTCGTAGGCCGCCATCCTGCGGAGAGGATACCCCGAGGGGCGGACAATCGGCGGGGTGTGGTGTCGGCGGGGGTGTTGTTTCATCTGGATCTGCTGTCGGCGGGTGGGCCTAAGGTTCAGACGTGGAGGGTGTGAGCTTCGCCGAGCCGGCCGATACCGAAATCGATATCGGCCTCGCCGTGGAAAACCCCACCAACCCCCAACGCCCCCTCCCCTCGGCGCCGGCTTCCTGATCCTCGTCGTTCGCGAGCTCACAGGTCTACCCCAACGAGCCCTCGCCTTCCGGATCGGCACTTCGCAACCGGGCCTCGCGAGGCTCGAGACCGGCAACCGCATGCCCACCCTCCGAATGCTCATGCGCATCGCCGACGCGACCGGGTTCGAGCTCGTGATCGGGCTCCGCCGCCCAGGATCACCCACACCCGATCCCGACGCGCTCCACGCCCAGGGTTCGATCTGCTTGGAACACTGACGCCGGATCCTCAGGACGGGCTCGCCGACTTCGTCGTGCTCCGCGAGCCGAGCCCGTTCGAAGGTCCCGTCGGCTGAAAGGCCTCACCCCGACCCGCGTGCCGCCCGCTTCTCCTCGTAGTGCGTCGCCATCGCCTCGAGCATCGACAGGTAGTTCGCGATCCCGTCGCGGGCCTGCTCGGCCTCGTCGGACAGACCCGTCACCTCGTCGATCTTCCAGTGCGTGAACAGCACCGGCAGGACCACCTCGTCGTGGTGGATCCGCAGGTCGTAGATCCCGGCCTTGGCGATCTCGATCGCCTTCTGCTTGAACTCGGGGATGTCCAGGCCCGGCATCGCGAACCCGGACACCTGGCGGTTGATGGCCAGCATCATCTCCGAGGGCGCGATCTCGAGCGCCGCCTTGCCGAGCTCACGATAGAAGACGTAGTGCAGGTTCTCGTCGGTCGCGATGCGCGCCGTGAGCTTCTCGATCAGCGGGTCCTGGGTGAACGTCCCCGTGTTGCGGTGCGCGATCCGGGTCGCGAGCTCCTGCAGCGTCGTGTAGACGACGCCGTCGAGCGGGTCGAGCGCGCGGGAGCCGCCGTTCCCGTCCGGGTAGTAGCCGCGCGAGACCTGGTCCATCCGCCCGCGCTCGAGCGCCACCGGGTCGGCGCCGCGCGTGACGGTCAGGTAGTCACGCAGCACGATCGCGTGGCGGCCCTCCTCGGCGGTCCACCGGCGGACCCACTCCCCCCATACGCCGCCGCGGCCGAAGATCTCCCACAGCGCGAGGTGGTAGTAGGGCAGGTTGTCCTCGGTGAGCAGGTTCACCTCGAGCGCCGTGCGCGAGACGATCCCGAGCGCGCTGTCGGTCTCCTCCCATGGCTCCTCGACGTAGTTGCGCCCCACCTCGTACGGCACGTACTCGTGGGGGAACCACTCGGTGGCCGCGGACAGGTGGCGCTCGAGGCCGCGCAGCATCGTCGGCTCGAGGAGCGCGAGCATCTCGGCAGGGGGGATCGTGGTCGGTGCGTTCGTCTTCACTCGTGCCTCCAGCTCGCTGCCTTCAGCCGAGTGGTTGGGGCTGAACGCGGGGCGGCCGACGGGTTGGGGCCGCCGAAACGCCCACGGGGTCGTGGGCGTCCACCGAGTATACCCAGGCCTTAGGCGCTCGCTGCGGAAGCCCGGCGCTCGGCCTCGGTCTTCAACGACCGCAGGATGTTGTCGATCCCGCGTTGCAGGACCTTGCGGCTGTACCCCTTCAGGACGCTCGGGATGAAGCCTCGGAACGACTCGGCGGACCGCGCCAGCGTGCCGCCGTCCGTGGGCTCGAACCGGAACACGTGGACGGCGTGGATCCCCATCGTGACCCCGGTCCACCCGAGCTCGCGGGGCTCGTCGACGGCCTGCAGCGTCGAGACGAGGGAGGCCGAGCCGGACCTCCACCGGAACGTCGTGCCGGGCTCGAGGGGCCCGTCGACCGTGATCGACTTCACGTCGGCGTTCCACGTCGGCCAGGCCAAGAGGTCCGCCAGGATCCCCCACACGATCTGCGGAGGGGCGACGATCTGCAGCTCGCCCTCGGCGGTGGCGGGCGCGTCGCGGTCGATGTCCATCCTGCCGACCCTACCGCTTCTGCCGTCCGCTTCCGTCCCTGAGCGCGAACCCGGATACGGCCGTACGCTTGGGACGTGACGGTTGCTCGTGCCCTCGAGGCCGTCCTCGGCCCAGACCTCCCGATCGCCGTGCGCGCGTACGACGGGAGCCGGTTGGGACCTGCCCACGCCCCGGCCACGCTCGTGATCCGCTCGCCGAACGTGTTCCGCCGGCTCGTGAGCGCGCCGGGCGAGCTCGGCCTCGGCCGCGCCTACGTGTCGGGCGAGCTCGACGTCGAGGGAGACCTCTACGAGGCGCTCGCCGCGCTCCGAGACCGGATCCCCGACGTTCGAGCCTTCGACGCGCGGACGTGGGCGGAGGTGCTCCGGCTCGCCGGCTCGTCGGTGGTCCGAACACGTCTCAGCCCGCTCCCGGTCCCGCCCGAGGAGGCCCGCCTCCAAGGTGCCAGGCACTCGAAGGAACGGGACGCCGCCGCGATCGCCCACCACTACGACGTCTCGAACGCCTTCTACCGGATCGTGCTCGGTCCCTCGATGACGTACTCGTGCGCGGTGTGGGCGGAACCGGGCGTCACGCTCGAGGACGCGCAGGCCGCCAAGTACGAGCTCGTATGCCGAAAGCTCGGGCTCGGGCCCGGGATGCGGCTGCTCGACGTCGGTTGCGGCTGGGGCGGGATGGTGCTGCACGCGGCGGAGCACCACGGCGTCCGAGCGGTCGGCGTGACGCTCTCGCGTCGCCAGGCCGAATGGGCCGAGAAGGCGGTGGCCGAGGCGGGTCTGGCCGATCGCGTCGAGATCCGGTACCGAGACTACCGCGACGTGCGCGACGGGCCGTTCGACGCGATCAGCTCGATCGGGATGTTCGAGCACGTGGGGCTGTCGCAGCTGCGGGTGTACTTCGGCGGCCTGCGGCGGCTCCTCCGCCCCGGCGGCCGGCTGCTGAACCACGGCATCTCACGTCCGCCGAACGCCGGCCGCACGCGCTTCCGACGCAACAGCTTCATCGACCGGTACGTGTTCCCCGACGGCGAGCTCCACGAGGTCGGCGCCGTGGTCTCGACGATCCAGGGCAGCGGCCTGGAGGTCCGCCACCTCGAGAGCCTGCGCGAGCACTACGCGCTCACGCTCCGGGCATGGGTGCGCAACCTCGAGGCCGGCTGGGACCGGGCCGTCGCCGAGGTGGGTCAGGGCCGCGCCCGCGTGTGGCGCCTGTACATGGCAGCCTCGGCGCTGAACTTCGAGACGGGCCGGGCCCAGGTGCACCAGGTGCTGGCGGTGCGACCGGACGACGGCCGTTCGGGGCTGCAGCTCCGGCCTCGGTTCGAGGAACGACCCCTGGAGGGAGGGGACGATGTCCGGACCGATCGTCTTCATCAGCCACAACGCCGTTAAGGAAGGAAAGCTCGGGGCCTTCAGGGATGCCTTCGCCGGCGTGGCGAAGGCCCTGGACGTCGAGAAGCCCGGAACGGTCGTCTACCTCGCGTTCGCCGAGGAGGACGGCTCCGAGGTCAGCGTCGTCCACGTCTTCCCCGACGCGGATGCGATGGGTCAGCACCTCCAGGGCGTCCAGGAGCGGATGGCGAAGGTGGGGTTCATCGAGAGCAAGGGTTACGAGATCTACGGAGCGCCGAGCGAGCCGGTGCTCGACGCGATGCGAGGCTTCGCGGCCGCGGAAGGCGTTCCCCTGCGGGTGCAGCGCGATCACCTCGGCGGCTACCTCCGCCCGGGATCGAACGCTCCTAGCTGATCGCCTGCGACCTCCGGTGGGCGAGATCGCCGGCGATCAGCACGTCGTCTCCGGCGACGTGGACGACGCGATCCTCGATCCGGATGGAGCCCGCGACCTCGGTGATGCCGAGATCGTTCACGGCCTCCGTCCCGCTGCCGAGCACCCGGGGGGCGATGCCGACCACGAGCCGATCGGCGAGCCCGAGCGACAGGAACGACGTGATCACGCGCGCTCCGCCCTCAACGAGCACCGACCGGATCCCCTGGTCGAACAGCGCGTGGAGCGCCGCACCGAGGTCGACGCCGTGCGGGTCGGTCGGCACGACCACGACCGATACGCCGCGGCGGCGGAGCTCGGCCCGGCGCCGGGCGGACGAGGCGCTCGTCGTCACGACGGCGGTCGCCGCATCGTGGGCCAGCACGCGCGCGTCGTCCGCGATCCGGAGCCCGGAGTCCAGCACGACGCGGATCGGCGACGCGCCCGGCACCATGCGGACCGTGAGCAGCGGGTCGTCGGCGAGGACGGTCCCGGCACCGACCAGCACCGCGTCGCACGCGGCGCGGAGCGCGTGCGAGGTCCGGCGTTCCTCATCGCCGCTGATCCACCGGGCGTCGCCGGTCGAGGTGGCGATCCGCCCATCGAGCGTCTGGGCGTACTTCACTACGACGTAGGGGCGCTTCGTCGTGGGGCGCACCTCGCCGAGGAGCGCGCCGATGTCGGGCGGCGGCCCCACCCCGTCGACGAGCGGTGTGCCCATCGGCGCCGCGTGTCCCATCACGGCCTGCTTCGTCGCGAGGTAGCGGACGTTGCGCGCATGCGCCGCCGTCGGCAGTCCCACCACGGCGCGCACCGCGATCCCTCCCGCCTCGAGCGCGGAGGCCTTGTCCCGGTTGTTGGACATCAGCCGGACCGAACGGACGCCCAGGGCCCGCAGGCAGGACGCGACGTCGCCGAACGTGCGCTCGTCGACGCGGAACCCGAGGTGTTCGTTGGCCTCGGCCGTGTCGAACCCCGTGTCCTGCAGCATGTACGCGCGGAGCTTGTTCGCCAGGCCGATCCCACGCCCCTCGTGCCCGGTCGAGTACACGAGGACCCCGCGGCCCTCGGCGGCGATCGCGCGGAGCGCGTGCCGCAGCTGGATCCCGCAGTCGCACCGCAGCGATCCGAGCGCGTCGCCGGTCACGCATTCGGAGTGCATCCGGACCAGGACGTCCTCGCCGTCGCCGATCCGGCCCCGGCACAGGCACAGGTGGACCGAGCCGGCCCATTCGAACGCGCGGGTCTCCCACTCGCCGAACGGCGTGGGCAGCGTGAGGCTCGCGACCTCCCTGGGGACGAACGCAGTTGCGGACACCGGCAGTTCCGTTCCCATCTCGCGCCGTCCCCAATCGCGCACAGGCTCCAGATCGCGGAGTGGTTGGCCCCGGCCCCGCGCGGGTACCGGGACGGCGTGGAGGGACACGTGCTCAGGTTCGTCGCACCCCGCCGTGTCGAGATCCAGCGCGTGGAGGTCCGGCCGCCGGGGCCCGGCGAGGTCCTGGTCCGGACACGATGGTCCGGCATCAGCGGCGGGACCGAGCTGCTCGCCTACCGGGGGGAGCTCGACCCAGACCTCGAGCTCGACGAGACGATCTCCTCCCTCGGGGGCAGCTTCCGGTACCCGTTCGCGTACGGCTACAGCTGCGTGGGCGAGGTCGAGCGATCCGCCGTCGACGGGCTCGAGGAGGGCACGACCGTCTTCGCCTTCCATCCCCACCAGGACCGGTTCACGGTGGGTGCCGCCGACGTCGTGCCGCTGGAGGCCGTCGACGGGCGCGTCGCGACGCTGTTCCCGCTGGTCGAGACCGCGCTCCAGGTGAGCCTCGACGCCGGGGCGCACCTCGAGGAGCCGGTCGTGGTCCTGGGTCTCGGACCGGTCGGCCTGCTGATAGCCGCGCTCATGCAGCGGTCGGGCACGGACGTGGTGGGCGTAGATCCGCGCGGCGATCGTCGGGCGACCGCGACCGCGTTCGGCATCCGCGCCGTCGACGTCGGCGAGATCCGCGGCGACGTGGAGGTCATCACGTCGGGCGCGGGCGTGCCACTCATCGTCGACGCGACCGGGACCCCGTCCGCGTTGCCGCTCGCGCTGGAGCTCCTGGCGCACGAGGGCGAGGCGCTCGTCTGCAGCTGGTATGGGACCAAGGAGGTGCCGCTCCCGCTCGGAGGGGCGTTCCATCGGCGCAGGCTGCAGATCCGGAGCACGCAGGTCTCGACGATCCCGGCGCGCCTGGCCGGGCGCTGGGACGTCCCGCGGCGGCGGCGCGCCGCGGCACGCCTGATGACCGAGCTGCCGCTGAAGCTGCTCGCGACGCACGAGGTCCCGTTCGAGCGCGCAGCGGAGGCGTACGCGGCGCTCGACCGCGGCGACCACGGCCTCGTGCACGTCGCGCTGGGGTTCTGATGTTCGAGGTCGGCGCCTCGACGTCCTTCCGCGCGTTCCACCGGATGCCCGAGCAGCCCCCGCCCGAGAGCGAGCTGCATCCGCACGACTATCGCGTCGAGGTCGCGGCCGAACGCGAACGCCTGGACGAGCGCGGCATGGTGTGCGACCTCGACCTCGTCATCGGCTCGCTCGCCGAGGTGACCGATGCCGTGCGCGAACGCGACCTGTCGGAGGTCTGCGGGACGGACGTCGTCACGGTCGAGGTCCTCGCCGGGTGGATCCACGCCCGGCTCGCCGGACCTCTCGGGAGCGACGGGGCCGAGGCCCTGTCCGTGCGCGTCTGGGAGTCCGCCGACGCGTTCGGGGGGATCCGTGCGCGCGTCTGAGGTCGGCGTCGAACGCGCGCACCTGCGGCTCGGCCTCCTGACGCTCGGCGATCCGGACCGGCGGACGGGCGGGTACCGCTACCACCGCATGATGGCGTCGGCCGCGCGGGACCACCGGGCCGAGATCCGGTTCGAGCGCCTCCCCTCGCTCCCGTGGCCCGTGCCGGCGCTGCCGGCGTCCCGGACGCTCCGGGCTGCCGCCGAGGGCTCGGACGCGATCCTGCTCGACAGCATCGCGGCGGGGTTCGCGGCGCCGTGGATAGCGGGCGTGCGGATCCCTGTCGTCGCGGTGGTCCACCAGCCACCCGGAGGTCTCGGTCACGGGCGGCTGCGCTCGAGCGCGCAGCGGACGTTCGACGGCATCGCGTACCGTTCGGCCGCCGGGGTCGTGGCCGCCGCGGAGGATCTGGTCGGCGACCTGCGGGCGATCGGCGTGCCGGCCGGCCGGATCGTCGTCGTCCCGCCGGGGTGCGACGTCCCCGATGGGGGAGGCCCGCCGATCGACCTGCGTCGCGGCCGCGGGGTGTCGGTGCTCTGCGTGGCGAACTGGACACCGCTCAAGGGGATCCTCGAGCTGGTGGAGGCGTTCGCCACGGTCCCCCCGGAAGCTGCGTCCCTGTGGCTGGTGGGCGACACGCGAACGGATCGTCGGTACGCGCGGCGGGTGCTCCAGCGGCTCGCGGCGCCGGACCTGTCCGGACGCGTGGTCGTGCGCGGCTCGGTGCCGGTCGAGGAAGTCGGCCGGCTCTACCGTTCGGCCGACGTGTTCGCGCTCTGCTCGTCCGTCGACGCCTACGGCACGGCGTGGGCCGAGGCGATCGCCGCCGGCCTCCCCGTCGTCGGATGGCGCGCCGCCAACCTCCCGCGGCTCGCCGACCACGGCCGCGAGGCGCTCATGGCCGAGCCGGGCGACCGGGATAGCCTCGCGCGAGCGCTCGTGGCGATCACGGCGGACACGGCGCTCCGCGAGCGACTCGCGGCGGGCGCCCGTCGCCGCGCCGAGACGCTCCCCACGTGGCGCGAGTCGGCGGACCGGTTCTTCGCGGCGGTCCGCGACCTCGTATCGTCTCGCCCACGGTGAGGGGCCAGCTGCGCGCGGTGCTGTTCGATTTCGACGGCACGCTCTGGGACTCCGAGACCGCGGTGTTCGGCGTGTTCCGCGACCTGTTCGCCGAGCACGGGCACGAGCTCACGCCGCAGACGTGGTCGGCCGCGATCGGGACCGTGGGCGGGTTCGACCCGTACGGGGAGCTCGGCCGGCTGCACGCCGACGACCTGAACGTCGAGGCCGTCCGGGCGAGCACCGAGGCACGGATCCGGGAGGCCGCGTCGCAGGTGCCGCTCCGGCCCGGGGTCGCCGCGTTCCTGCGCCAGCTCGACGAGGCCGGCGTGCGGCGGGCGCTCGTGAGCAGCGACCGGAGCGAGTGGCTGGTCACCCATCTCGAGCGCCTCGGCTGGCCGGACGGGTGGTCGGCGATGGTGTGCGCCGACGGCGACGCGGCCCGAGCCAAGCCGAACCCGCACCTGTACCTCGCGGCGCTCGAGCTCCTGGACGTCCCGGCGAGCGAGACGTTCGCGGTCGAGGATTCGCCGAACGGGATCCGGGCCGCGAAGGCGGCCGGCATCCGGTGCGTCTGCGTCCCGAACGAGGCGACCGCCGGCCTCGACCTGTCCGAGGCCGATCTGCTGGTGCCGACGTTCGAGGGCCTATCGGTCAACGAGGTGTGGCGCCGGCTGCGAGCCTCAGCGGGTGGCCGAGCGAAGTGATATCGGAAACGACATCATCCGAGCCATTTGCTCCTCGGCTCAGAGCTCATCCGGCCTCGGTGGCACCCAGCTCACCCCCGGCCCGACCCCGCCCCGGCGTCGATAGAACGCCCACGCGACGAGCGCCCCGAACGCGAACCCGCCGACGTGCGCCCAGTACGCCACGCCACCGTTGAGCTCGGTCCCGAGCTGCCCCACGCCGCTCACCACCTGGAGCAGGAACCAGACGGCGAGCACGACGCTCGCGGGGATCTCGATCACGGTGATGAAGAAGAAGATCACCAGGGTCGTGATCCGGGCGCGCGGGAACAGCACGATGTACGCGCCGAGGACCCCGCCGATCGCGCCGGACGCGCCGAGGCTCGGGATCGTCGAGTTCGGCGCGAACGCGAGCTCCAGCCCCGCCGCCGCGAGGCCGCCCAACACGTAGAAGAGCGGGTAGACGACGTGCCCCAGCCGGTCCTCGACGTTGTTCCCGAACACCCACAGGAACAGCATGTTGCCGCCGAGGTGCACCAGCCCCCCGTGCAGGAACATCGCGACGAACACCGCCAGGAACCAGCTCTTGTTCGGGCACTCCCTCCGCAGGAACGACTGCACCGGCGCCCCCGAACCGGGGCCGAGATCGGCGTCGAGCGCGAGGCGCGCCTCGAGCCCTCCGCGCGCGAGGTTCTCCTGATGCGAGACCTCGAACGGGATCTCGGCGTGGCAGTAGTAGAAGGCCTGCTGCTCCTGCTGCGTCCCGAACGACGGCTGCCAGAGCAGGAACACCGCGACGTTGGCGGCGATCAGCGCGAGGGTCACCACGGGGACGCGCGTGGTCGGGTTCGCGTCCCGGATGGGGATCACGGTCGCATCACGGCGCCCGCACGTCGAACGCGATACCGGTCTCGCGCTCGGAGGCCACCCACAGGGTGGCCATGGCCTCCCGGTTGCGGGAGCGCCCGAACAGCGGCCGGCGCACCGGCGGACCGAAGTTGACCCACCGCGGCGCGTAGAGGGCGCCGCCGACGGCGTCCGGATCGGTGGCCGCCCGCAGCAGCGAGAGCGCGCCACGGGCCGGCGACATCCCGAACACTCGGACGGCGGCGCGGAAGAAGCGCTGGCTCCGGCCGCCGCCGGTCTCGCGGACGCTCCGCGCCTGCAGGTCGGTGTCCACGAACCCCGGATGCACCACGATGCTCCTCGCCGCCATGCCGGCCGAGCGGAAGCGCCGGTCGAGCTCGAGCGCGAAGTGCACGTTCGCGAGCTTGGACCGCCCGTACGCGCGCCACGGGTCGTAGCGCCCCGTCAGATGGGGGTCGTCGGGATCGACCGAACGCCCGGTGTGCCGCCCGGTGCTCGTGACCGAGACGATGCGAGCGCCCGGGCTCGCGAGCAGCGCCGGCAGGAGCAGCGCCGTCAGCGCGAAGTGCCCGAGGTGGTTCACGCCGAACTGCATCTCGAACCCGTCCTCGGTCCGCCGCTTCGGGATGCCCATCACGCCCGCGTTGTTGACCAGGACGTCGATCCTCGGATGCTCGGCGAGGATCGCCCGGGCGGCCTCGTGCACCGAGGCGAGCGACGCGAGGTCCAGCGGTCGGGGCTCCAACCCGGCGTCGGGGGTCGCGGCGCGGATCGATGCTCGAGCCGCTTCGGCCTTCGCCGGGTCGCGCGCCGCCATCACGACGTGCGCACCCTTGCGCGCGAGCTCCCTCGCGACCTCGAGCCCCAGCCCGCCGTTCGCCCCCGTCACGACGGCCACCCGGCCCGTCTGATCGGGGATGTCCGCGGTGCTCCAGGCCATGCCCGATGGTACGCACGACACGACCGGTAGACTCCGTCCTCGGACGAACACGGGCTCGGGCCGCGGTCCGGGCGCCCCACCGATCGGAGGAGCCATGGAACCCCACGTCCCCGAGCCGCCCGGCAGCCCCCGTCTGCTCCGTCCGCGCGGGGTCGGCGAGATCCTGTCCGACGCCTTCGCGCTCTACCGCCGCCACTGGCAGAACCTGATCGTGATCGTCGCGGTGATCGTGATCCCGCTCTCGTTCGTGCAGGTGGTGCTCGGCGAGCTGTGGAGGGGCCAGGACAGCGACGGCGCGTTCGTGGCCGGCGTGCTCGCCTCGCTCGTGATCGCGTTCACCTCGATCCTGATGTGGACGGTCCTGACCGGCGCCATCACGCGCGCGGCGGCCGGGACGTTCCTCGGCCGCGATCTCGAGATCGGCGAGAGCTACCGGTACGGGTTCGCCCGCTTCTGGTCCATCGTCCTGATCGGCGTGCTCTCGGCCCTGGCGATCGCCGTCGGCTTCATCCTGCTGATCGTCCCGGGCTTCATCGTGCTCACGTTCCTCACCTGCGCGATCCCGGTCCTGGTGATCGAGGATCGGCGCGGGCGGGAGGCGCTCCGACGCTCCTGGGACCTGGTCCGCGGGTTCGGATGGCCGGTCTTCGGGACGATCGTCGTGGCCGGGTTGCTGAGCGGGATCGTGAACGGCGTGCTGACGGCGCCGTTCGCCGACAACTGGGCGGCCCGCAGCATCGCCGCCTCGATCGCGTCGGTCATCACGATGCCGTACATGGCCCTGGTGGGCGTGTTCATCTACCTGAACCTGCGCGTCCGCAAGGAGCAGTATTCGGCGGCCGACCTCGAGCGCGATCTGGCGTCGACCGCGACCTGATCAGCGCGCCGCGTCCAGCACCCCCACGACCCGGGGGGCGGCCAGGTAGGTCTCGGCCCGCTCGGGCGCGAGTGAGGCCGCGACGTCTCGGATGATCGTCGTCGCCTCCCGGAGCGCGACCTCCGGATCCGGGCCCGGCGCGCCCGAGGACGCGTCCGCGAGCGCCGCCCGCGTCTGCCACCGGAGCAGCGGCGAGCCGAGCTGGTCAGCGATCGCGACGGCCTCCCGCAGCTCCCCGACGGCCACCTCCCCGAGCCGTTGCGCCGTGAGCGCGCGGCCGAGGGTGATCAGCACGGTCGCCTCGTACTTGCGCCGGTGAGCCGACCGAGCGCTCTCGAGCGCGCGCCGGGACCACGTCACGGCGTCGTCGAGGTGGCCCGTCCGCAGTTCGAGCTCGGCGCGGTAGGCGGCGAGCCGGCCCATGATCAGCCAGTGCTCCCAGGCCGACGAGGAGAGGGCGTCCTCCCAGGCGCTCGGCCAGTCCCGCTGGACCCGGCCGAGATCGCCCGCCAGCAGGCGCGCCCCCATCAGATCGGCGCGCGCGTTCATCCACGGCATGTTGAAGTCCGAGGGTCCGAGCCGATCCGCGACGAGCTCGCTCCGCCGCAGCGCCTCGTCCACCGCGAAGATCTCGCGGAGGGGGGTGGTCGAGTAGTTCAGGACCACGCTGTCGCGACGGCCGAGCCTTCGAGCGATCGCGATCGCCGCCTCGCTCGCGGCCAGCGACTCCTCGTACCGACCCATGCCGGCGAGGATCAGGCCCTCCATCCCGGCGCCGCGCAGGACGAACTCGGCGCTGTGCATCTCCAGGCCACCCGTCTCCGCCGCGAGGCGGGAGAGCTCGAGCCCGCGCTCGTACCCACCGGTCCAGTAGTACGCGTCGGCCTGGAGGTGGTAGTGCTCCGCGAGCTCGCGCAACCGGGTCCCCGGCATCCAGACCGCCAACGCCCGGTCCCCGTGCGTGAGCGCGGCGTCGAGATCGCCCTCGGCTCCCCGCATCGCGTGCCCCTGCCCGAGCAGCGCCAGCGCCGGGCCCTCGAGCTCGCGGGCCCCTCGCTCGCCGACCAGCTCGACGGCCCGGGCCGCGAGCGCGAGGGTCTCCTCGGCCTGCTCGGTCCACAGCGTCGAGTGCCCCCGGGCGAGGACGCCCTCGATCTCGTCGACCCCGTCGAGCTCCGGGATCACCTCGGCCAGCTCCCGGTCCGCCCGCGCGTAGTCCTCGAGCGCGGCGAGCGCGAGCCCGCGACCGAGGCGGACCCGGCGCCGGTCCTCGTCGGTCTGCGCGAGCTCGAGCGCCCGCGAGTACAGGTCGTAGGTCTCCTCGGTCGCGAGCGCGTCGCGGGCGCGCTCGGCGGCGGCGATCAGGTACCCCATCGCGCGCCGTCGCTCACCCGCCTCGCGCCAGTGGTGGCCGAGGAGCCACGCCAGCTCGTTGCCGCCCCCGGTCGCGTCCTCGATGACGCGCGCGGTGGCCGCGTGGAGCGTGCGGCGCGTAGCGCGCGGCAGCGTGCCGTACGCGGCGTCGCGGATCAGCACGTGCTTGAACGTGTACTCGACGTCGTTCGCGACGTGGCTCTCGGGCAGGCGGATCACCATGCCGCGGGCCTCGAGCGTCTCGAGGGCCTCGTCGACGTCCCGCAGGTCGCCGATCCCCTCCACCACGTTGCGCCAGAACGTCTTGCCGATCACGGACGCGTTCAGGATCGCGGTCCGGGCGGACGGCGGGAGGGCGTCGATGCGGGCGGCGATCGCCGCGCGGACGGTGGCCGGCAGCCGCTCGGCACCGGGGTCGTCGTCGAGGGCGGCGACGAGCTCCTCGATGAACAGCGGATTGCCGCCGGCCGTGGCCACGACCCGCGCGACGACGTCCGCCCGGGCATGGACGAGGAGCGCGGCCACGACCTGGGCGGCCTCCTCGGACGTGAGCGGCTCGAGGAGCAGGGCGGTGGTGCCGGCCATCCCCGCCCCCCAGCCCGGACGGGCCTCGAGGAACTCGGGACGCGCGAGCACGAGCAGCGCGACCCGATGGTCGCGCAGGTGGGCCCCGAGGTACTCGATGAGATCGAGCAACGCATCGTCCGCCCAGTGGAGGTCCTCGAACACGAGCAGGATCGGTTCGCGCTCGGACAGGCGCTCGACCAGCCGGCGCGCCGCGAACAGCAGGTGGATCGGCTCGTCGGGCGGCTCGTCCAGCCCGAGACCGAGCAGCAGCGACAGGTAGCGGGTGGCCTCGCCGACCTCGGGCTCGGGGAACAGGGCGGACGCGATCGCGCCGAGCTTGCCCCGCGCCGCCCCGGGCGGCTCCGCCTCGAAGATGCCCGCCGCGTCCCGGATCATCTCGGCGAACGCGCGGAACGGTGTGTGCTCCTCGTACGGCAGGCTCCGACCCCACAGCGCGCGTCCGCCCCGCGACTCGATCTCGTCCGCGATGTCCTGGGCGAGCCGAGACTTCCCGATCCCCGCGGGCCCGAGGATCGTGACGAGGTGGGGATGGCTCGAGCGAACGGCGCGGTCCCAGACCGAGCGGATCAGGGACAGCTCGAGGTCGCGCCCGACGAGCGGCGTCCGCGAGACGGGGCGGGTGGCGGTCAGCGGCTCGCCCACGAGCCATGCCGGCACCGGTTCGCGCTTGCCCTTCGCGTGGACCGCCGGCAGCGACTCGTAGCCGAACGCGTGGCGCGTCAGGCGGTAGGTCTCGGCGTCGACGATCACGCCGCCCGGCGGCGCCGCCGTCTGCAGGCGCGAGGCCGTGTTGACCACGTCGCCGGTCGCGAGCGCGTCCTCGGGCGCCGCGTCGACCGCCACGAGGGCCTCGCCGGTGCATACGCCGAGGCGCACGGCGAGGGCGATACCGGGATGGCGTTCGTTCAGCTCGGCGATCCCGTCGAGGATCGAGCGCGAGGCGCGGACGGCGCGCTCGGCGTCCTCGCTCGTGGCGAGCGGCGCGCCGAACACGGCCATGACCGCGTCGCCTATGTACTTCTCGACGATCCCGCCGTGCTTCTCGATCCGCGTGCGGACCTCGTCGTAGTAGAGCTGGTTGCGGTCGCGGACGTCCTCGGGGTCGGCACCGTCGGCGTGCGCGGTGGAGCCGACGAGGTCGACGAACAGGATGGAGACGAACTTGCGCTCCTCGCGCGGCGTCGCCGTCGCGAGGTCGGCGCCGCACGACGGGCAGAACCGGGCGTCGTCGGGCGTGTCCGATCCGCACCGCGGACAACTCATGGGGCATCGTAATGAGGCGGCGCCCGCGCTCGCCAGCGGGGTCGGTGGGTGTCGGGGGGCCACTGCCGAGGGGAGACCCTGGAGTTCCCGGCACCCGTCAGGGTGCTGACAGACAGAGCCCTGACGCCGGGCTCGAACACGAGGCACCCTCCTCCC
>JBAVEY010000138.1:0-20237 GCA_049587975.1 Actinomycetota bacterium | reverse complement strand
GGGGCGTGGTCGAGAGATCGACTTGGTTCCGGAGCTCGCTGCCGGCGCTCATCGCCTCGATCCCGGTGGCGATCATCTACTTCGCCGCGTTGGGCATCGTGCTCACCGCGGCGGGTCCGGAGGGCCTCGACCTGACGGACGCCCGAACGAGCGGCTGGATCGCCGTCGGGTACGGCTTCCCCACGCTGATCGCGCTCGTCCTGACGCGCCGGACGCATCAGCCCTTGCTGCTCACCGCCAACATCTTCGCAATCATCTTCGTCGTGTCCTTGGGGGATCAGTTCACGTTCCCCGAGCTGGTCGCCGCCTCCATGCTCGCCGGCGTCGTCGTGCTGGTCGCCTCCGTCTTCGGGCTCACGGGACGCATCGCCGCGGCGATCCCCGCCCCGATCGTGTACGGCCTGATCGCGGGCGCGGTGATGCCATTCATCGTGAACATCTTCACGTTCCTCAGCACGTCCCGGGATGGTGTCCGGCTCCCGTACGAGGTGCCGCTCATGGTGGGTAGCTCGCTGCTCGCCTACCTCCTCAGCCAGCGCCTGTTCGGCACGCGCCTGCCCCCGATCCTGCCGGCGTTTATCGTCGGGCTGCTGGTGGCATGGCTGACCGGGCAGCTGGGGGCGTTCCCGTCGTCGTTCTCGTTGCCAAGCCTCGTGCCCGTGCGTCCGTCCTTCTCGCTCCATGCGATCCTCACCGCGACGCCGGTGCTGATCGCGCTGCTCACGGTGCAGTCCAACATCCCCTCGATCATCTACATGCGGACCCAGGAGTTTTCGCCTCCCGAGCGCCTCGTCAACGTCCTGAGCGGGGCCGGAACGATCATCGGGTCGTTCTGGGGGCCGGTCGCGGTCTCGCTCGCGCTCCCACCCCTGCTGCTCGCCGCTGGCCCAGGGGCGGGTCCGCGGCCCCTTCGCTACCGTGCGGTCTTCCTCCCCGCCGCAGCGGGGTTGTCGATTGCGCTCTTTGCGAGCACCGCCACCGACATCGCCACGCTCGTTCCTTCGACGCTACTGCTGACGATGGCGGGGCTTGCGCTGGTCGGGGCGCTCGTGCACGCGATGAAGGAGATCACGCAGGGACCCCTGGTGCTCGGCCCGATCTTCGCGTTCGCGATCGCGCTCTCGGACATCACGCTGCTCGGTCTCGGACCCTTCTTCTGGTCCCTGGTCGGCGGCGCGGGCGTCTCCCTGCTGCTCGAGCGCGACGGCTGGCGGCGACTGCGAGCCGAGGCGATCGGAGAGGCGCGGGAGGGCAGGGGGGCGGCACCGGCCGACTGAGACGTCGGCATCCCGGTGCGCGGATCCGGGGCCCGCGATGGGCCCCGAGGTCTACGCACAAGGAGCCTTGAGGGCCGACAACGCTCCACGTAGACGAGATCTCGCTCCTCGCGTCGGCCTACGAGGTAGATGCCGAACCCACGGTGTCCGACGCAGCGATCCTGCGGTCGATAACGACGGTCGGCAGCCGGGAGCGGCTCGAGTTCCTCAGTAGATAACATCGGCCGTTCCGCTCACTCGTGACCTGCGTTTTCGCTGGTCGGCACACCGTTGAGCCCGGTCTGGCTGGCAGCCAGAAGGTCAGGGGTTCGAATCCCCTTGGGTCCACCTTCAGCCTCTTATTCGAACCCGGGCGCGAGAAGAGGAGCGCGAAGACCTCCGAGAACTCCGTTCGACCGATGCGTCGGTCTTTGATGTAGACCGCGTCGAGCACCGCCTCATTGAAGCGTCGCCGGACAGGAGGGAAGCGGCATGACCACTCTGATGGATACGGTCCGCATCGAAGCCCCGACGAGACCGTCGGCAAAGGCAGCGGCCCGTTGGATGCGCCGCGGGACACTGCGCGACAACTGCTTCGCCCTTTAGAGCCGACCGTCCTGAAGAAGGCGCTGTTCCAGATCTTCGCCCAGTTGCCGCGCTCACTTGGGCGTGGCGAACTCGCCCTGATGCGCGCTCCGGGGGAGTGTGGGCGCCCGGCTTAGGAACCTTCCGCCGGAGTCAGTTCACATGATCCGTGAACCATCTGCGCACGACCGGGACGAGCAGCACGAGCAGAAGGATCGCGGCGGTGACCTCAGCGTGAAGGGCCGGCGGAAGCCACATGAGTGTCGCGACGAACAGAAACAACCCGACGGCAGCGAGCTTGAACGTGAACATCGCTGTCCCTCCTCAGTGGCTGCCCCTGGGGCGATCGGATCTCGCTTAGCGCCTTACTGCCTGTGCTCGCCGCTCATTCGACCGGCGTACCGCCGTCCCGATGCCCCAGCCGCACAGCGCGCAGCAGGCGAGGATGGCGAAGATCCACAGGGCAATCACCTTGTCGACCACCTCCCCTGCCCGGGGCTCGACCCCCAGGATCGCATAGTTCACGGGTCTTGTGTTCGCATGAGGTTGAAGCCTTGCGTCCGGGTTGCGTACCGCCATATGGCCCAACTCCCGGGTGCCGGACGGTCCGGATCGACCTCCGTCGTGTCGCCCAGTCCTGCAAGAACGCACATGGACGAACGCTCGCACACCACGGCGTCATCGGCACTTCTGCTGGCGGTCCATGGCTCACGTCAGTGGAGTAGGTTTTTGGCGCAGGAGGACGGGTTGACAATCGAGCCGTTGTGCCGGATCCGTTTCACGTATCCCGAGAGCTGGATGGTCGGTCTCGAGGGTGGCTGGGAACAACATCTGTTCATCGTTGAGGGTCGCTGTCTGGGATCGACAGCGGTCGTTCCCGCGGTCCGAACTTCCCCCGGTGGACAGGGCACCGCCGGGCCGTTTTCGGCCTGACTTCGCGTGCCGTGATCGAGACTGATGACGGGGAAACGATCATGTTCGAGTGCCATGGGTACGGGCGTGCCTACCCACCCGGGCGTCGGCAGATCGTCGGCGCTGTCTTTCATCTCAGCGACACTGACCGATACCGCCGACTCAACGATGCCGTCTGCGTCTGGGTCGGCGAGGTGCGCGAGCCCGCCGACCCTAACGAAGTCGAGCCCGATCTCGTGCTCGACGTTGCCGAGCTGATCTGGGAACCCGATCGCCGACTGACGCTCGACCAGGGCCTTCGTCGCGGGTCACTCTGTCAAGCGACATTCCCCCACGCTCGCGTACCCAAGCGTTCTCCGCAGGGGATGATGACGAGGCCGGCGGCAGGGTGTCCCGGAACAAGGGCTTCGCACGGGCCTTCGGGCATGAGACCAGCACTCGATGACGTCGACGTAGTACGCGCACGGGAACCCTTCCCCAACCCCTCCGCGCGCAGGGCCGAGCCGCATCGATCGAGGTCCCGCCGGCTCCAGGTCGCGCGGCTCCTCGCTGATGCGTAGGGTGGCGAAAGAGGTTGCAACGAAGGCGAAGGGAGGAGCAGATCATGAGCGTTGAGCACGGGAACGGGAGCAGCGTCGCGGCCGACGCGGAGAAGCGACCGTTCGGCGTGGTGGTGGCGTCGGCCGTCGATGGGTTCCGGACGCTCGCCCGCAAGCACGTCGAGCTGGCCAGGCTCGAGGTGTCCGATGCCGCGTCGACCCGCGGGCAGGGCGTTGGGATGATCGCCGGCGCCGCCGTCGTGGCGATGTACGCGATCGGCTTCGGAGCGGCTGCGGCCGCGGCGGGGCTCGCGGTGGTGATGCCAACGTGGGCGGCCATCCTGGTGGTGACGGCGTTGCTGGTGCTGACTGCGGTCGTCTTGGTCTTGGTTGGGCGTCGCACCCTGCGAACGGCCCCGGCGGTCGGCGAGCGGACCCGGGAAGCCCTGAAGGAGGATGCCCGATGGGCGAAGCAACAGATCGAACGGTGACGGAGATCGAGGAGACCCGCCGCCGGCTCGAGGCCGACCTGCGCGACCTGGAGGCTCGCCTTCCGGCCCCGTTCCGATCGACGAAGAGCCTGGTGGGGGTGATCGTGGGGAGCACGGCACTCACCGCGTTCGTGCTTCGGAGGTTCCGGTCCAAGCGCTCGGACGCGCGCCCCTCCGCGGAGGTGGTGGTCCGCATCGTTCGCGACGATCTCTGAGCGTGCTCGCCGAAACGACCGCGCCGTCGGATCCGGCCGGGCTTCGCGGCTGAGTACCCTTGCCGAACATCGCGATGTTGATGGACCGAGAGACCATGGACGGCGCGAGGGAGACGGTGCTCGAGACCGACTCGCTCCGGAAGGTGTACGGCGGGACGGTCGCGCTCGACGGTGTCGACCTCCGCGTGGAGGCGGGTAGCATCTACGGGCTCGTCGGCCCGAACGGCGCCGGCAAGAGCACGCTGATCGGGGTGGTCGCCGGTCTGCGGCGTCCCACGGCCGGGCAGGTCCGCCTGCGCGTCGAGCGTCGCCGGATGGCGGTGATGCCCGATACGCCGGGGTTCGACCCGTGGCTCACCGCCCGTGAGATCGTGGATCTCTCGCGCGCGATGGTCGCCCCCGACCTCCCCGTAACCACGGTCGATGAGGCGTTGCACGAGACGGGGCTCGCCGATGTCGCCGAGCGACGGATCGGCGGCTTCTCGCGGGGGATGCTGCAGCGTCTGGGGATCGCCGCGACGATCGTCACCGGACCGGAGCTGCTCGTGTTCGACGAGCCCGCATCGGCGCTCGACCCGCTCGGCCGGTACGAGGTGCTCGAGCTCGTCGGCCAGCTCGCGACGCGGAGCACGATCCTGTTCTCGAGCCACATCCTCGCCGACGTGCAGCGGGTCTGTGACACCGTCGGGGTGCTGCGGGAGGGGAGGCTCCTCTACCAGGGTCCGCTCCAGGCGCTGCTCACCGAACGCGTGCAGCCCGCGTACGTCCTGCGGGTCCGGCCGCCGCTGGAGCCGGTGGCCGAGGCGCTCCGGGCGGCGCCGTGGGCCGTCGCCGTGTCGGACGCGGGTCACGGCAGGCTCCGGGTGGAGGTGAACTCCGTCGCCGACGCCGAGCGCGGCATCGTCGAGGTCCTCTCGAGGACGGGCGCTCGGGTGATCAGCGTAGAACCGGAGGCCCCCGATCTCGAGTCCGTCTTCCTGGAGCTCACGTCGTGACCGTCTGGCGCCTAGAGCGGATCCGGCTGCTCCGTACCCTGCGGTGGGTCGGGCTGCTCGCCTCGTACCTCGTGTTCGGGATCTCGATGCCGATCCTGACGCGGTACCAGGACGCCCTGTTCCGCAACCTGGGCGGGGACGTCCGGGTGATCGCGCCGCCGGCGACGCCGCCGCAGGGGATCGCCGCTTACATGCAGAACGCGATGCAGATCGGGCTGCTCGTCTCGGTGTTGATCGCCGCCGGGTCGCTGGCGTTCGATGCCAAGCCGGAGTGGGCGGCGTTCCTGCGGACCCGGTCGCCTTCGCTCGCTCGCATCGTCGTGCCGAAGTTCGCCATCAACGCGGTCGCGACGGCCATCTGCTTCGCCCTCGGATTGACGGCCGCGTGGATAGGAACGGTGGCGTTGATCGGATCCGTTCCTGTGGCGGCCCTGCTCGCGGGCGGCGCGTTCGGCGCCCTCTACCTCGCGTTCGCCATCGGCGTCGTCGCCTTCACCGCGGGCCTGTCGCGGAGTGTCCTCGGGGCCGGGGGGATCGCGCTCGTCATCCTCATCGTCGTGCCGGTCCTCGCCAAGATCCCCGCCCTCGAGCACTGGCTCCCGAGCGCGCTCGTCGGTTCGGCCACCGACATCGCGCAGGGGGCCGCTCCCACCGACTACCTCCGCGCCGCGGCGGTCGCCATGGTTTCGACCGCAGGGCTGCTCTGGGGTTCGGCCCGACTGCTCGAACGCCGCGAGTAGCCGGGCGAGCCCCGTCGTCGAGCCCGCCTCCCGCGTCGTTCGGACCTATGCCTGCGTCCGATCCTCGTGGCGGGTCCAGAGGAACAGCGGTGCAACGACCATCAAGATGCCGCCGGCGAACGCCACCCACATGCCCGGGCCGACGAGGTCGAGCCACGACCGGCCGGCCAGGATCGCGTCATCGGCGGTCGCGATCTGCGCCGCCGACACGATGGCGAGCGCGAGTGCGAACACCCCGGCGACGATCGACCCCACGATCCCGACGACCTTGCCCCCTCCGCGCGGGATCAGGGCGAGCATCGCGGCGAAGATCACGCCCAGGCCGCCCACGAACCACAGGGTCTCGTTCATCGTCCACGTGGAGTCCGCAGCGGTGAACCCGTCCGTGAGGAACCCCATCGGGACGTCGTTCGCGTGCAGCGTCCCGGCGTCGAGCGAGATCCACCCCATGAACCCGGCCGCGAACGTGAGCAAGCCACCGGCCGCTCCCACGAGCGACGCCGTGAGCGCCTTGCTCCCGACGGCACGCGGCGTCACTCCAGCGGAACTCTGAGCCATCGCGGACATCGCGAACCACCTCCTCGCCCCAAGCGTGCGGCCGGACGGTCGTCGCAGACAGCGCCCAAGGTCCCGGGGCCGAGGGGCCGAGAGGTGGTCCGTCGGCATCAGCCAGAGGTCCCGGGATGCGAGGGTCCATCCTCCCCACCGTGACACCTGTGGCCATGGGACAAACAACGGCATGGCCACCCGCGCAGCGAGCACGAGGATCGAGTATGGGGATCACGTCCGTGAGTTCGGGACGGATCGGATCTGCCGAGCGGCCGGCTGCATGGTGCGGCTCTCCCGGTACAACCCCGGTCCATACTGCGGGGTCCACGTCCAGCTGAGCTTCGAGAAGCTGCCTCGCCGCCGGTAGCGCGCTCCTCGCGTCACCCTGCTCCCATCCTTGACGCACGCCTCCTTCTGCCGTATTTTACCTTTCAGTTATTTAACTGGGAGATTGAATGGCCGTCGTGATCGAGGAACGGCTTGACCGGACATTCGGGGCGCTCGCCGACCCCACCAGGCGGGCGATCCTCGCGCGGCTGGCGGCGGGGGAGGCCTCGGTCACCGAGCTGGCGGAGCCGTTCGAGATGACCCTGCCGGCGATCTCCAAGCACCTGAAGGTGCTGGAGCGCGCCGGCCTGATCACCCGAGGGCGGGAGCGGCAGTGGCGACCCGCTCGGCTCGAAGCAGAGCCGCTCAAGGAGGTCGCCGAGTGGACCGAGCGCTACCGCCGGTTCTGGGAGGAGCGCTACGACCGGCTGGAGGAGTACCTGGACGAGCTCCAGGGCCGAGTGACGAGGGAAGGGCCAAGGGATGGGCCAAGGGATGGGCCAGGGGATGGGCCAGGGGATGGGCCAGGGGATGGGAAGGGAAGGGAGGAAGGCGATGGGGAGCGGTAGGAGCCACACGCTGACCACGCCGTCGGACCGGGAGATCGTCATGACCCGCGTCTTCGACGCGCCGCGCGACCTCGTGTTCGTGGCGCACAGCTCGTGCGAGCACATGTCGAGGTGGTGGGGACCCAGGAAGTATGGGGTCGCGAGCTGCGAGATCGACTTCCGCCCCGGCGGGGCTTGGCGGATCGTCAACCGCCGTCAGGATGGTGAAGAGATCGCGTTCTTCGGCGAGTACCTCGAGATCGTCCGGCCGGAGCGCTTCGTCTGGACGTTCGGGTTCGAGGGCATGCCGGGTGAGCCAGGCCCCGAGACGTACGTCTTCGAGGAGCACGAGGGCAAGACCACGCTCACGGCCACCGCCGTGTTCGGTTCGGTCGAGGAGCGCGACGCGGTGCTCGGGTCCGGGATGGAGTCGGGTGCGGCCGAGACCTGGGACCGGCTCGACGAGTACCTCGAGGTCCTGAAGCAGCGCTGACGGCTCTCGGGGACGACCTGGAGAGCCCGAGGTCGTCAGTCGTCGAGCATCACGAGTTCGAGCTCGCCGAGGCGCTCGGGGTCGGACAGCAGGTCGATCTGGACGATCTTCCCGCGGACGATCGTGAAGTCGAACACCACCTGGGGCGTTCCCCCGCGGGCCCAGACGAGTCCCGCGGCGCCGTCCACGAGCGCCGGCCTCGCGGCCCGGGCGCGTCCGGAGAAGGTCCCCGCCACGGCCGCCGCCCCCCGGACCTCCTCGGAGGCGCCGGCGTCGACGGCGGCGCGATCGGCCCGGACCATGACATCCGGGTCGAGCAGCGCGACCAGCGCGTCGAAGTCCCCGTCGCGCGCGGCGGCCAGGAACGCATCGACGATCGCCCGGTGGCGTTCGCGGTCCGCGCCGGGGACCGCGGCCGCCCCGCGGACTCGGCGGCGGGCGCGGCTTGCGAGCTGCCGCCTGGCCTCCGGGGAGCGCCCGACGATGGGCGCGATCTCCTCGAAGGGCACACCGAACGTGTCGTGCAGCACGAACGCTACGCGTTCGGCGGGGGCGAGCGTGTCGAGGACGACGAGCAGCGCGAGGCCGACCGAGTCGGCGAGCACGGCTTCGTGCTCGGGATCGCCGTCCTCGTCGTCGTCCTCGATCGGCAGGTGCGCATCCAGCGGCTCCTCGCGCCGAGAGGTGCGCGACCGCAGCATGTCCATGCACACCCGCGCGACGACCGTGGTCAGCCATCCGCCGAGGTTCTCGATCTCACTGACGTCAGAACGGTTGAGCCGGAGCCAGGCCTCCTGGACGGCGTCGTCGGCCTCGCCGATCGAGCCGAGCATCCGGTAGGCCACGGCCCGGAGGTGGGTCCGGTTGGCCTCGGAAACGCTCCGCCAGCAGGTCGCCGTCATCCATCGGTCACATCCCCCGGTCGGATCCCCTCAGCAAGGTTACGGATGGGTGCCCGCGCATGTGACCGGTCGGCTCATGCGTAGCATGGTGACGCAGCCGGGACGGATACATCAGCGGAACCTACCGGAGGACGGACCCGATGAACGCGGAGCGCCAGGATGATCCGCCTCCCCGGAGCGCTGAGCAACGCAAGCTGGACACGCTGGACCGACTCGAGCACGACGTCGACGCGTGGGTCGCGACGGCCGACGGCGCGAGCGGCGCCCCCTACCTGGTGCCGCTGTCGTTCCTGTGGGACGGGACCGCCCTTCTCATCGCGACACCGGCCTCGAGCCCGACCGCCCGCAACCTGCGGGCCACCGGCAGGGTCCGGCTCGGCATCGGGCCGACGCGCGACGTCGTCCTCATCGAGGCGACCGCCCATCCGCTGGCGACGACCGAACTCCGCCACGAGCTCGCCGACGCCTTCGCGGCCAAAGCCGGGTTCGACCCGCGGAAGCTCGGGAGCCCGTACCTCTACGTCCGCATCGAGCCGCAACGGGTCCAGGCGTGGCGCGAGGAGAACGAGCTCGAGGGCCGCGAGCTGATGCGCGACGGACGCTGGCTCGTTCGGTGACGCAACGGCCCGTTGGGACCCATAGGCACCGCTGGTGAGCGTCGTTACCCTCGCGTAACCACATCCGGGCCATGGCCTGGGAGGATGCCTGCATGAGCGATGCCCCGATGGCGATCGGGCCGGGCTCGCTCGACGATCTGGATGCGATCGCCGCCATCTACCACCACTACGTGCTCACGACCGCCATCTCGTTCGAGGTCGAACCGCGCACGGAGGATGCCTGGCGGGAATGGTTCGCGGGGTTCGGCGAGCGGGGCCGCCACCGCCTGCTCGTCGCTCGTAGGGGCGCCGACGTGATCGGCTACGCGTCGAGCGGACCCTACCGGCCGAGGGCCGCCTACGGACCCTCCGTCGAGACCAGCGTCTACATCGCCGCTGACCACGTCGGGCACGGCGTGGGCGCCTCGCTCTACGAGGCGCTGCTGTCCGAACTCGAGCGCGAGGACGTCCACCGCGCGTATGCCGGGATCGCGATGCCCAACCCCGCGTCGGTGCGTCTGCACGAACGGTGCGGCTTCCGGTGCGCCGGGTACTTCACCGAACAGGGACGGAAGTTCGGGCGATACTGGGACGTCGCGTGGTACGAGCGACGTTTCCCGGAGGTGGCGTCCTCGACCGCCGGGTGAGAGGTTGGGAACCGTGGCGGACGGACCCGAGGGACGGATCGACGACCTGTACGCGCTCCCGCTCGAGCGCTTCACATCCGAACGGGACGCCCTAGCGAAAGAGCTCGCTGCCGCCGGCGACCGCGATGGCGCCGCACGGGTGAAGGCGCTCCGCAAGCCCGTGGTCGCGGCATGGGCCGTCAACGTCTTGGCGCGAGAGGACCCCGGCGGCATCCGCGACCTGCTGGAGCTCGGTGGCACGCTTCGGTCGGCCCACCGCCGGGCGGTGTCGGGCGGAGACGTCGAACCGTTCCGGCGAGCCACCGACGAACGACGACGATCGGTGAAGGACCTCACGCGCAGGGCGGAGGCGATCCTGGCGCGCGGAGGCGGCGCGACCGGCGCCGTCGCCGACGCGATCGCCGGCACGCTCGAGGCCGCGACCGTCGATGAGCAGACGGGGGAACTGGTCCGTGCCGGTCGCCTCACCAAGCCGCTCCGCCCGCCCGCCACGTTCGCCGGCGCCGGACTCCGCGTGCTCGAGGGCGGGCCCGCACGCCGACCCGAACCTGCGGCGTCGCCCAAGCCCACGCCCGACCGCGCGAGGCTGAGGCGCGAGCTCTCGGGCGCCGAGGCGCGCGAACGGCGTGCGGCCGCCGCGGTGGAGCGCGAGCGCGGCGCCATCCAGGATCTGGACCGTCGGCGATCGGAGGCGAAGGATCGGCTCCGGGCCGCCGAGGCCGAGCTCCGTGGCCTCTCCCTGGAACGCAAACGGATCGCGGCGACGCTCGACAAGCTGGGCGACCGGTGAGCGACGCCGGCGCGAGCCGCTTGACCGATCCGGCGGTGTGGGTTCGGTAGCATCTGCTCACCATGCGCCGTTACGACGCGTCCGAGATCGAGCCGAAGTGGATCGAGCGCTGGGAGGCCGAGGGCCTGTACCGAGCCTCGGAGGACCCGGCGGATCCGCGTCCTCGCTTCTACGCGCTCGACATGTTCTCGTACCCCTCGGGCGACCTCCACATGGGTCACGCCGAGGCCTTCAGCGGGGGAGACGCGGTGGCGAGGTTCGCCGCGATGCGCGGGCACAACGTGCTCCATCCCATCGGCTGGGACGCGTTCGGCCTGCCCGCGGAGAACGCGGCCATCAAGCGCGGGATCCACCCGAAGGAGTGGACCTACGCGAACATCGATCAGCAGGCCCGCTCGTTCCGCCGGATGGGCATGTCGTTCGACTGGACCCGGCGGGTTAATACCTGCGATCCGGAGTACTACCGTTGGACGCAGTGGTTGTTCCTGCGCCTGTTCGAGCGCGGCCTGGCCTACCGCAAGAACGCCCCCACCAACTGGTGCCCGAAGGACCAGACGGTCCTAGCCAACGAGCAGGTCATCAACGGGGCGTGCGAGCGGTGCGGCACGCCGGTGGTGCGCCGCGACCTGACGCAGTGGTTCTTCAAGATCACGGACTACGCGCAGCGGCTCCTGGACGACGTGGACACGCTGGTCGCCTGGCCCGAGCGCGTCCTGACGATGCAGCGCAACTGGATCGGGCGTTCGGAAGGGGCGTCGGTCACGTTCGAGATCGCCGAGTCCGGCGACACGGTCGAGGTGTTCACTACGCGCCCGGACACGCTGTGGGGGGTAACGTTCTTCGTTTTCGCGCTCGAGCACCCGCTGGTGCCCAAGCTGGCCGAGGCCGGCGGCACGGCAGAGGAAGCCGGCCGGCTGCTCGAGGAGTTGAAGGCGACTCCGCTCACCAACCGGGAGCAGGCAGACAGCAGCGAGGGGGTCCGGCTGGGCGTGCACGCCGTGAACCCGGTCAACGGCGAGAAGGTTCCGGTCTTCGTCGCGCCCTACGTGCTGATGGAGTACGGCACCGGCGCCGTGATGGGCGTGCCCGCGCACGACCAGCGCGACTTCGAGTTCGCCCGCGCCCACGGTTTGCCGGTCCGCGTGGTGGTCCGGCCCGAGGGCGAGGAGCGAGACCCCGAGAGCATGACCGAGGCCTACGACCACGAGGGCGTGATGGTGAACTCGGGGCCGTTCGACGGCGTCCGCTCGCCCGAGTCCATCGCCAAGGTCGTCGAGTGGCTCGAGGAGCAGGGTAAGGGCAAGGCAGCCGTCACATACCGGCTGCGCGATTGGCTGATCAGCCGTCAGCGGTACTGGGGCGCGCCGATCCCGATCATCCACTGCCCCGAGCACGGCGAGGTGGCGGTTCCCGATGACCAGCTCCCGGTGGAACTGCCCGAGGACGTGGACTTCCGCCCGGGCGGCGAGTCGCCGCTTGCGCGGCACGAGGCATTCGTGAACGCAACGTGTCCGATCTGCGGTGATGCCGCCAAGCGCGACACCGACACGATGGACACGTTCGTGGACTCGTCCTGGTACTTCTTCCGCTACTGCTCGCCGCACGACGAGGCCGGGCCCTTCGACCCCGACGACGTGGGGAGATGGATGCCCGTCTCCCAATACATCGGTGGTGTGGAGCACGCGATCCTCCACCTGCTCTACTGCCGCTTCTTCACGAAGGTGCTGCACGACATGGGGCTCGTCCCGTTCACCGAGCCGATGCTGCGCCTGATGAACCAGGGGCAGGTGATCTACGGTGGCGCCTCGATGAGCAAGTCCAAGGGCAACATCGTCGAGCCGATGCCGCTGGTCGAACGATGGGGCGCGGACACGATGCGCCTGGCGATCCTGTTCGCGGGTCCTTTCGAGGACGACATCGACTGGAAGCTGATCGCCCCCGATCCCGAACGCCGGCCGGGTGTCACGACGTGGCTGGGGCGCGTGTTCGCCGCGGTGGGGGATGCGGCCGGACGGGATGCGGCCGAACCGGAGTCGCTGCGGCGCATCACGCACCGAACGATCCGAGCCGTGACCGACGACATGGAGCGGTTCCGGTTCAACGTTGCGATCAGCAAGCTTCAGGTCCTGAGCAACGAGATGCGTTCGGTGCTGGACGCGGGCGGTGGCGCGCGCGAGGCGGCCTCGTCGCTCACGCTGATGCTGGCGCCGCTGGCGCCGTTCGCGGCGGAGGAGCTGTGGCGAGAGGTGCTCGGCAACCCGACGAGCGTGCACACCTCGGGCTGGCCCACCTTCGAGGAGACGTTGGCGCGCGAGGAGCGGGTGACGCTGGTCGTCCAGGTGGACGGTAGGGTGCGCGATCGGATACAGGTCGAAGCCGACACCGAGGCCGAGACCTGCCGAGAGCTGGCGATGAGCTCGGAGAAGGTCCGGCGCGCGCTCGACGGGCGCGAGGTCGCCAACGTGATCGTTCGGGCGCCGCGGCTCGTGAACCTCGTCACCGCCGGCTGACGCTCGACCCTGCCGGGAGAGGTCCTTCGGCTCCCGTTCCGCTCGAGGCTGCCGTTCACGCTGGTCCCGCAGGGCCGCCGCGGCCCGGCACGAGGAGGACCGACGATGGAGGACTGGTTCGAGCCCTACAAGATCAAGGCCGTCGAGGCCATCCCCATCACCACACACGACGAGCGCCTGGCCGCGCTCGACCGAGCCGGGTGGAACACCTTCCTCCTGCGCTCGGACCAGGTGACGATCGACCTGCTCACGGATTCGGGGACCAACGCCATGAGCGATCGGCAGTGGGCGGCGATCATGGTCGGGGACGAGGCGTACGCAGGCAGCCGCAACTTCTACCGGCTCGAGGACACCGTCCGTCGCGTCTACGGCTACGAGCACGTGATCCCGACCCATCAGGGGCGGGGCGCCGAGCACATCGTGTCGGAGATGCTGATCCGCGAGGGCGACGAGATCCCCGGCAACATGTACTTCACGACCACGCGCCTGCATCAGGAGCTGGCCGGCGGGGAGTTCGTCGACGTCATCGTGGACGAGGCGCACGACCCACAGAGCCTCTGCCCGTTCAAGGGCGACGTCGATATCGACAAGCTCGAGAAGGTGATCGAGCGCGCCGAGCGTGTGCCGTATCTGTCGATCGCGGGGACGGTGAACATGGCGGGCGGACAGCCGATCTCGCTGGCGAACCTGCGGCGTGTGCGCGAGGTCGCCGATCGGCACGGGATCATGGTGATCTTCGACGCCACGCGGGCCGTGGAGAACGCCTGGTTCATCAAGGAACGGGAGCCCGGGTGCGCCGACCGGAGCATCGCCCAGATCCTGCGGGCGATGTGCGACCTGACCGACGCCTGCACGATGTCGGCCAAGAAGGACTCGCTCGTGAACATCGGTGGGTGGATCGGCGTGCGGGACCCCGACCTCGCGGCGCAGGCGCGCAACCTCTGCGTCGTCTACGAGGGACTGCACACGTACGGTGGGCTCGCCGGGCGCGACCTCGAGGCGATGGCCGTCGGGATCGAGGAGTCGATCGACGAACATCACATGCGGGCCAGGATCCTGCAGGTGCGAGAGCTCGGGGAGCAGCTGCTCGCGGCCGGCGTCCCGATCGTCGAACCCATCGGGGGACATGCCGTGTTCCTGGACGCGCGACGCTTCTACCCGCATGTCCCGCAGGAGGCGTTCCCCGCCCAGCGCCTGGCGGCCGAGATCTACCTCGACTCCGGGACCCGGACGATGGAGCGCGGGATCGTGTCGGCGGGCCGCGATCCCGAGACGGGTCACCATCGCCATCCCGCCCTCGAACTCGTGCGGATCACGATCCCGCGTCGCGTCTACACGAGCCGGCACCTCGCCGCCGTCGGCCGCTCCGTCGCCGACGTCTTCGCGCGCCGAGAGGAGACCGGAGGGCTCGAGATGGTCTTCGAGCCCACGTACCTGCGGTTCTTCCAGGCACGCTTCCGGCCCGTCGGGCGTCGCTGAGCCGGGTCGTTCCGGCTCAACGTGGGCCGGTCGGGGCCCGATACGAGAACCGAGGCCCGCTGGGCCAACCTGCGCATGGGAGCGGACCGGTCATGAGCTCGTCGCCACAGATGCTCGCCGAGGGCGTGGCGTCCGACGATCACGGGCTGGTGTCGGTCCTCCGCACGAAGCGGACGATCGCCCTGCTCCGCATCTGCGTGCTCGCCGTGGTCGTGGTCGTCTACCTGGGCTCGACGGGCACCCGACGGACGACCGGATCCGTCGCGATCACGCTGCTGGTCCTCGCGGGGGTTTCTGCCCTCGTCGGCCTCCTCATCTCGATGCGCGGGGAACGCTCATCGCCGGCCGCTCGCGTGGTGATGCTCGCGGTGGACGTTGCCCTGATCACCCTGTGGGTCCAGGCGACCGGAGGCGGCCGAAGCGAGTTCTGGACGCTGTACCTGATCGTCATCGTGGCGGTGGCTCTGCGTTTCGGGATCTTGGAGACCGTCGGGGTCGCCATAGGTCTGGCGATCTTGAACATGACGATCCTCGTCCAGCGGGGCGGCCTGTGGACGTCCCGCCTGTACCGGCCGACGCTCGTGCTGGTCGCGGGGTTCGCGGTGGGTGTGCTCTCGCTGCAGCGCACGGATCAGCGTCGGAAGCGGTTCGAGATGGAGACGATCGCCGAATCGCGGGTCCGCCAGCTCGGACGGGAGCGGGCGGAGGTCGAACGCCTGCGCAGGGTCGACCTTGCGCGGACCGAGTTCGTCGGCGTGGCCGCCCACGAGCTCCGGACGCCGCTGGCGGCGATCCTCGGGGTCTTGAGCACGCTCAAGGAGCACGGCGCCGTGCTGGACGATGGCGTGCGCGTGGAGTTGATCGACGGGGCCGAGGCGCAGACCGAACGCTTGACGCGACTGGTCGAGGACCTGCTCACGGTGTCCCGGATCCAGGACGGGATCCTGCGCCTGTCGTTGGCACCCGTCGACCCGCGCGACCTGATCGCCGATGCGGCTCGCGCTTCGAGCACGACCGACCGATTGCGGCTCGAGCTCGAGACGTCCGACCGGGTGGTGTGCGACGCGGACGCGACGGTCCGGGTGCTCACGAACCTGCTCGACAACGCCCGCAAGTACACGCCCGACGGGACGCCGATCGTCGTCGCGCTCTCCGCCGACGAGCGCCGCGTGCGCTTCGTCGTCCGGGACGCGGGTGGGGGCGTCGCGCGTGGGGACCGCGAGGCGATCTTCGAGCGGTTCCGCCGGGCCGACGACTCGGGAGCGCCGGGGGCGGGGCTCGGGCTGTACATCTCGCGCGGTCTCGTGCGGGCCCACGGCGGCGAGCTCGAGGTGAGCGACGCGCCCGGGGGCGGCGCGGCGTTCAGCTTCTGGGTACCGGTGGTCGCTCCCGGCGAGCACGAGGTGACGGTCGGTCCCACTGATGTCGATGAGGACGGGCAACCGGAACCCGACGCACACGAGGGGTTCGGGTCCGATGTGAGCCACGTCACGGTCCCGATGGGTCCTCCCCGCTAGCGTTGGAGCCCGGATCTCCCCCGACCGTGGGGGACACACATGGCCGAAGGCGCGCTCCGTGAACGCCTCGCGGCCCTCTCGCGTGCCGAGCTCCTCGGGCTGGTGGCGCTGCTCGCCGTGACCCTCGGGGGTGCGGGGCTCTGGTACATGCGCTCGCTCCCGCGCCCGGTGGAGGTGGCGCGCGTCCCGAACGATCCCTTCGGCCCGGTACCGGCACCATCCTCGAGCCCCTCACCGGAGGTCGTTCTGCTCGTCGATGTCGCCGGCTGGGTCCGTCATCCCGGCGTATACGAGTTCGCCGAGGGGTCGCGCGTCGTCGACGCGCTCGATGCGGCGGGCGGGGCCCGTCCCGGCGCCATCCTGCAGGCGCTGAACCTCGCGGCCCCGTTGGTCGACGGGACCCAGATCCTCGTGCCTCGCGAAGGGGAGGAGGCCGTCGCGCCGTCGGCCACCGGCGGCGCGGTCGCCGGTGGGTTGATGAACGTGAACACGGCGACGGCCACCGAGCTGGAGGAACTTCCCGACATCGGAGAGGTCCTCGCTCAGCGGATCGTGGACTATCGGACCGACAACGGCCCGTTCGCCTCCGTGGACCAGCTCCTGGACGTGAGCGGCATCGGGGACTCGATCCTCGAGTCCATCCGGGAACTCGTCACCGTGTGAGCGTCTGGATCACGCCCGCGCTCGCGGCGGCGTTCTGGGCCGGCCTGCTCCTCCAACCGCTGGTGGGGGAGGCGCTCGACGCGTGGATCTGGCTGTCGGCCGGGGGCGCCTTGGTCGGGGCGGCGCTGGCGGTCACGCCGGGCCGCCGCGTCGAGGGCGGGATCCTCGAGAGGGCGCGTGTCGGCCCGGCCCGATCGATCGACCCGAGGGCGGCGGTGACGCCGCCCTCGGGTCTCCGTGGCCGACCGGCCTGGCTCGGCCTGGCGATCGCGCTGTTCGGGTCGCTCCTGCTCGCGATCGGGTGGGGAACGGCGCACGAACATCGCGTCCGCGACGCGTTGATCGCTCGCGTCTCGGGTCCCGTCACAGTCGAGGGATCCCTGCGGGTCGATCCCGCGACCGAGCGCGATCGGTGGTCCGCGGTCCTGGACGTCCGTTCCGTCCGCTGGGACGCGGGCGCGGCGAGCGTGCACGAGACCGTCTGGCTGTCGGGCACCGACGAGCCCCCCGAAGCCGTACGCGGCGACCGGCTCTGGGTGACGGGGTCGATCCGACCGGTGGACGACGCCGGGTTCGCAGGGTTCCTGCTCCGCCGAGGCATCGCGGCGGAGCTGGAGGTTGCCGAGGCCGAGCGGCTGGGTCCGGCGGCGTTTGGGCCGGTGCGGTGGGCGCAGTCGTTCCGCTCGCTCGCCGGCCGCTCGATCGAGTCCTCGTTCCCGGCCCGCGAGGCCGGGCTCCTGATGGGCCTGGCGCTCGGGGACGACTCGCGGCTGGATCCGGTCCTGGAGCGCGACTTCCGGGCGACCGGCCTGTCGCATCTGCTCGTCGTCTCGGGCGAGAACGTCGCGATGGTACTGGCGCCGATCGTGGCGCTCGGGGCGGCGCTGCGACTCTCGCGGTGGCCGCGCTTCGCGCTCGGGATGGGGGCCGTCGCGTTCTTCGTCGTGCTCACCGGCGCCGAGCCGTCCGTGATGCGAGCCGGGGTGATGGCCGGGCTGGCCCTTATCGGTATCTTGCTCGGCCGGCCGAGGAGCACGGGGTCGATCCTGGCCGGCGCGGTCGTGGTCCTGCTCGTGATCGACCCCGCGCTCGTCTGGTCGGTCGGGTTCCAGCTGTCGGTTGCGGCCACCGCCAGCATGGTCGCGCTGGCCACGCCGATCTCGGCACGGCTCCGGTTCCTGCCCGGAGCCCTCGCGCTCGCGACCGGTGCCACCCTCGCGGCGCAGGTCGGCGTAACGCCGCTCCTCCTCTTCTACTTCCACGAGGTGCCGGTCTCGACCGTGGCCGCGAACGTGCTCGCGTTCCCCGCGGTCGCGCCGGCCCTGTTGCTCGGACTGGCGGCCGCGACCATCGGGATCGTCCTTCCGTCGGCGGGGCACCTCGTCTCGCTGCTGGCGTTGCTGCCGATGCGGTACCTGGAGGCCGTGGCCGATCGCCTCGCCCGTGCGCCGATCCCTTGGATCACCGGCGGCGGCGCGCTCACCCTGGTGGTCGGGTTCGGTGTGGCCCTGCTCCTTGCCTGGTGGTTGCGCGCGGGGCGGCGCCTTCCGAGGTGGGCGTTGGTCGCGGCGGTCGCGCTCGTGCCGCTCCTCGTGTGGACGAACGCGATCTCGGCCGGGCCGCCGAGCGCGCTCACGGTCCGGTTCTTCGACGTCGGGCAGGGTGACGCGGCGCTGCTCACCTCGCCCGGTGGCGTCTCGATCCTGGTCGACGGCGGCCCCGATCCCGCGCAGGTGGCCACCGAACTCGTGGCGCTCGGGGTGAAGCGTCTCGACCTGATGGTCGCGAGCCACCCGCATGCCGACCACGTCGTCGGTCTGCCGGCGGTCCTCGCGCGTCTGCCCGTCGGCCTGCTGCTCGAACCCGGGTGCCGGGACGACTCGGCGGACGGGGCGGCGCTCGAGGAGGCCGCCACCTCCGAGCACGTCACCGTCCGACACCCGCGGGCCGGCGACGTCTTGCAGGTCGGCGACGTCCGCCTCGAGATCCTCTCGCCCGACCGCTGCTGGTCGGGGACCGAGTCGGATACGAACAACGACGCGATCGTGGTCCGAGCGAGCGTGGGTGAGGACTCGGTGCTGTTCGCGACCGAGCCCGAGGAGCCCGCGCAGCAGGTCCTGCTCGACGAGCACGTGGACCTGCACGCGGACGTGCTGAAGGTTCCGCACCACGGAGCCGCGACCTCGATCGAGCCGTTCTTCGAGGCCGTCGGGGCCGAGGTCGCCGTCGTGAGCGTGGGTCCGAACACCTACGGGCACCCCGTGCCCGAGGTCCTCGGCTGGATCCGCTCGACGGGCGCCCGCGTGGTGCGGACCGACCTCGCGGGAACCGTGACGATCACCTTCGGCGATCGGGGACTCCTTGTAGAGTCCGCCGGGTGAGCACCTCGCGCGTCCGATACGTCCGATGAGCCCGTCCAAGGAAGGCTCTCAGTCCGTCCACCTGTTGTGGGGTGAGGACGAGTTCCTCCTGCGGGAGGCCTCGTCGGAGATCCTCGGTGACGTGCAGCCCGTGGAGGTGGACGCGGGGCAGTGGCAGGGCGGCGAGACCGCGGACCTCGCGACACCGTCGCTGTTCGGCGAGGGCCGGGCGCTCCTCGTCTCGGATGCGAAGTCCTTGCCGGATGCTGGCGTCCACGAGCTGGCCCGGTACCTGGAGTCGCCGGACCCCGAGGCGCCGCTGATCCTCGTTGCGGTGGTCGGGGAACGGGCGAAGGTCCCCGCCGCGCTCGCCAAGCTCGTCAAGGGTGTCGGCACCGTGACCGAGGTCAAGGTCACGCGCAAAGAACTCCCCGGCTGGATGCTGAAGCGGGCGCGGGCGAAGGAGCTCGACCTCGCGCCCGACGGGTCCTCGGCGCTCGTGGAAACGCTGGGCGAAGAGCCCGGGGCGCTCGAGCGGGCGCTCGATCAGCTCGCGTCGGCCTTCCCCGGCGAACGGATCACGCGCGAGATGGTGGCGCGTCAGTTCCGCGGGCTCGGCGAGCAGCACGTCTGGGATCTGTGCGACAAGGCGTTCTCGCGCGACCTCGCCGGTGCGATGCGCTCGCTCCGGACGCTTCTGGAAGCTGGCGAGGCGGGCCTGATGCTGCTCGGCGCCGTCACCTCGCGGCTCCGAGACCTGATCCGCGTGAAGGCGTTGCCCGAGCGACTGGCGCCCGCGGAGACGGCCAGGAAGGCCGGTCTCCGGTTCGACTGGCAGGTCCGTCGGTACCGCGAGCAGGCTGCGAGGTTCTCGGCGGAAGAGCTCGCCGGCCTCCACGAACGCATCGCGTGGGCCGACCGCGCGCTCAAGTCCGGGGCGACCGACGATGTGGTCCTGCCGATGCTCGTCGCCGCGATCGCCAGCGAGCCCGCCGCCCTGCCGGTCTAGCCGGCAGGGCCTATGTCGACCCCGTCCGAGGAACCCTATCGGCCGCCGCTGCCGACGAGCGCCGGACGAAAAGCCCGGGCGGATGGCCCGGGCTTCGTCGTACCGGAACACGGT
>JBAVEY010000137.1:0-2093 GCA_049587975.1 Actinomycetota bacterium | reverse complement strand
GTTCCGCCGTGACGCTCGATCGCCCGGCGCATCGCCTCGAAGTAGCGCGATTGCACGTCGCGCAGCGACTCGGGATCCAGGCGCTCGCCGAGCGCCGTCGAGCCGGTCACGTCGCAGAACACGACCGTGACCGTCTTGCGGACCTCGCGCTCGAGCGGGCCGGCCGCCAGGGGGGACGCGCAGGCGGGACAGAAGGCGAAGTCATCGGGGCTCTCGCGACCGCAGTTCGGACAGGCCAACATCGGGGCGAGCCTACGGCGGGGAACATCTCCACGCTAGCCGTCAGGAGCCTCGCACCGCACTCGGACTCTCTTTCGAGTCCCGTTTCGGGCGCCCTGAGCGGCGGGGTCCAGTCTGAAGCCGGAGTGCCGTTTGTCGGCCCCCTATCTCCTAATGGCTTCCGAGCAGCCCGCAGACGAGACTGCTCTCCGAGCCACCGGCGGGTGAGCACCGAAGTCTCCAGGCCTGCGAGCCCTAGGGTTAGATCGTGCCCCCGCCGGGCGGTGAGGAGCCGACGGCTGATGGGATGTCGTGCCATCCGAGCACTGGTCCATTAGGGCGCCGCGTACTCCTCCAGGCTCGAGGCCGAGACGAGAGGAGGGTGCGTGATCTTCGTCGGGATCGACTGGTCGGAATCGCATCACGACGTGTGCGTGATGGACGCCGATGGGAAGGTGCTCGCCAAAGATCGGATCCCCGAAGGGGTCCAAGGGGTGGCCCAGCTGCACGAGATGGTGGCCGTGCACGCTGAGGAACCCCCAGACGTGGTGATCGGCATCGAGCTGGACCGAGGACTGTTGGTGGGTGCTCTCCTTGCGGTGGGCTACGCGGTGCACGCGATCAACCCGCTCTCGGTTGACCGCTACCGGGACCGCCACCGCACCTCGGGAGCGAAGTCCGATCCGGGCGACGCGAAGGTGCTTGCCGATCTCGTGCGCACCGACCGGCACCTGCACCGGGAGGTCGCCGGGGACTCCGAGCTCGCCGAAGCCGTCAAGGTGCTCGCTCGGGCCCACCAGGGCCTGATCTGGTCCCGCCAGCGTCAGCTGAACCAGCTTCGCAACGCGCTTCGGGAGTTCTACCCGGCGGCGCTGGAGGCCTTCGGGACCGATCTGGCCTCGCCAGAGGCCCTGGCCGTGCTCGAGGTGGCACCCACACCGGCAGAGGGGCGCTCACTGTCCAGCACCAAGATCGCCGCTGCCTTGAAACGAGCAGGACGTCGCCGGCGCATCACCGAACGAGCCGAGGAGATCAAGCAGGCGCTTGCAACCTCGCAGCTCGAAGCGCCGGCGGTGCTCGCTCGAGCCTACGGCGACGTCGTGCGCTCCACGGTTCGGATCGTGGCGGAGATGACCGCCCAGATCGATGCGCTCGCGGCAGAGCTCGAAGCGAGTTTTGAGGAACACCCGGACGCCGAGATCCTTCGCAGTCTGCCTGGACTCGGTGTGGTCCTCGGCGCCCGGGTTCTCGCGGAGTTCGGGGATGACCCCGACCGCTACGCCGATCCTAAGGCCCGCAAGAACTACGCGGGGACCTCCCCGATCACGAAGGCCTCTGGCCGATCGAAGGTCGCCCTGGCTCGGTTCGCTCGCAACCGTCGCCTCGCCGACGCGCTGCAGATGTGGGCATTCTGCTCGCTCTCGTGCTCACCGGGTGCACGCTGCTACTACGACGCCCACCGCGCAAGGGGGCACACTCACCGACGGGCCATTCGGTCCCTCGCCAACCGGTGGGTGGGCATCCTGCACGGGTGCCTACGGCGTCGCGAGCGCTACTCGGAGGAGCGGGCGTGGCCAACCCTCACGGAAACCGCGGCTTGACACTTACGGCCCGTGGGATGTCTAACCGCCCGCTTGGCCATCAGCTTCGGAGAACGAACTGAAGGGTCCCTAGGCTGGCGGTTGATCCCACCTCCGAGAGAGGTGCCGGAAGAGGGAGGTTCCCATGAGCAAGGTACTTCGAGTCGTGGCGATCGTCGCCGCATTCGGACTGACGGTGTGGATCGGCGTCGTTGCCCTGGCCCAAGGCAGCTCGAGCGCGCCCACTCCGTCACCCACGACGATGTCGACCACGTCACCCGCCCCCGACAGCGA
>JBAVEY010000136.1:0-6137 GCA_049587975.1 Actinomycetota bacterium | reverse complement strand
GGCTACCGCCGAGCGGAGAGTGAACCGTGCCGGCGAAGAAGGCCACGGCGAAGAAGGCCACGGCCAAGAAGGCCACGGCCAAGAAGGCCACGGCCAAGAAGGCCACGGCCAAGAAGGCCACGGCTCGAGCTTCGTCTCAGTCCGAAAGGACGCCTGCGCGTCGGGCGCCATCCAGTCGCGCATCCACGCCGACCGCGCCAGGCCGGTCGGGCGATCTCATCGTCATCGATTCACCTCAGGTCGGCTCCCCGCCTCGTGAAGGCGAGGTTCTGGAAGTCATCCATGGTGAGGTGAGCGTCAGCTACCGCGTCCGGTGGGCGGACGGACATCAGACCCTGATTGCACCTGGGAGCGGGACCGCCCGCATCGTGCGGGCATCAATGAGAGGCTGAGCGGTCGACCACCCCTGGTCGGTCCGCTGACTTGGCGGGCTTCACTTGCTGGTCGAGGCTCCCATCGGGGAAGAGCCCGAAGCAGCGGCCTTCGCCCTCTTCGCCTGGCGCTTCTCCTTCAGCGACTTGCTCGCCGCGGTCTTCGAGCTCTTCGAACCGCCCTTGTCCTTGTTGGCCATCGTTGCCCCCTCCGGAAGGAGAGACCCGGGTGCTGACCGTAGCACTCTGGAATCCGAACCAAGAATGGGACACCACTGCAAGCTAGTGTGGCCCCCAGCCTTGAGTGGGCGCCGGCCAGAGACAGTGAATCTCTCCCTCGACTTCGTTTGGAGTCAATGGCCGCGTACTCTGCGCCCCGACTCGAGGTCGACCGTGTTGAAGACGGAACTGAGGTGCCGCCCCCAGGCCCGAGCAAGCTCGAACGCCGATCGAGCAATGGCGCCGCCGACTTCGTCGAAGGCGCCGTCCACGCCACCGAGGGTGGGGGAACGGGCGAGGCCCTCAAGTGAAGGACAATTGGCCCTGGGCTCAGTCCGACCTTGCGGCCAGACTGGAGTGCGTGGACACGAGCCGCTCAACGCCGATCGCGGCTCCGAGGAAGTGAGCCGATGTGGATGTGCTCTCTCGAGTTGATGTCGAGCTGTTGGTTCAGCAGCCGCGGTCGCCCTGCGTGTCGCTGTACATTCCGACCCACGGGAGCGGCCCCGAGACTCTGCAGGACCCCATCCGCCTGAAGAACCTCATCCGTGTTGCGGAGGAGAGTTTGGTCAGCACCGGAATCCGACGGCCGAATGCGAGCGAGGTTCTCCACCCAGCCCGAGAGCTCATTGAGGACGAGGCATTCTGGCGGCATCAGAGCGGGGGGCTTGCTCTGTTCCTGCGGGCGGGCTGGTTCCGTTTCTATCGGCTCCCTCTCCCTTTCGAGGAGTTGGTCGTGGTCTCGGACCGATTCCACGTGTCCCCGCTGCTCCCCCTGCTCACAGGCGATGGTCGCTTCTTCGTCCTCGCGCTGAGCGAGAACGAGGCTCGACTGCTCGCTGGAACACGCTCCGCCGTTCATCTGGTGAACGTGCCGGGCCTGCCTGCGGGCGTGAAGGACGCCCTTCGCTACGACGACCCGCAGAGGGAACTCGGGTCCCATGCCGCAGAACGAGGGGGGCCGGGCGCTCGCGTGGTAGTGCATGGGCAAGGAATCGGCGCAGAAGTCCAGAAGGAGCGTCTCGGCCGCTATCTCCAAGCAGTTGACGGCGCAGTGCGCCGATCCCTGCGTGAACAGCAGGCTCCCCTCGTCCTGGCCGGGGTTGAGGATGTTCGGGCGATGTACCGCGACATCAACACCTATCCTCACCTCCTGGAGGAGGGGATCTCCGGCAGCCCCGATCGGGTGTCTTCCGAAGAGCTCTGCACACGTGCATGGGCGCTGGTGGAACCCCTGTTCGCGCGGGACCGGGACGACGCAGCGGCCGCTTACCGGGGAGCCCTCGGCGCGGGACGTGCGTCTGGCAGCTTGGAGGAAGTACTGATGGCCGCCGAAGCAGGGCGTATCGACGTCCTCTTCGTTCCTACGGGGATCCACGTCTTGAGCTCGACCCAGGGAAGCGCCGGCGTTGCCCGCGCCGAAGGAGGACAGGAGCTCGGTAGACGTGACCTGATCGAGCAGGCGGTCGTTCGCACGATGCTCAACGGCGGGACCGTCTACGCCGTTCCCGAAGGCGAGATGCCGGACCGGGCGCCCGTCGCGGCACTCTTTCGCTATTGAGCCGGGTGGACGAGCGCCGCCTTGCCCTCTGGAGAACCTCGTTCGACCCCTATCACGCTTTTGCAGGCCGCCCCGGTTCCCGTTGATCGTTCGGGGTCTGGTGCGGCGGACGATGACGACCGGACAGGCCGTCCTGCAGCTCGATCCGAAATGTGAGGACCCACGCGCACGGCGTGTCAGGTCCGAGAAGGCGGTGGGGGCCTGCACTCGAGCATTCGTCACACCGCGGTAACGACCCGGGCGGGCAGGATCAGCGCTTTGGATGTCACCGAACTCGTGCCCGGTGACGTGGTCGGCTTCGACATCGGGGGTTGGTCCTGCGGGTATCTGCTTATACAGGCGAACGGCCTCGAGTTCGACGAGGCCGTGCTCACCGGTGAGTCTGGCCGCAGCGAAGGGGGGCGGAGCCCGCCGAGAGATCGGATTCTGCCCTCAGAAGTCTTCATGGGAACATCCGGGCTGGGGACAGGGTGCCCAGGATCAGCATCCAAGACCGGGCCCTCGATCCGTTGAGAGCCAGATACTTCCACTTGGCGGAGTGCCAGAGTCACCGACGTTTCGAGGTCCTGTCGCGTTGCGGCTCATCGGCCATGTACGGCCCGGGACCTTAACGGCAGGCTCCCGGGTGCCCGGAACGGAAAGGACGTTCGCCCCTTCGATGCCGAAGGCGAGCTCCTACTGTCAGAGGTGATCGGGAGGTGCCACATGTCGCTCGTCATCGAATACCTCAACGCACGTGGCGTGCCCTATGAGGTGATTCACCACGATCCCTCGATGACCTCGCTCGAGGAGGCCAGCGCCGTCCACACAGATGCCGACCACGTCTTGAAGGCGGTCGTGATCGCCACCCGAGGCGGGCATGCCGTCGCGGTCATCCCGGCCTCCCGGCGGCTCGACATGCACCTCGTCCGGAAGGCGCTTGACGATCCGTCAGCGTATCTCGCGACGGAGCACGAGCTCCAAGGTAGTTTTCCATCCATCGAGCTGGGCGGCGCCCCGGTACTCGGGTGGCTGCTCGACGCCGAGACGCTCGTCGATCCGTGCGTGCTCGAACGCGACAGTGTCGTGTTCGCGGCCGGAACCCGGACGGAGTCCGTACGGGTCCGAACGCGCGATCTCTTCCGTGGCGAACACGCCGCCTTCCTTCCGCTCGTTGCCGAGCCGAAGTCGGCCGAGATGGGCGAACGATGAGCGGTGGTCGGCGCGCCGCGATCCGGCGGATCGTCGTCCGTGTGGACGGATCGGACGGAGCCATGCGGGCGGTGTGGTGGTCGGTAGGCGCGAGCGACAAGCGGCGAGGTCGTGGCCGCGCACGCGAAGACGAGGCGATGGCTCGGGACTTGGTTCCGATCGCTGCTGGTCGGCGATGTCCGCGAGCAGTCGATCAAGGGGCGGGTCCCCCTGCTCCTCGCGTGCCAACTCGTCCGAGCTCCGTCGCTCGAGATCTTCGAGGCTCTCGATACCGGCTCCACGCTCGGACCATCGCCTCGTCCGCCTCCCCACCACCTTCACAATCCGGGCGATGGGGGTTGGGTCGGACGACCCACCCTGGCCGGGACTCCACAGCCGACGGGCTCCAGGGGTTGTCATGCGAACTGTCATGAGCGCCCCCTTCACGGGGTCATCGGGGCGAGAACGCAGCTGAACGCACTCGCCGTTCACGCCCGGGATCGGTATCGGAGCGTTCCGTTGGTTGAGTAAGACACTGATAGGCCATCCGCGCTGCGGAGCGCCTTATGGAACCCGGATCAGTCAATCGTCGGGTGGGGGCGTGCTCGTGCATATGATCGCATTGGCGGCCACCGCAGCCCTGCGGCCGTGGTTGTCGGGTCCGAACACCCGCGCGGCGCTCCAGGCGCCATCCATGATCAGCAGCAGCTCCTCGGCGAGGGCGTTCGGGTCCCGGCTTCCCGCTTGCACGGCGAGTTGGCTGAGACGACCAACGACGGCTCGCTTGTGCTTCGCCGCAGCGCGGTGCCCGGGATGGTCGCGCTCGGAGAACTCGCCGGCCGCCCCGACGAATGCGCACCCCAGGCACTCGGGGCTCGAGGCGAGCTTCGCCACCCCCTTCGAAGGCAGCCTCGAGCGCCTTCCGGGGTTGTCGTGCGGAGCGATCAGTCCGTCCAACCACGCGAGCAGCCGCTCGTTCGTCCACTCCGGGTAGGCCGCGTCAGATCGTCCTTGGAGGGAAGCGCCGGTACAGCGTCATCTTGGCGACGCCTGATTCCGGCCATCCCTGCGACCGCGTTTGCCTCGGGCTCCTCCCCACGTTGGCTACCTATCGGATAGCCCGCTGCGCCGCATCAACTCGCGGGAGTGGGGAGCCTGCGTGAGGTCGAACGCGCCCACTTCTAACCGCGGAAGTCAGGTCGGTCGAGGATCCGCAGCCACGTCCCATCCGGCTGGCGCCGCACGACCTGGGCCCGAGCGCCGGCCTCGTCGCTCGCGGGGGTCGCCGTCAGCGCGAGCTCCTCTCCGAAGTACAACGTCCGCAGCGGTCTCTCCTGCTTGAACGTGAGGTCTTGGGTGAGCATCCGCTCGTACACGCCGCGGATCGCGTCCCGTCCCACCGTCATCTGCCCGGGCGGGAAGGCGAGGACCGCGTCCGGCTCGTACAGCGCCGCCAGTCCCTCGGCGTCCTTGGCGTTGGCCCGCTCGACGACAGGCGCGTGATGTCCTCAGGCTTGTTCGCTCGCTCGCGTTCGTCTGCCATGCTCGACCCCCTTCTCGGAGACGGTTCCTCTTCGTGCTGCCACGATGACCCTGGCATCTTGCCGCGCCAGTTCGGGCCAGGCTGGGATCGAACGCCCACGGGCATTGAAACATCGGGCTACCGCCGCTACGACGTCGGGAGGCCGCGTCCCACCGGCGAAGGGGTGTGCGAGCGAGACACCGTGTAGGTACCGGGACCCCATCGCGGCTCTGCGGCCTCAACCATCACCTGACCCCAGTCACGTGCGTTCATCCACGAGCTCTGACCTGCAGCATGTAGGTTCTTCCAAGAGGACGGCGGCCCCACCGGTGCGGTACGCGTCACCGTGCCACGTGGGCTACCCTCGACCGGTGAGGAGCTGAGGCTGAGGATGATCAATGGCGCGCATGTGATCGTGTACAGCTCGGACGCGGACGCGGATCGGGCGTTCCTGCGGGAGACGCTCCAGTTCGCCGGGGTCGACGCGGGCGAGGGCTGGCTGATCTTCAAGCTGCCGCCGGCCGAGGTGGCCGTGCACCCCACCGACGGGGACGCGAAGCACGAGCTCTACTTGATGTGCGACGACATCGGGTCCGTCCTCGGGGAGCTGGCTCGGAAGGGTGTCGAGGTGGCGCGCCCTGTGAGCGACCAGGGATGGGGCCTGCTGGCGTCGATCAGGCTCCCGAGCGGGTCCGAGCTGCCGCTGTACGAGCCGCGGCATCCGGTGGCCTACGGCCTGAAAGATTGACCAGCCGCTGCGCTGGATCGGGTCCGATCCTCCAGCTCGCCTACCACTGCGAGGGGAACCGGGGGGAGAAATCGTCGAGGCCCTCTCCGATGTCTCCTCTCCTCATCAGAGGCGAGCCGGACGCGAGGGGGAAGCAACGAGTGGGAAGGCCCTTAGCCAGCATGCAGGACGCCGCCTACAGCGGCTGAGGCAGCCGAGAGACGACGTTCAGGGCCGGCGTTCCTTTCGATAGCCGTCGCGCCGAAGCTTCGCGTAGCGAGCACTCAGATGGAGGGCATGCCCTTCTACCTGCGGACATTTTTTCGACTTCTGTCCAGTTGGGTGCACGGAGACCGTGCGCGAGCGCCATGACCAGATTGTGCGTGCCCAGCTCGCACGCTACCGAGGCCTTGAGATCGATACCGCAGGCGACAGCCTTCTCGCGACGTTCGATGGCCCCGCGAGAGCGGTGAAATGTGCGCGTGCTACTGTCGACGCGCTTAGGGAGCAGGGCATCGAGATTCGCGCGGGACTTCACACGGGGGGAGGTCGAGTTCGTCGACGACA
>JBAVEY010000135.1:0-4963 GCA_049587975.1 Actinomycetota bacterium | reverse complement strand
GTCCCCCGCCGGCGAGCTCGGACGCGGCCGGACTCGCGGGAACGAACCCCGTTCGACACCGCATCGAACACTGCTCCCTTCCCGGACCTTCGCTGGCGGCGATGCGATCGCTCGGGATAGTCCCCGTTCCGCAGCCCGTGTTCCTGTACGCGGAGGGGGAGGGGTATCTCGCGCAGCTCGGGAGCGATCGTTCGGCCCACGCCTACCCGCTCCGCACGATGATCCGTCTCGGGCTGAAACCCGCCCTCAGCTCAGACGCGCCCGCGACCTCCACGGAGGACGCGAGCGATCCGTGGCTCGGCGTCCGGGCGGCAGCCACCCGAACGACGTGGGCGGGATCCTCGCTCGGGCCGCGTGAGGCGATCACGGTCGGACGGGCGTTGGCCTGCTACACGGCGAACGGAGCCTCGGCCCTGTCACTCGGGCACCGAACTGGCTCGATCGAGATCGGCAAGGACGCCGACCTCATCGTGCTGCCGGCGGATCCGCTCGGCTCTGATCCAGAGGATCTCGTCAGACTCCGACCGGAGCTCGTCTTCATCGAGGGTCGTGAGGCGCTCGGTGCTCTGCGAAGGACGTGAACCAGCCGCGGCCTTTCGTTCTCACCCTGTCGGATGGTACGGTCGCCGTTCGGAGAGAAGATGCTGCTCTGGCGTGGAAGCCCGAGCATCCGGCCTGGCGAGGACGCCCCTGCCCCCGGGTGGGCGCCTGAGGCGGGCGAAATCCGTGAGGAGGGGGCATGAACCTTCGACGCCGTCCACCTATCGCGATCGCTCTTCTGATCGTGCTCACGCTGGTCCTGTCTGCCTGCACATCCGACGGGGGCGACGAGCCCTCGGGGCCCGGTGGGGTGAAGGAGGGTGGGGTCCTCCGCATCGGGACCAGCTCGGGGCTCACGTCGCTGAACCCGTTCGTCGGTTTCAACCAGGACGACTACGCGGTTTGGATGTACATCTACCCGAGCTTGCTCCAATACGACACGACGACGCCCACGTACGACTACATCCCCGGGTTCGCGACCGAATGGGAGCAATCCGACGACGGGCTCACCGTCACGTTCAAGACCGTCGCCAACGCGACCTGGTCCGACGGTGAGCCGCTGACCGCCGAAGACGTGGCCTGGACCATCAACATGATCAAGCAGTACGCGAAGGGCCCCACGGCAGCGTGGGCCGGGACGGTCACGTTCCTGGACACGATCGAGGCGACCGACGACAACACGATCGTCGCCACCTACAAGCAGCCGTCCGGTACCGCGTTGTTCGATCTGGGCCTCGCTCCGATCCTCCCGCCGCAGGTGTGGGAGCAGTACGCCTCGGGCGATGGTCGGGAACTAAGGCGGTACGCAAACGAACCGGAGGGCGATGAGCCGCTCGTCGGCGGTGGACCGTTCATCCTGACCGACTACAGGAAGAACGACATCGCGCTCTTCGAGAAGAACCCAAACTACTACGGCACGCAGCCACACATCGACGGCTTCGGGCTCCAGTTCTTCAGGGACGAGGACGCGATGATCACGGCGCTCAAGACCGATCAACTCGACGCGATCAACGAGATTCCCCCGACGAGCGTCGAGACATTGCGGTCGGCCGGGATGGAAGTGTACGACGGCCCCGCGCTCGCACTCCGAGATCTCATCTTCAACGTGAGCGAGAACAAGACGGAGCACCGCGAGCTGCTCGACCCGAGAGTCCGCGAGGCTATGGAGTATGCGATCGATCGCCAGGCGATCGTAGACACCGCGTGGCTCGGCTTCGCCTCGCCCGGGTCGACGATCATCCCCGCGGGGAACGCGACCGGCGGGACCGAGTGGCATGACTCCGACATCCAGCCGTTGCCCTATGACCCCGCCAAGGCGAACGAGATCCTGGATTCGCTCGGGTACGCGCGAGGGGAGGACGGCGTCCGCGTGGCCGACGGTGTGCCGATGCAGTACGAGCTGGTCTTCCCGCTCGACGAGGCGGGCGCGGGCGACCGAGCCTTCCAGATGATGCAGGAAGGCTTCAGGCAGGTTGGCATCGAGCTGATCCAGAAGCGGTTCGATACCAACGCGGCGTGGAACGCGATGTACTCCGGTGGGGACTACATCTTTGATCTGGCGATGTGGGACTGGTTCCCAGCCGCCGACCCCGACTTCATCCTCGGGGTCCTGACCTGCGACCAGTGGGGGAACTGGAACGACACCGGTTACTGCAGCCAGGCCTATGACGACCTGTATCAACAGCAGAAGGGCGCAACGGATCCGGCTGAGCGTCAGCAGATCATCTTCGAGATGCAACGGATGGCCTTCGAGGATCGCCCCTACATCATCCTCACGTACGACACACGGCTCGATGCCTGGTCCCCGAACTGGGCGGACTTCGTCGAGTCGACCCAGGGCATCTTCAACAACTTCTCCACGCAGAGCCTGACATCTGTCCATCAGACTTAGGGATCGGAGGCCCGGGACTGGAGCGACGTGCGCCGCGCTGACTACCTGATCAAGCGTGTGGCCTTCGCCATCGTCACCGTGTTCGTGGCGATCACCCTCAACTTCTTCCTGTTTCGGGTGCTTCCTGGGGACGCAGTCCGCAATCTCTCTCGGGTCCCTCGGGCCTCAGAGGAGTTCCGACATTCTCTCGAGGTGCAATTCGGCCTGGATAAGCCGCTCTGGGAACAGTACCTGATCTACCTGCGCGAGCTGTTCCACGGCAACATGGGCATCTCCTTCAGCGACCAGCAGCCCGTGTGGAACAACTTGAGGGAGGCACTTGCGAATACGATCCCGATGGCCGCGCTCGGAACCCTGATCGCCATCGCGATCGGGATCGTGACTGGGGTCCTGTCGGCATGGCGCCGCGGTAAGACGTCCGACCACGTGAGCACGAACCTCGCGATCGCCTTCTACTCGTTCCCGACGCAATGGCTGGCCCTCGTGGTGCTGATCTACTTTTCGGCGTGGTTCCCCAGCCACGGGATGACGGATCCGTTCCTGATCGATCCCACCCCGTGGGAGCACCTGGTCGACGTCCTTCGGCACATGGCGTTGCCCTCGCTCGTCTTCGCCCTCACGTTGTACGGCGAATACACGTTGATCGTGCGCTCGGCGATGCTCGAGACGCTCGGCGAGGACTACGTGCTCACCGCGCGTGCGAAGGGCCTCCCACAGCGGAGGATCGTCGTCCGCCACGCGTTCCGGAACGCCCTGCTGCCAACGACCACGCTGATCGCTCTCTCACTCGGCTACATCGTCGCCGGCGCGATCCTGATCGAAACCGTGTTCTCGTGGCCGGGGATCGGCAACGCCGTCTACCAGGCCGTCACCGAACGCGACTACCCGATGCTGCAAGGAGCATTCCTGGTACTCACGGTTTCGGTCGTGTTCTTCAACCTCCTGGCCGACCTCCTCTACTTCAAGCTCGACCCCAGGATCACCGAGTAGCCCATGGGGATGCGAGTCGACCTCGGGGAGGAGATCGCGGACCTGCAGGGGCCAGGGCCTGGTCGCGGCCGGAGCTGGCTCGGGCGGAACTGGCTTTGGCGTGTGCTGTCGCAGAGCCTCCAGGCAAAGGTCGGGTTGGCAGTCCTGCTGTTCTTCATCGCGATCGCCGTCCTCGCGCCGTGGATCATGCCGTACGACGTTCACACGCCGGTCGGCCCCCCCTACGAGCCTCCGTCCTGGGAGCACCCGCTCGGTCTGGACGACGGGGGTATCGACATGGTGTCGCTGCTGATCCAGGGCGGCCGGATCTCGCTGGTCGTCGGTTTCGCCGCGACGCTGGTGGCGATGGTGATCGGCGGCGGCATCGGCATCATCGCCGGCTACTTCGGCGGCCGGCCGGACAGCATCCTCATGCGGACCACCGACTACTTCCTGGTCATCCCCGACCTGCCGCTCGCGATCATCGTCGCGGCCGTGTGGGGCGCGAGCCTCTCGCACCTCATCTTCGTCATCGCGCTCCTGCTCTGGACGACCACGGCTCGGATCGTCCGGGCGCAGGTGAAGAGCGGACGCGAACGCGTCTACGTCATGCGGGCACGATCGCTCGGAGCGAGCGACGCCAGGATCATCTTCCGGCACGTCCTGCCCCAGATCGGGCCTCTCCTGGTCGCGACGGTGGTCCTAACGATCGCGGTCGCGATCTTCGACGAGACAGCGCTCACCTTCCTTGGACTCGGCGATCCAACGGCCATCACCTGGGGGAGCATCATCGAATTCGCGTTCCTCCGCACCGCGATCTCCGCTGGAGCCTGGTGGGCCGTCATCCCTCCAGGACTGTGCGTGGCCTTGGTGATCATGGGCTGCTTCTGGTTCGGGCGGGCGATCGAGGATGCACTGAATCCGCGGCTGGGTGTCTCCTACCTTGCGCCGCGGACCTTCCGCGTGCGCCCGCTTCCGGGTGCGGATCCGGAGACCGGATGAGCCTCCTGGAGGTTCGCGACCTGCACGTCTGGTTCGATCTTCCCGACGGCGGGCAACTGCACGCGGTGCAGGGCGTGACCTTCAGGGTGGATGCCGGCGAGAGGATCGGGCTGGTCGGCGAGTCGGGGTGCGGAAAGACCACGACCGTTCTCGCGATCTTGGGGCTACTCCCGCCGTCTGCCACCGTGGCCGGAGACGTTCGGTTCGAGGGAGAGAGCATCCTCACCGACGTGGAGGAGACGGTCCAGCCCCGGCGATGGAAGGACATCGCGATGGTCTTCCAGGGCGCGATGAACGCGCTCAACCCCGTGCAGACCATCGAGGCGCAGATCATCGAGCCCATGGAGTTCCATGGGACCGCGGAAGGAGCAACGGCCAGGAGGATCGCGGGCGAGCTCCTGGAGATGGTCGGGATCCCGGCCGCAGCCGGATCCCGCTACCCGCACGAGTTCTCGGGCGGGATGCGCCAGCGTGCCGCCCTGGCGATGGCGCTCGCCTGCGGGCCGAAGGTGCTACTGGCCGACGAGCCCACGACGGCGCTCGATGTCATGGTGCAAGCAC
>JBAVEY010000134.1:0-3494 GCA_049587975.1 Actinomycetota bacterium | reverse complement strand
GCTGATGCCTCAGAGAGCAATTCCCAAGTGCCGAGACCCGCCGCATCATTTCGCTCCGAGTTCATGCGGCGGAGTTGACTCATGAAGAACGCGGTCTGCCTCCGATGCGACTGGACCGGGGACAGTCGTAGGACTGACTGCCCCGAGTGTGGGGCTCCGCTCTACCACCTCCCCGAGTCGACGAAGCCCAAGGTCGCTGCTCCGCCCCGCTCAAGTTTCTCGGCTGAGGAGCCACGAGATGAGAACGTCCCCTCAGCGGTGCCGGCCAAGGCCGCGAACAGAACCAGGGCAGTCACGGGCGTCTTCGTGCTCGTGGTGGCGCTTGGCGCCGTAGTGATCGCGAACGTCGGGAACTCTGGCCGACGTGCGATTCAGGCATCGGAGGATCCGTCAGGCACCAGCGTCGCGATCAAGCCCACCCCCAGCCCCACCTCAAGCCCCTCTGCCCCCGAGGGGGGCCTCGTCGGCTTGGCTCCCGAGGGAGCTGTCCCGAGCAGCCCAAAGACCGGAGAGCTCGTCCTGAGCGTCTCTCGTGCCAGCCCCTTCCACGCGGCGTACGTGTACGCCGACGGGAGGCTGATCTGGACGAAGGAACATGTGGGGTGGTTGGAGCAACGCCTCACTCTTGAAGGCGTCGAGCTCCTACGGTCCGGTGCTGTACCTCTTGGGGCAGTCCAGTCGCAACTGCCGGCGAGCGTGTGGGAGGCTCTTGATATCACACCGTACGTGCCGTCCAGGTACTCGGTCTGCTACTCGTTCCGAACGCCCCGTCGATCGCCCGAACCGTCGACCATCCTGAACCTGCTCCCGGCGCGGGCCGAGGTCCTGCTTCGCGGGGCAGAGAGAACGAGCTATTTCCCCGCGGAGACAGGGTTGGAGCCAGAGCCATGTCGTCGCTTGACGACGTGGGAGGCTTACTCGCTGGGGCAGATCCTGAACGAGAGGATCCAACCGCTCGAGGATGGACACATGGTCAAGTACGACTTCGATAACCCTGACCCGACGGGGAGCCGATACTCCATCGTCTTCATCCCGCTGCTTCCGCACGGAGAGTGGCTCATCGTCCGCTATGGCCGGTACAACGACGAGATCCTCGTCCACGGCCGCCCAGTTCCCGTCAGGGGCTGACACCACTCGTCCCTCGGCGCGGTCGAAGTCGGGGAGCATCAGGACGTGGAGCAGCTCGGCGCGGGGTGCGGGACCGAGGGCGTCCAGGCGCTCCCGTAGCCGGCGCTCAAGTTTGGTCCGGCCTCATCTGCCAAGGCTACGCCGTCCGATAGCGGCGCCTCATGTCCCCGTGTCGGTAGATGGCTCGTCTACGCTGCTCGAGTGGAGGACGTGCTTGAAGCCGCGATCGCGAACAACGTCGCGTGGTGCGAGATCGTGTGCCGGATGCACGGGCTGGAAGGACGGAGCGTCACGGGAGTGTGGGCGGTCGATCAGCGGCCGCCGGCGTACTACCCCGACGCGATCACGCTGTCGTCGTCAGCGACGCCCAGTGAGGTGCTGGCGATCATCGACTCCTCGCCCGGCTGCGCCGTGAAGGACAGCTTCGCGTCTCTCGACCTTAAGCCGCACGGGTTCCGCGTCCTGTTCGACGCGCTGTGGTTCGTCGTTGACAGCGTGCAGCCGCGCGACGAAGGCGATCTCGCATGGGAAGCCGTCGTCGACGCAGACGATCTCGTGGCATGGGTCGGCGGATGGTCCGGCCGCTACGAGGACGATCCGCCGTTCGACGTTGCCCTGCTCGAGGAGGAGGGCGTCACCTTCCTCGCAGCGCGGCGTGGGGGCGAGGTCGTCGCCGGCGCGATCGCCAACGTCGGACCCGGCGAGGTCGTCGGGATCTCGAACGTGTTCGCGACGAGCGCGGATGTCGACGCGACGTGGTCAGGGGCGCTTCGCCAGCTCGAACGGCGGTGGCCGGGGCGCCCCATCGTTGGGTACGAACATGGGTCTGCCCTCGACGCCGCACGCGCCCACGGGGCAGCCGCGCTCGGGCCGCTACGGATCTGGACGAACGGCTGACGCTACCCGGAGTGCTCGGTCCTCCTCGCAGTCGATCAGGAGCTCGAGGAAGGCGCGGCTCTGTGGGTAGACCCAGAACTCGCCGATAGCGTCGGCACGCTCGAAGTCGGGGAGCATCAGGACGTGGAGAAGCTCGGCGCGGGGAGCGGGCCGAGGGCGTCCAAGCGCTCCTGCAGTTGGCGCTTGATCAGCAGAAGATGCTCACGCCACCAGGGCCGATGAGCAACCCCACGATGATCAGCACGATGCCGTACAGGACGGCACCGCGGAGGAGCGTGACGATCCCAGCGATCACGAGGATCGCAGCGATGATCCACAGGATCGTGTTGACGCCGCCTCCGCACGCCTTGGCTGCGATGAGGAATTCCACCCTTCGTCCCCCCTTCTTCCGCCGGATTCCGTCGGAGTGTCCCGACAACGGACCATTCTCCCGCAAGGCGCGCTTCGCCGCGCCGGTCCGAAGCGACGGACGAGGCCACCTAGCGCCAGTGCTTCTCGGCGCGGAGGGCTGCTCTACCTCCGCTGAAGCGCCGAGGGACGGTCTGCCAGGGGAAGGGCCGGGGGCCTCGACCACCATTCCTCGCTCGCCGTAGGGTGTCGGAGATGCCGTCGTAAGGAGCGAGCCTGTGGAAGGGATCAGGCTGTGGCGAGCCAACCGCCAGAAGCTGGTTGGCATGGTGTACCTGGATAGGGGCGTCCTCGATCTGGATATCCAGGACGATCATGAGCGAGCTCTGGTCGAGGAGGTCCTCGACCAGACCGGGCAAGTGACCTGGTCATTCAGTCGGTTCGACGAAGGCGAGTGGCAGGAGAACATCGCTGAGCCTCGCACCGAGCGATGGCTCTGGTTCGTGGTGGCGAACATCCTCTACCCGATGGGGTACCAGGCCGACTTGGGTATAGGCGAGGACGGCTAGCTGACGACAGGCTCGCCGTGCGGCGCGGGCTCCCGATGTTCGAGAAGGCTCATGAAGCTGAGAATGGCGGAACCCTCCGGAGGAACGAGGGCTGTCGGTCCAGGCCGGAGGGTTCCGACACTCAACCTCGCAAGGCTGCGCCGTCGCTTCGAACTCGGGGTGGGATCAAAGTTGGTGGGCGTTCGCGTTCCTAGGTGACCTTTCGGTGTGGCGTCGGCCCTCGCGGCAGGCTCTCGTCCAACGGTTCGAGCGCGAGGAGCGACCGGATCTATCGTTCTCCGCTCTTCGGGCCGCCGGACGCCTTCCGGACCAACAAGGCGAAGCAAGCGGGCGGGACTGCGACGTAGTGGGACGCAAGGCGGCAATCTCGAGCAAACCACGCTCTGGCTGGGCGAAGATCGAGCGGCCGAGCGTGCCCAACGAACGCTCCCGCAGTCAGCTGGCCGCACGCGAGTTGAAAAGAGGCAGTCCGCCTGCGGATAATACGAGAGCGACCTTCGCGCCCCAGGGGGGTGACGACCCAGTGGTCATGCGCTTCGATCCGTTCCGGGA
>JBAVEY010000133.1:0-2442 GCA_049587975.1 Actinomycetota bacterium | reverse complement strand
GTGGCAGCCGTGGACCCTGCGCGCGCTCACGGGCGCCGACTGGTCGGCGGTGCTCGGGCAGTGGGCGGGGATCGCCACCGCCGTGTTCGTGGCCGTGCTCGCGATCTTGTTCAACATCAGCGGGACCGAGATCGTCTTGCACCGGGACCTGGACACGAACGAGGAGCTGCGCGACGCCGGGTTGCTGAACGTGATCTCCGGCGCGCTCGGTGGCATCCCGGGGTACCACGCGCTCAGCCTGAGCGCGCTCGCCGAACGCATGAAGGTCGACGCGCGGGCCGCGGGGCTGATCGCCGCCGCGGTCCCGCTCGCCGCGGTCGTGTTCGGCGCCGCCGTCATCGAGCTGATCCCGCGCATGATCGTCGGGGGCGTGCTCGTGTTCCTCGGCCTCGCCTTCCTGGTGGAGTGGGTCTGGGACAAGCGGCGGACCCTGCCGCCCCTCGAGTACGGGGTCGTCCTGGTGATCTTGGCGGCGATCATCGCCCGGGGGTTCCTGCCCGGCGTCGTGCTCGGGCTCGTGCTGGCCGTCGTCCTGTTCGCGGTCAGCTACGGCCGGATCGAGCTCGTGCGCGAGGTCGAGTTCGGGGAGACCTACCACAGCAACGTCGACCGTCCGCCCACCGAGCGGGCGGCGCTGCGGGCCATGGGCGACCGCGTCCAGATCCTGCGCCTGAACGGGTTCGTGTTCTTCGGCTCGGCCAACGGCCTGCTCGAGCGGATCCGCAAGCGCGTGGAGGCGGCACCCCCGAGGTTCCTGGTGATCGACCTGCGACGCGTGACCGGCGTGGACTCCTCCGCGGTGGTCTCCTTCGTCAAGATCACGCACCTGGCGGAGGCGACCGGCTTCGAGCTCGTGTTCACCGGCGTGTCCGATCCTGTCCGCAAGCAGCTGCAGCGTGGGGGGGCAGGGGCTTCCCCGGTCCTGCGGTTCGAGCCCGACCTCGACCGCGGCCTGCAGTGGTGCGAGGAACGTCTGCTCGAGGTCGGTCCCGACGGGGGTGGGGTCGAAGGCGGGGTCGACGGCGCTGCGGTCGAGGTCGGCTCTGGCCGCGAGACGTCCCCGAACGGGTCGAGCGCCGCGCCCACCGACCTGCCTGCAGGTGTGCGGGCCTACCTCGAACGCATGCCGCTCGCCGAAGGCACGGTGCTGATCCGACAGGACGAACCGCCGGGCGACCTGTTCGTGCTGGAGTCGGGCCGACTGAGCGTGGAGATGGTGACGGCCGACGGGACCCAGATGCGCGTGCGGAGGGTGGATCCCGGGGTCGTCGTCGGCGAGGTCGCGATGTACACGGGGGTGACGCGGACGGCCGACGTGGTGGCCGTGACGCCGAGCGTGGTCCTGCGGCTGAGCGGCGCGGCGATCGCGCGGATGGAGGCCGAGGAGCCCGAGCTGGCAGCGGCGCTGCACCGGTGGCTGGCGAGGATCCTCTCGGAGCGGTTGAGCGACACCCAGAGGGAGTTCGACGCGCTGCTCGACTAGGAGAGCCGATGGCTGTGCAGATGGATGAGTCGTCCCGCACGGGTTCCCGCGGTCGTGGACCGTCGTCGACGGAGCGACGATCCGGGGGATGGCTGACCTGGATCGCCGCCGGGGTCATCATCGGAGCGGTCGAGGTGGTCCTCGCGGTGGCGTTCGCCGCGTTCGTGTTCGGCGGCGTGCTCGTGGGTCACCTGGGCGACGCGATCGGCCTGTACCTGGCGGCCGCCGCGTTGACGCTCGCGATCCTCGCCTGGAGGGCGGGCTCCCGTGGGGTCGTCGGCAGCGTGCAGGACGCGGCGACGGCCGTGCTCTCGATCATCGCCGCGACCACCGCGGCGAAGGCGGCGAACCTGGCCCTCATCGCCCAAACCACCTCCGTGGGCGAGTTCGAGAGGCCGGACGCCTTCCTCACCGTCATCGCCGCCACCCTGGTCGTGACCGTCCTGTGCGGCGTGGTCTTCTCGGTGCTCGGAACGTTCCGGCTGGGCAACCTGGTCCGGTTCGTCCCGTATCCGGTCGTGGGCGGGTTCCTGGCGGGCACGGGATGGCTGCTCCTGAAGGGCGGCATCTACGTCGCGTCGGGTGTGGCGCCGTACCTGCGCACGGTCGATGACCTGCTTCACTCCTTCATCCTGCAGCTCTGGCTCCCGGCCCTCGCCTTCGGCGTGATCCTGCTCGTCGCGACGCGGCTCGTGAAGAGGCCGTTCGTGCTCCCGGCCGTGATCGGGATCGGGCTCGTGCTGTTCGTGATCGGCATGCTCGTCACGGGCTCGACGATCGAGAACGCGCGGGAGGGGCGGTGGCTGCTCGGACCGTTCGAATCGGTCGGGTTGTGGCAGCCGTGGACCCTGCGCGCGCTCACGGGCGCCGACTGGTCGGCGGTGCTCGGGCAGTGGGCGGGGATCGCCACCGCCGTGTTCGTGGCCGTGCTCGCGATCTTGTTCAACATCAGCGGGACC
>JBAVEY010000132.1:0-3530 GCA_049587975.1 Actinomycetota bacterium | reverse complement strand
CCGTCGAGAGACGCTCCGGATCAGGACAGGTCTGCCCGACATAAGGGTTGACCCCAGGCAGCTGGTCCCGAGAGGGATCTACGCCGTGTGGCGCCAAAGCTCTTACGAGTGGGGGATGCGTCGAGACTTTGGTCCCGACGAGCCCGGATGGCCAGCGGGCGTTCACCCCTGCCCGAGGTGCGGAAGATGGGCCGGGAAGGAGGGGTATGGACGGCCGAAGTCCCCTGCCGTTACGTGGTCGTGTCCATCCTCGAAGAACGCCCCCGGTCGCATCTGTTCGTGCGCCGCCCGATTCGCCCCTAAGCGCATCGCGGGCCGCGCGAGTCCGAGGGAGCCTTTGTCCGCGTAGCGGTCGACCTGTCGTGTTCGGCTGATCCGCGCGCGTCAACGGAAGGAGGTCCCCCGATGCGCACAGACATCGAGCTTCAGGAAGGAACGCTCGTCGAGCTCACGCCCGAGACCGGCCCCATCTCGGTCTTCACCGCTCCGACGAAGGAGGAGCGACAGCTTCTGCAGGAGGGCCTCGGGATCGACGAGCACACGCTCAGCTCGGTCCTGGACCCGGAAGAAATCTCACGGCTCGAGTTCGACCCGCTCACCGAGCGGACAACCATCATCTGGAAGCGGCCCGACCGTCGCGCCGACACCGACGCGGCGCGCTTCGAGCTGTCCTCGGTCGGAATCTTCCTGGACCCCGGTCGCCTCACTCTTGTCGTGGCCGACGAGGTCCAGCCCATCGACTTCTCGAGGATCCGCGAGGCGCACTCGGCCGGTGAGCTCGTGCTGCGGATGATGCAAGGGACCGTGGAGGAGTTCCTCGCGCGCCTGCGGGCGATCAAGCGGGTGGCCGGGCACCTCCAGGCCGAGCTGAACCGGACGCTGGACAACCGGGCGCTCGTGCGCATGTTCGACCTGACCGAAGACCTCATCTACTACACCGACGCAATCGGGAGCAACGCGGTCGTGCTCACGAAGCTGCGGGCCGCGGCGGAGCGGGTAGGCCTGACCGCCCAGGACCTGGAGCTGCTCGACGACGTGGAGATCGATAACGGCCAGGCCGACCGACAGGGCCACATCTACACCACGGTGCTCGCTGGCCTGCTCGATGCTCGGGGCAACATCGTGAACAACAACATGAACGTGCTGATCAAGAGCCTGACGGTCGTGAACGTCGTCTTCCTGCCGCTGGCTGTGATCTCAGGGATGGGCGGCATGTCGGAGTTCTCGAGGTTCCTCGACGAACAGAACATCGACTTCGTGGCCGGCTACTTCCTGTTCACCTTGGCGATCGTCGTGCTCGGCGTCGGACTTTGGGTGGCTATCGGGGCGTGGGTCGAGCGGCGCATGGGCGGCCAGGCAAGGCTGCCCGTCGACCGATTCCTGCGGCCGCTGATGGGCGGCGACGGCAACGGCCGCCGGCCGCGGCGCAGGCAGGCTACCGCTCGCACACGCGGTTGAAGGAGACCCGAGGGCTGCGCCACCGGTCAGGGGGTGCTGTCTGCGGTCGCCCTATCTCCTAACCCGTCCTCCACGTGATGGGAGATCAGATAAGGGAGGTGAAGCGCCGGAGCGGTCCGGCCGCGGCGCGGCAGCGGGCCCTCCAGAGTGACGACAAGCGAAATGTTGCTGCTTCTGGCCTGGGGTGCTCATACTCGGCAGTCGTGCGTGCCAGGCTGCGGGAAGACCCCGGAGAGACGTTTGCAGGTGTTGTAAGAGCGAGTAGGCGTGGCCTTCGCTGGCGACGCTCTTGGTCGCTGCAACAGAGCCGTATCCGATGGGACCGGGTTCGGGCCTGTACCGTTGAGCGGGACCGGCGTCCGGGCGTTCCCCGTCACACCATCCGACTCTTGGTGGAGCACGATGATGGGCTCCTTGAGGTCATGCTGCGGGGACCATTGGGTGCGATCGCCTTGGCCAAGCTTCGAGATAGGATCCGCGCAGCTGCCCATCTGGCAACCGAGGCGATACGGTAGCTCCCTGGCGTCGCTGTCTCCGACTCACGTTCGATAATTCAAGGAAATCGTCATTGAACGATCGAGGCTCACCCACGGTGGGCATGGAGGATCGTCATGGGCGGCGCCACAACCCGGGTGTACCGGAAGGGTGTTCTCGAAACTGAGGGCTTCCCGATCGCCGACGTTTCGGAGTACCTCGAAGACTCCGATACCGTCGTGTGGGTAGACCTCTGTGGCCCGTCGAAGGAGCAGCTGGACGAGCTCGCCGTCGAGCTCGGCCTGCACGAGCTCGCTGTGGAGGACGCGCTCGGCCCGCACCAACGACCCAAGCTTGACCGCTACGCCACCCACCTGTTTCTGTCCTGTCACGCCGTGCGCGTGGACGTCGAGGCCGGGGCTCTGGACGAGACCGAGATCGACGCGTTCATCAACGAGCGGTGGCTGATCACCGTCCGCAAGAACGACGGCTTCCCGATCGATCCGGTGTTGCAGCGCTGGGACCGTTCGCCCGACCTCGCGGTGCACGGGGTGAGCTTCCTGCTCTACGGTCTGCTCGACGTCATCGTCGACAGCTACTTCGACGCCGTGCAGTCCTTCGACGAGTACTACGAGGAGGTCAGCGACGGGATCTTCTCCGATCGTCCCCTCGATCCCGGCCAACAACGTCACTGGTTCGAGATGCGCCGCGCCATGGTTCGGTTCCATCGCCTGGTCGTGCCCATGCGGGAGGCGATCAGCAGCCTCATGCGGCGCGAGCACTCGGCCGTGGCCGAGGAGCTCTACCCCTACTTCCAGGACGTGTACGACCACATCCTGCGGATCACCGAGTCCTCCGATTCGCTGCGGGACCTCGTGAGCACGATCGTCGAGACGAATCTCAGCTTGCGGGACTACCGGCAGAACCTGATCGTGAAGAAGGTCAGCAGCTGGGCCGCGATCATCGCGGTCCCCGCCCTCGTCACCGGCTACTACGGCATGAACGTCCCCTACCCGGGGTCCGGCAAGGTTTGGGGTGCCGTCGTCTCCACCGCCTTGATGGTGGGTGGCACGATCGGCCTGTACCGGCTGTTCCGCCGGATCGGTTGGCTGTAGGAGCCTCGGGGCCCTACTTGGTTCGGCTCTTCGAGGCCTCCTAGCTTGGACTCTTGGGCCCCCCACCCGGCGAGAAGGCTCCTAGCCTGTCGCGATGAGCCCCGGGTGCGCGGTTTCGTTGGGCCTCGCTCGGCGCGCTGTTGTTCGTCATGGGCCTTTGTGTCGTTGGGGGTCGGACACTAGACCGCCGGTTCGCCGTGCGGCGCGGGCTCGCGGTGCGGCCCAGGGCCGGGTGAAGCGCTGAGCCCGGAGCATGTTGCGTCGCCTGGCAGAGGTGAGCTGCTCGGGTGGCAGCGGCAGGCCCGACCGGGTCCCCTGATCCTCGAAGGGCGGCACCTTGCACCCTCTCGGGCTGTTCGCTACGTTCTCTGCTGACCGGACATCTGCGGAAGCCAAGGTTCCTCGACGGGAGAGAGTGGTGGGGGACGAGGTCGTTCCAGGTCGCGGCTCGCCGGAGCCCAACGAGGAATTCGAGGCGGCACG
>JBAVEY010000131.1:0-41613 GCA_049587975.1 Actinomycetota bacterium | reverse complement strand
AGGGTCGGGTCGCCTTGTACGCGGCGAGCGTGCGCATGGCGCTCGACCAGGAGACCATCATCGAGTTGGTGACGGCGGAGGCGGGTGTGGAGCATCCGCACCTGGCGGCCCTGCTCGAACCGTTCGGGGACGAGGGGGTCGACGCGCTGATGGACCTGCTCGCCGACGAACAGGACCGTGCCCGCCGCTCGCGGCTCCTGGGGGTGCTGCGACGCGTCGTTCGTGGGCGCAGCGGGCCGGTCGTGGCCCGGCTCTCCGACGAGCGGTGGTTCGTGGTTCGCAACGCCGTGCTGCTGCTGGCGAACACGGAGGATCGCAGCGTGCTCCCCGCGTTGGAGCGGGTGGCGCGACACCCGGTGCCGCAGGTTCGCCGGGAGGTTCCCGACGCGATGGGTGGCGCCGGCGGTGACGATGCCGTTCCCTTACTCGTTGGCATCGGCCGGGGACCCGATCCGGAGCTTCGGCGCCGGGCAGTCGCCACCCTGGGAAGGCTAAGGGGAGTGAAGGCCTCCGAGGGGCTCGCGGAGATGGCACGGGTGGCCGGCGACCGCGCGGTGCGGATCGAGGCACTCGACCGGCTCGCCGAGCGGCGCGAGGACCGGGACGTCCTGGATCGGTTGCTCTCGGGTGAGACGCGGGGCCGGCTCCCCTGGCGCCTGCGACGACACGTCAGGCGCCGGCTCGCTCGCTCCGGAGGCTCGCGATGAGCTGGCAGACGCCGACCGATCGCGAGATCCGGATCGTCCGGGAGCTCCTGCGTTCGCTGTCCTCGGGGCGGCAGATCCACCTCCTGTATCCCGTCGGCCACACCAAGAGGGGGGAGGCGGCACGTGAGCTCCGCGGACACGTGCTGCGGCTCCGCGAACAGCACGCGGGCGACCCCGCCCTGTTCGTCACCGACGGGAACTTCTACCTGGGACCGACCCTGCTCCCGTGGGAGTCGCTCACGCTCTTCGGTCTCGCGCGTTCGTTCGCCGACGTCGATGTGCGGTCACTGGAGTTCCTGCCAGACCCGAGCACGGAGGAGATGGATGCGCTCCTGCGGCTCCTATCAGGTGAGGGGGCGGCGCCGGACGAGTTGATCGCCGTCGGCATGAACCGAGTCGGCCCCAGCGCGCCACCGATCACGCCCGAGGTGGGCATGGGGGAGCTGCTGCGGAGCTACGCGGCCGGCCTGGATCTGCTGCGAACGACGGCGGCGCGGCTGCTGGCCGGGCGTCCGGCGGACATGGACGCGACGGTCCGTCTCACGGAGAGGATCGCGGACCTGCTGGTCGCCGATCCGGCGCAGGCGCTCCTCCTCACGACCGTGAAGTCGTACGACGAGTACACGTACCATCACATGGTCAACGTCTGCATCCTCTCGCTCGCTCTCGCCCATGCGATCGGCCTGCCGAGAGACGAGGCGGTCGTCCTGGGGATCGGCGGCTTGTTGCACGACGTCGGCAAGGTCAAGGTCCCGGCGGAGATCCTCCAGCACGACGGCGCGCTCGATGAGGAGCAGTGGCGGCTGATCCGACGTCATCCCGTGGATGGTGCCGGACTCGTACTCGTCACGAGCCGGGACACGTACCATCCGGCCGTCGCTCCCGTCCTCGAACACCACGTCGCGTTCGATGGCTCGGGATATCCGGCGCTCAGCGGTGGCCGGCAGCCCTCCCTGTCATCTCGCCTCGTCTCGGTCGCCGACTGCTTCGACGCCGTGACGAGCAAGCGCTCGTACCGCGAGCCCGAGGAGCGCCGGCAGGCCCTCAGCATCTTGCAGGCTGGGGCGGGCCAAGCCTATGACCCTCGGGTCGTGCGCACCTTCGTGCGGATGGTGGGGATCTTCCCGGTCGGCTCGCTCGTCAGGCTCTCGACCGGTGAGGTCGCGGCGGTGGTCCGCAATCACGAGGAGCTGCTGGCGCGACCCATCGTGCGGGCGGTGCTGGACGCGGATGGCGAGGGGTCGGAGCCGGTGGAGTTCGACCTCTCGGAGACCGGCCCGGACGGGAGCCCCCTGCGCACGGTCGAGCGGAGCGTCGACCCGGCCGAGGTGGGCGTGGACATGCTCTCGGTGCTCGCTTCCGCCCCGCTCGGCATGGCGCCGCCAGACGACACGGGGCCGGGGCTGGTGCACGAGCCCGCGCCGGGCGAGGAGGCACCCGAAGGGTACGTGGAGGAGCACGGGGCCGTGGCTCCGCTCGATCTCCCCATCGACCCCGAGTCGGGGCGCGCCTGAGGGATTCCGGCGAGGTCGCGAGCGGGCGCCGGATAGACTGCGCGGATGCCGGTCGAGATCGACATCGAGCACGTCGCTCGTCTCGCTCGTCTCGAGCTGACCGGCGAGGAGAAGCAGCGCCTGCGCGAGCAGCTGGGCGTGATCCTCGAGAACGCCGCGAAGGTGGGCGAGGTCGCCGCGGACGACGTCCCGCCCACGGCGTACGCGATCCCCCGGTCCAACGTCCTGCGGGCCGACGAGATCACGCCCTCGCTCACGATCGAGGAGGTCCTGTCGAACGCGCCCGAGGTGGAGGCGGACCGGTTCAAGGTCCCGCGGATCGTCGAGGTCGAGTGAGCGCACCGCCCGAGCCATGTGACCGTTCGGCCAGCGACCTCGCCGCGGCGCTGCGCGCGAGCGAGATCTCGGCCGTCGAGATCCTCGACTCGTGCCGGTCGCGCATCGACGCCGTCGACGATCGCGTCCGCGCGTTCCTCGCCCGCACCGACGACCTCGCGCTCGAGCAGGCCCGCGCTGCCGACGGACGGATCGCCGCCGGCGAGGCGCCGGGTGCCGCGGGGATCCCGCTCGCGCTGAAGGACGTGCTCTCGACGCGCGGCGTGGCCACCACCTGCGGCTCCAAGATCCTGGAGACCTACGTGCCGCCGTACGACTGCACGCCCTGGGACCGGCTGATGACGCACGGCAGCGTCCTGCTCGGCAAGACGAACTGTGACGAGTTCGCGATGGGTTCCTCGAACGAGAACTCTGCGTTCGGGCCGGTCCACAACCCCTGGGACCTCGAGATGGTGCCCGGTGGCTCGAGCGGCGGGAGTGCCGCCGCCGTGGCGGCCGGCGAGGCGGTGTGGGCGCTCGGGACCGACACCGGCGGCTCGGTCCGCCAGCCCGCGTCGCTGTCCGGGGTGGTCGGCTTCAAGCCGACCTACGGCCTGATCAGCCGCTACGGCCTGATCGCGTTCGCCTCCTCGCTCGACACCGTGGGCACGTTCACGCGCAGCGTCCGGGACGCCGCCGTGCTCCTGTCCGCGATCGCCGGCAAGGACGCGATGGACGCGACCAGCCTGGACGAGCCGCGGCGCGACTACACGTCCGGGCTCGAAGAGGGGATCTCGGGGCTCCGGGTCGGCGTGGTGAAGGAGGCGTTCGGCGAGGGGGTCGAGCCGGGCGTGCGCGACAGCGTCCAGCACGCGCTGGACGCGCTGTCGGACCTCGGGGCGCAGGTCGGCGAGGCGTCGCTGCCGCATGCCGACTACGCGCTGGCTGCCTACTACCTGATCGCCCCGTCCGAGGCGTCCTCGAACCTCGCCCGCTACGACGGCGTCCGCTACGGCCTGCGCATCGACGGCTCGGACTCCGTCGAGATGATGACCCGCACACGAGGAGCGGGGTTCGGACCAGAGGTCAAGCGCCGGATCATGCTCGGGACCTACGCGCTGTCGGCCGGGTACTACGAGGCGTACTACGGTCAGGCGCAGAAGGTGCGGACGCTCATCATCCGGGACTACGACGCGGCGTTCGCGTCCTTCGATGTGCTGGTGTCGCCGACCTCACCCACGACCGCCTTCCCGATCGGCGCGAAGGTGGACGATCCGCTCGCCATGTACCTGAACGACGTATTCACGATCCCGGCGAACCTGTCGGGCATGCCGGCGATCTCGATCCCGAGCGGGCTCGACGCGGCCGGTCTCCCCGTCGGCGTGCAGCTGACCGCGCCCGTCCTGTCCGAACCCCTCGTGCTGCGGGTGGCCCATGCCCTCGAGGCCGCGCTCGGGTTCGACGCCCGGCCGCCGATGCTGAGCGAGCTCGTCCCGGCCTAGGCTGCCGTCTCCCCGCGTTCGTCCTCGCCACCGGCGCTCTCGTCGCGCCGAGCGCCGCCCGCGGAGACGATGAGCGCCACCGCGATCACGATCACGGCCGCCGCGAGGATCGTCCGGAGGCCGACCGGCTCGTCGAGGATGAGCCAACCGAGGAAGACGGCGACGACGGGCGTCACATACGCATAGGTGGCAACGAGCGAGGTCCGGGCGGTGCGCAGCAGCCACAGGTACGACGTGAACGCGATCAGCGAACCGAACACGATCAGGTACCCGAGTGCGAGGATCGACGCGGTCGAGAACTCCTCCGGGTGGATGTCCCCGAGCTCGCCCACCAGGGTCGCGACGAGTAGGAGCAGCGCGCCGCCGACAAGCTGCTGCATCCCGTTGCCGACGAACGGTCGGGCGGGCAAGGGTGCCCGCCGCGAGTAGAGCGAGCCCGACGCCCACGCGATCGACGCGCCGAACGCGAACATGGCCCCGCGCAGGTCGAAGCTCCCGGCATCGACCCCCTGTCCGACGAGCAGGGCGGTCCCCGCGAACCCGAGCACGAGCCCGATCACGGTGCGTGCGCCGAGGGGGCGACGGAGCGAGATCCGGTCGAAGAGCGCCATCCACAGCGGGACCAGCGCGATGATGAGCGCCACGACGCCCGACGGCACGGTCCGCTCGGCCCACACGACGCCGCCGTTGCCTCCCACGAGCAGGAGGGCCCCGACGATCAGGGCAGCCTTCCATTGCGCCGCGCCGGGGCGGTCGCCCTCGCGGTCGCCGCGCCGGATCGACCACAGGTACAGCGCCCCTCCCGCGATCACGAACCGGATCCCCGCCGCGAGCAGCGGGGGCAGCGTCTGGTTGACGACCCGGATCCCGAGATAGGTCGTGCCCCAGATCAGGTAGACGGCGAGGAGCGGCCCCCAGATCATCGCCGGCGAGGGGGCGGCCCGGACGTCGGTCGGTTCGGCGGTCCGGGACATGCGCACACGATACGGGCGCCGGACGGGCACTGTCACTGTCGTCTGGCGTTTGCCGGTTACGGCAGGCGGGAGGCGCTGATGGATGGACTGGGCCGCTCGGCGCCGCGCCTAGGCGGGGACGATGGATGGCTCCGTTAGTCTTTGCGCGTCATGGCCGCCGCGTTCGAAACCGTGATCGGGCTCGAGTGTCACGTCGAGCTCTCGACACGAACGAAGATGTTCTGCGGGTGCCGCAACGCGTTCGGCGCGCCGCCGAACACCAACGTGTGCCCGGTCTGCCTCGGGTTGCCGGGCTCGCTGCCGGTGCCGAACGAGCAGGCGATCGAGTCGATCGTCCGGATCGGGCTCGCGCTCGGCTCGAAGATCGCGCCGGACTCGCTGTTCCACCGGAAGAACTACTTCTATCCGGACATGCCCAAGGATTACCAGATCAGCCAGTACGACCTGCCCGTGTGCGTCGGCGGCCGGCTCGAGATCGACGTCGACGGGGAGCGGCGGACGATCGGCATCACGCGCGTGCACATGGAGGAGGACACGGGCAAGACGACGCACGTCGGGGCCGGCGGACGGATCGGTCAGGCCGAGTACGCCCTCGTCGACTACAACCGTGCCGGGGTGCCGCTCGTCGAATGCGTGTCCGAGCCCGACCTGCGGTCCGCCGAGGAGGCGCGCGTCTACCTGACCGAGCTGAGGGCCACGCTCGAGGCGCTCGGTGTCTCGGACGTCCGGATGGAGGAAGGATCGCTGCGCTGCGACGCGAACATCTCGACGCGCCGCGCCGGCGAGGCGGAGCTCGGGACCAAGGTCGAGATCAAGAACCTCAACTCGGTCCGCTCGCTCGAGCGCGCGCTGCGGTTCGAGGAGGAGCGGCAGCGGACGGCGCTCGACCGTGGTGAGCCGCTCATCCAGGAGACGCGGCACTTCGACGAGGAGACCGGCGCGACGCACACGCTGCGCTCGAAGGAGGAGGCGTTCGACTACCGCTACTTCCCCGAGCCCGACCTCCCGCCGCTCGCGCCCGATCGCGCATGGGTCGAGGCGATCCGCACCTCGCTGCCCGAGCTGCCGGCCGCGCGCCGCGAGCGGTTCGTCTCCGAGCTCGGCCTGAAGCCCGAGCAGGCGCGGATCCTCGCGGGCGCGCCCTCGACCGCCGCGTTCTTCGAGGAGACGATCGCGTTCGGCGCCGACCCAGCATCCGCCGCGAACTGGATCACGCAGGACCTAGCGGGGTTGTCGAACGCCGCGAAGGTGGACCTCGCCGCGGGGAAGGTGACGCCGCAGCACGTCGCGGATCTCGTGGGGCTCGTGGCGGACGGGACGATCTCCGCGACCGGGGCGAAGCAGGTGCTCGAGGAGGCGTTCGAGACCGGCGCCACCGCCGGGGAGATCGTCGAACGGCGAGGCCTGCGACAGGTGGTGGACGCCGGCGCGCTCGAGGCGTGGGTCGACGAGGCGATCGCGGAGAACCCCGGCCCGGTCGAGCAGTTCCGCGGCGGCAAGGAGGGCGCGCTGAACGCGGTCCTGGGTCAGGTGATGAAGAAGTCCGGTGGTTCGGCCAACCCGAGGGCCGTCCGCGAGCTGCTGCTCGAGCGCCTGTCCGGACCCTGAACCGGCAGCCGGTGAGGGTCGACCGCAGGGCGCCGAAACGCTATCCGTGGTGGCAGCTCATCCTCCTCGGGCTGGTCGCGATGGTCGAGGCGCTGTTCCGGCCACTCGCGCGCATGTGGCGCTCGGACGCGCCGCTCGACACGTACGGGCTCGCCCACTTCGGCAGCGCGGCGGGCGACGCGATGGTGGCGATCGCCCTGGCGGGCTCGGTGTTCTTCAAGATCCCGGTCGGCGAGGCCGAGGTCAAGGTCGCGGCGTTCCTCCTCCTCACGATCGCCCCGCTCGCGGTCGCGGGCCCGGTGCTGGTGCCGCTGCTCGACCGCGCGGGGCCGAGGCGCGCGATCTCGTTCGGGGCGGCGATCGGACGGGCCGCCGTGTGCCTGTACGCCGCGCCGCGGTTCGGGACCCTGCTGTTGTTCCCGTCGGCGTTCCTGCTGCTCGTCCTTTCGAAGGTGCACGCGATCACGAAGAACGGCCTCGCCGTCGCCTACGCCGGATCGAACGAGGGTCTCGTGCGCGCGAACGCCCGCCTCGGCCGGATCGCCACCGGGGGAGCGCTGCTCGCCGCCGGCCCCGCGCTCGCCCTCCTGAAGCTGGGGAGCGCCGAGGCGGTCCTGTACGGCGCGGCGGTCGCGTACGGGATCGCCGCGCTGCTGAACCTGCGCCTGCCGCATGCACACGTGAAGGGGGGACAGGCCGAGGTCTCCAAGCTCGGCGCGATCCCCCAGCTCACCGCCCCCGCGATCGGCGCGGCCGGGCTGCGCGCTGCGAGCGGGTTCCTGCTGTTCGCGCTCGCGTTCGCCCTGCTTCGCAGCGGCGAGCCGACGTGGTGGTTCGCCGTCCTGGCCGGAGCGGCGACCGCGGGCGCGTTCCTCGGCGACGTGATCGCGCCGCGCCTGCCGGCCAACCTGCGCGAGGAGGCCGTGGTCGTCGGGTGCCTCGTCGGGGCCGGCGTCGGCGCCATGCTCTCGTTCCTCGCGTTCGAGCTGGTGGTGCTGGTCCTGTTCGCGACGGTGGTGGGGGCCTCATCGGAGCTCGGTCGGCTCGCGTTCCAGACGCTGATGCAGCGGCTCGCCCCGGGCGGCTCGTACGGCAGGGTGTTCGTGCGGTACGAGGTGCTGTTCCAGCTCGCCTGGGTGGGAGGTGCCTTGATCCCGGCCCTCGCACCCATCGATCTCCGGGAGGGGTTCCTGATCCTGGCGGCCCTGTACCTCGTCGCCATCATCGGCTACCTGACGCCGGACGTGCTCGCGCGCCGGCGTGGATGAGCCTGGCGGAGGGTACGGTAGGCTGCGCCAGAGCGGATCCGGGCCGGGCGGCCGGTGCGGATCGGGCCGGATCGGACGGAGGAGGAGTTCGAGCATGGCGGAGTGGGTGAAGGTCGGTTCGGCCGGCGCGGTGCCCGATGGCGAGGTGACCGCGTTCGGCGTGGGCGATCGCCAGGTGGCCGTCGCCAATGTCGAGGGCGACCTGCACGCGTTCGACGACACATGCACCCATCAGCAGTGCTCGCTCGCCGAGGGCGAACTCGACGGCACGACGATCGAGTGCCCCTGCCACGGCAGCCAGTTCGACGTCATCACCGGTGAGGCGGTCGGCGGCCCCGCCGTCGACCCGGTGGGCGTGTTCGAGGTCAGGGAAGAGGACGGCGAGCTGAAGGTCCTGGTCAACGACGAGTGACCGCGTTCGTCGTCGTGGGGGCGGGTCTCGCCGGCGCTACGGCGGCGGCGAAGCTGCGTGAGGAAGGGTTCGACGGCGACCTGGTCCTGATCGGTGCCGAGCCGATGGCCCCGTACGAACGGCCGCCGCTGTCCAAGGAGTACCTGCGCGGCGAGTCCGGTCACCACTTCGTCCGTCCGTCCGACTGGTACGCCGAGCATGCGATCGACGCGCGCTTCGGCCTGACGGCCAAGCGGGTGAACGTCGCCGAGCGCGTCGTCGAGCTCGAGGGCGGCGAACGTGTGCCGTTCGACCAGGTCGTGATCGCGACGGGCTCGCGCAACCGGAAGCCGTCGATCGACGGTCGCGAGCTTCCCGGCGTCTTCGATCTGCGGTACGCGCCGGACGCCGACGCGATCAAGGAGGCCGCGAGCAAGGGGTCGAAGGCGGTGATGGTCGGGATGGGCTTCATCGGGGCCGAGGTCGCGGCCTCGCTGCGTCAGCTCGGCCTGGATGTCACGGTGGTCGAGTCCTTCGGCGCTCCCCTGGAGCGGGTCCTTGGACCCACGCTCGGCGGCGCGATCGAGGCCCTGCACCGCGACCACGGCGTCGAGATGATCTTCCGCGACGGCGCCGAGCGATTCGAGGGCGACGGGCGGTTCGAGGTGATGGTGACGAAGGAGGGGCGCAGGATCGAGGGGGACTTCGCCGTCGTCGGCGTCGGCGTCGAGCCGGTGACCGAGGTCGCGGGCGAGGGCGTGCCCGTGGACAACGGCATCCCGGTCGACGCGACCCTGCGGACCGGTGTCGACGGGATCTGGGCGATCGGCGACGTCGCCCGGCACGACCATCCGGTGTTCGGATCGATCCGCGTCGAGCACTTCGACAACGCGATGAAGATGGGAGAGCACGTGGCGAAGAACCTGCTGGGTGCCTCGGCGGTGTTCGACGACGCGCACTGGTTCTGGTCGGATCAGTACGACGCCGAGATCCAGATGGCAGGATTCGCGACCGAGTGGGACGATATGGTCGTGCGCGGCAGCATCGAGGATCGGAGCTTCTCGGCGTTCCTGCTGAAGGACGCCCGGCTCTTGTCGACGTTCAGTATGAACCGGAAGTTCGACGTCCGGCGCTCGATGCCGCTGATCGCCGCGAAGGCGCATCCCCAGCGCGAGCGGCTCGCCGACCCCGAGTTCGACCTGCGGCAGCTCCATCCGCCGAAGGAGCCGGCGACATGATGCAACCGAACATCACGCACATGCCGTGCGACCTGAACCAACAGCAGAAGCGGTTCGACGCCCGCAAGGACTCGCTCGCGCGAGCGGTCGCCTATCGCATGGGCAAGCGCTCACTGCTCGATCGGCTGCTGCACCGCCGGACGCCGCTCTCCGAGCTGTCGGCCGCGGACCTGCAGCCCTGCGAGACCGAAGACGCCTTCCACGGCTTCCAGGTCTAGAGGTCGCTCCCGGTTCCGGACCCGACGGTCACGGACCTGCGTCCGAACCACGGGCCGGATCGGGCCAAGGTCCGAACGCGGTGGCCGCCCGCGATCCCAGCGAGAGCGGCCGACGGTCTTTCCCACGACGGGCCAGTGGGAAACGGCTAGTCGACCGTGAGGCGGTCCGAGATCTCCTCGGGCCTGCCCTCGGCCTCGACCTTGCCGTCGCGGAACAAGATCACGCGGCTCGAGTAGCGGAGCGCCTCCGGGTTGTGAGTCGCGGCCAGCACCGCGCCGCCGCGGCGGATGACCTCCCACAGCGCCTCGAGGATCAGGTCCGCGTTCTCGGTGTCGACCTCCGCGATCGGCTCGTCGGCGAGGACGACCTCCGGCTCGCCGATCAGTGCGCGCGCGACCGCGACCCGCTGCTGCTGCCCGGCGGAGAGCTCGAACGTGCGGTTGTGCATCCGGTCGCCGAGTCCCAGGCGCGCGAGCCACATCTCCGCCCGGGCCTTGGACTCCTTCAGGTTGGTCCCCGAGACGCGGAGCGGCAGCTCGACGTTCTCGATCGCCGAGAGCGTGGGCAGCAGACCGAAGCTCTGGAACACGAAGCCCATGCCGCTGCGCCGCAGCGCGATCTGTTCGTCGATCGACAGGTCGCGGATCGGGCGCTCCTTCCACCGGACCTCGCCCGAGTCCGGTGCGTCGAGCCCGGACAGCAGACCGAGCAACGTCGTCTTGCCCGACCCGGAGGGCCCCATCAGCGCGACGAAGTCCTTCGGGGCGAGCGAGAGCGACGCGCCGCGCACGGCCTGGACGCCGTTCGCGCCCCGGTAGGTCCGCACGACGTCCGTTGCCGACAGCAGCGGCTCGCGCCCGTCAGGGCGGCGTGCCGCGACCGGAGCCATGCGGCCCTCGGATCCCGGAGCGCGCCACCGGTCACTCACCGATGAGCCCCCCCTCGCCCTTGCGCCGGATCCGGACCTCGCCGTCGCGGACCTCGATCTCCAGATCGACCCCCGAGAGCGCGTCGACCGCCTCGTCGGGTAGCCTCGCCCTGCCGTCCGTGCCGAGCGGCTCCATCGGCTTCCCCTCGACGAGCAGCTGACCGTCGCGCAGCCGGAGCTGCCGCTGCGCCTTCTTCGCGGCCAGCAGGTCGTGGGTCACCATCACGATCGTGACGCCGAACTCGTGGTTCACGCTGCGGAACGCCTCGAGCACCAGCTCCGCCGACTCGCTGTCCAGCTCGGCGGTCGGCTCGTCGGCCAGCAGGATCTTCGGCAGGTTGGACAGGGCGACGGCGACCGCGACGCGCTGCTGCTCGCCGCCCGAGAGCTGCCCCGGCCGATGGTTCGCGCGGTGGGGAAGTCCGACCACCTCGAGCAGCTCCCGCGGCGTCCGCCGGGCGGCGGGGATCTTGACGCCGCTCGCCGTGGAGGGGAGCCGGACGTTCTCGACGACGTTCAGGTACGGAACGAGGTTGCGGGCCGTCCCTTGCCACACGAACCCGATCCGGTCGCGTCGATACTCGGTCAGCTCATCCTCGTTCAGCCGTCCGAGATCGCGCCCCTCGACCTCGACGATGCCGGCGGTCGCCCGGTCGAGACCGCCGATCATGTTCAGGATCGTCGACTTGCCCGAGCCGCTCGGGCCGACGACGGCCAGGAACTCGCCCTCGCGCACCTCGAAGTCGACCCCGCCCAGGGCGACGACGCCGGTGTCCGCGACCCGGTAGATCTTGAACACGTGTCGGAACCGGACGAGCGCCTCGCGGAACGTGCCGATGGGCTCGGCGCTGCGTCGCATCTCGGTCTCGAGCCGCCGGCCGGTGGGGCCTCCCGAGGTCGTCATTCGGCCTCACCCCGAAGGACCGAGGTGACCGAGGAACGCAGGAGCGCGCGGAGCGCCGCGAGCAACCCGATCGCCGTCGCCGCCACGATCGCGCTCAGCGAGACCGCGAGCGCCGGCCAGTCGAACACCAGGATCGGCGGCGGGAACGCCGATCCGATGCTGCGACCGACGTAGGGCATGAGCAGACGGAGGATCCCGAACCCGATCGCGGCACCGGCGAGCATCGCGAACGTGATCATCAGGCCCTGTTCGAGCAGCAGGACGCGGGTCACCTGCTTGGGCTCGGTCCCCATCGCGCGCAGGGACGCGAACTCGAATTCGCGCCGCCGCTGTGCGAAGTACAGCCCCACCGCCACGCCGAGCACCACCAGCCCCAGCCCGCCGACGGCGGTGGCGAAGTTCATCCCGACGGCCAGCGACTGCGGGAGCTGCGCCAGGGCGCCGATGATGGGCCCCGCCGCCTGCGTCGGGCCCGGGATCATCCCCGCATGCTTGAGGGCCGGCCGCGGGTCCCGGTCGCCCATCGCCCACACCTCGTTCAGCGCGAGCCCGGGCTCGGGGACGCGGGCCGCCGCGCGCAGGAGCGCCGGCGTCGAGATGACCACGAAGTCACCCAGCACCGACGGGAAGGCCTGCGCGAGGGCCGCCTGCCGGAAGTCGAGCTGCTGCCCGCCGATCGTGGCAGAGAACGGCGAGCCCTGCGACCGGGAGACCTCGGGAGAGACGAGCGCCGGCAACGGGTCCATCGGTGGCGCGATGCCGCCCACGACGTGTCCTGCGCCGGTGTCGACCCGGAGCGAGATCCCCGGGGCCCCCGGCTCGACGGTGCCGCCGCTGCCGCGCCACCGGAGCGGGGTCCAGCTCGCGAGGTCGATCGGATCGCCGGCGGTCACGTCCTGGAGCTGCACCTCGAAGGCGTCCGGGACATCGCCGGTCCCTTCCTCGAGGAAGGTGATCGACGAGATGCGGTCGGCACCGTCGAGGCTGGCCCCGTACGTCGCCGTGCCCTGCTCGATCGTGCCCGCCGACACGGTCCGCACGTGGTCGTCCCCCGTCTCGTACGTCACCTGGAGATCGAGGCCCTCGGCCTGGGCCCCAGCGGTGACCGTCGCCGAGAACGCCTCGCCCGAGACCGAGATCCCCGGGTCCGGCACGTCGATCCCCTCGAGCCAGGTGTCGAGCGGCGTCGTCGAGTAGTCAGACCGCCACCAGCCGCCGTCCGCGAAGCGCGCGGGGTCGACCGCGATCAGGGACGGCGTGAGCGTGAACGACCCCGGCAGCTCGAACACGGGCTGGCTGCGCACGACCGCGACCGAGTCCGGCGGCACGGACGCCGCGGCCACCAGCGGGTCGGCCGGGACGGCGATCTGCACGTTCCAGTCGGCCCCGACCTGCTGGTGGGCGGTGTCCTCGTGGTTGCGCAGCACGATCGCTCGGTAGGAGGTCGAGACGATCAGCAAGCCGACCGCGAGGACCAGCAGCAGCGAGGTGGCGAAGCTCGTGCCGGGCGAGCGGCTGAGCCGGCGGGTCGCGAGGTACGTCGGCAGGCTCTTCGTCCGCGCGACCGGCCGGTCGAGCCGGCGCAACACCCAGAGCAGGAGCCGGAGTGCGAGGAACGACAGCGCGAAGATCAGCAGCGTCGGCGTGAGCAGCACCAGCGGGTCGAGCTGGTCGCGGGCGCTCGTCGACTTCACGGCCGTGCCGCGGAGCTCGATGAACGTGAACACGGCGACCGGCAGAACGAACAGCTCGACCGGGACCCGCGAGATCAGGGGGCGGTCCTCGCGCGAGAGCAGGCGGCGTTCCTCCAGGATCGTGCGTCGGACGTGCGGCAGCGAGAGCAGCAGCAGCGTCGCCGCACCGACGAACGCGCCGATCGCCCCCAGCACGAGCGCGAACGGCGACAGGCCGATCGGGAAGAGCACGCCGGGGAGCGAGGGGCCGTTGGCGTTCGAGGCGAGCTTGGCCAGGCCCATGCCGAGCAACAGGCCGAGCGGGTACGCGACGATCGCCGTGAACAGGGCCTGCACCCCTTGCGCGGATAGCAGTTTGCCGCCGGAGAAGCCTCGGCTGCGGAGCACCGCGAGCTCGAACGACTGACGGGAGAGCACCAGCGACCCGACGCCGGCGAGGATCGCGAGCGTGACGGCGCCGATCTGGAACACGACGAGGAAGATCGGCACGCGCAGGTCCGCCACCCGCTGCCGGACGAGCGTGATCAGCGTGTCGAGCCCGGTGCTGACCTGCAGCTGGGCGAACTCGGGCGTTGCGCGGAGCTCGTCGGAGATCCGTTCGATCTCCCGGGGGATGCGTTCGGCCCGCTCGAACGGGACGCCCACCAGGTCGAGATAGACGTCCCACACGTACTCACTCGTCACGCCCAACCGAGGCGCGACCTCGAGGTAGCCGGCGCGATCCATCAGCCCAGGCGGGAGCTCCGTCGAGTCCGGCGGCGGGAACGGCGTCTGGTCGCCGAACCAGAAAGGGTCGTCACGTGAAGGAGGGTCGAAGCGGCCGACGAGCGTGAGCTCCGCTTGCTCGCCCGTCGGGCCGATCGCGGTCACGGTCTCGCCCACGTTCACGCCGAGCAGACGAGCGATGCCGCCCGGCAGCGCGATCTCGCCGGGTCCCCTAGGCGGCTCCCCACGGTACGGCAGGTGCTCGGTCGCGCCGTCGCGGAACATGACCGTGAGCGAGAGCGGTGCCGCGGGGTCGGCGCCGACGAGCCGGATCGTCCCGCGTCCCTGGGCCACGATCTCGCCTACCGGGAGGCCGGAGACCGCGTCGTTCAGCGTGGCGTCGGCGGTGGCGTAGTCGTACGACGGGTTGCCGTACGTGAGGAACCGGACGTTCTTGACGGTGACCGGGGCGGTGGAGGTCGCCGAGGACAAGATCGCCTCCCGGGCGGCGTCCGCGTAGATCGGACCGGCGACGAGCACGCCGATCGTGAAGCCGAGCGTGACCACGATCGCGAGACCCAGCAGGCGCTGGGCGAAGAACCGCTTCAGCAGGAATCGCAGGGTCGCCATGACAGACGAACGCCGCCCGAACTGGCGGCGAGACACACGATGATACGCTGACCCGACGCGCCCGAGACTGGCCCGAGTCTCTCGCGCGGACGACCTGATCAGACGCCACCGAGACGCCCAGGAGCACGCCGAGATGGACCGTCCCGAGATCATCCTGGCCCCCGGCCCGACCCCGATCCCGCCCGAGGTCCTGCTCGCACAGGGCAGCCCGCTCGTGTACCACCGGGGTCCCGGGTTCGGCGCCCTGATGCGCGACGTGACCGCTCGGCTGCGCGAGCTATACCGGACGCAGGACGCCGACGTGCTGCTCATGACGTCGTCGGGGACCGGGGGCCTCGAGTCGGCGATCCAGAACGTGTTCTCTCCGGGTGACGAGGTCCTCGTGCCGCTCGCCGGCTTCTTCTCGGAGCGATGGACCAAGCTCGCGCGGGCGCACGGTCTGGTCGTTCGGACGGTCGAGTACGACTGGGGCCGGAAGATCGTCCCGGACGAGATCGCGGCGGCCCTGAAGGAGCACCCGGTCAAGGCGGTCCTGCTCACGCACTCCGAGACCTCGACGGGTGTGATCCAGCCGGTCCGGGAGCTCGCCCGCGCGGCGAACGAGGCCGGCGCGCTCGTGATCGTCGACGTGGTCTCGAGCCTGGGCGCCGTGCCGTTCGCGTTCGACGCGTGGGGGATCGATGTGGCGGTGGGCGGGTCGCAGAAGGCGCTGTCGGCCTCGCCCGGGATCGCGTTCGTCGCCATCTCTCCACGCGCGTGGGCGACGCACCGCGCGGCCACGATGCCCCGGTTCTACTTCGACTGGTCGATCTACAAGGAGTACGCCGACAAGCCCGACCCCGAGAACCCGTGGACGCCGGCGATCAGCGTGATGCAGGGTCTGCAGGCCGCGCTCGAGCTCTACTTCCAGGACGGCGTCGACGTCGCGCTCCAGCGCCACCGCATGCTCTCGCGCGCGGTGAAGGACGGCGTACGGGCGCTCGGGCTCGACCTGTTCGGCGAGGGGCTCGACGACAACTGGACCGTCACGGCGATCCGCGCGCCGGAGGCCGCCGACGCCGACACGATCAGCGATCGCATGCGGTCGGACTTCGGCTGCGTGATCGCGCCCGGGCAGGGCCCGCTCAAGGGGACGGTGTTCCGCATCGGGCACCTCGGGTACTTCGGCGAGCTCGACATCGTCCGTGGCCTGGCCGCGCTCGAGATGTCGCTCGAGCGGCTGGGGCACCCGGTCAAGCGGGGCGCGGCCGTCGCGGCGGCCGAGGGCGTCTTCCAGGAGGTCCGGGGGGCTCAAGGTGCGAGCGCGAACGCGCGAGCGGTAGCCCCCCGGCGGCAGGACGCCCACGCCGGCTGACGAGGGACGCGAGCGGTGCCGTGAAGGTCCTCGTCACCGAGAAGCTCTCGGACGCGGGGCTCGACCTGCTCCGGAAGGACTTCGAGGTCGATGTCCGGCTGGAGCTGGCGGCCGACGGGCTGGCCGCGGCCATCGCTCCCTACGACGCGCTCGTCGTTCGGTCGCAGACGCAGGTCACGGCCGACGTGATCGGGGCCGGCGACAACCTGAAGGTCGTCGCGCGGGCGGGGATCGGGCTCGACAACGTCGACGTCGACGCCGCCACGCGCCGAGGCGTGATGGTGGTGAACGCGCCGTCGTCGAACATCGTCTCAGCGGCCGAGCACACGATCGCGCTGCTGCTCGCCCAGGCTCGGAACATCCCGCAGGCGCACGACGACCTGCGCCGCGGCCACTGGGACCGGTCGAAGTGGCAGGGCGTCGAGCTGCAGGGAAAGACGCTCGGGATCTTGGGGCTCGGCCGCGTCGGGGCGCTCGTAGCGCAGCGCGGCGTCGCGTTCGGCATGCGCGTGATCGCCTACGACCCGTACGTGCCGCGTGAGCGAGCCAAGGAGATGGGCATCGAGCTGATGCCGAGCCTGGAGGCGCTGCTCGTGCAGTCGGACTTCGTGACGATCCACCTCCCTCGCTCGCCCGAGACCGAAGGGCTGATCGGCGAGCGCGAGCTCGCGCTGATCAAGGAGGGCGCGCGTCTCGTGAACACCTCGCGCGGCGGGATCGTCGACGAGCAGGCGCTCGCGAAGGCCCTCGAGGAGGGGCGGGTCGCCGGGGCGGCGCTCGACGTGTTCGAGCACGAGCCGCCCGAGGACTCGCCGCTGTTCGGTTTCGAGCAGGTCGTGACGACCCCGCATCTGGGGGCCTCGACGGCGGAGGCGCAGGACAAGGCCGGGACCTCCGTCGCCGAGATGGTGCGCCTCGCCCTGAACGGCGAGTTCGTCCCGTACGCCGTCAACGTCTCCGCCGCCGCCGAGGTCTCCGAGCTCGTGCGCCCGTTCCTGCCGCTCGCCGAGCGCCTGGGCGCGCTCCTGACCGGCCTGGCCGAAGGCGCCGTTCGGACGGTGCAGGCGCAGTACCTCGGAAGGATCGGGGAGGCCGACACGCGCGTGCTCACGCTCGCCGTCGTCAAGGGCGTGCTCCGGGGCGTGGTGCACGAGCCCGTCTCGTTCGTGAACGCCCCGATCATCGCGCGCGAACGGGGCATCGCGATCAGCGAGATGCGGTCATCGGTCTCGAGCGACTACGTGAACCTCATCGCGGTGAGCGCCGAGACCGACCGGGGCGAGGTCTCGGTCGCGGGGACGCTGGTCGGCAAGCGCAACGACCAGCGCGTGATGCACCTGAACGGCTACGACCTCGAGATGGCGCCCGCGACCAACATGCTGTTCTTCGAGTACGAGGACCGCCCCGGCGTGATCGGCAAGGTCGGGACGATCCTCGGCGAGCACGAGGTCAACATCGCGACGATGGACGTCGGCCGAGCGTCGCGAGGGGGAACGGCGTTGATGGGCCTGACGCTGGATAGCCCCGCCGGCCCGGAGGTGATCGACGAGATCACCTCGGCGATCGGTGGGCGCGCCGCGAGGTTCATCGTCCTGCCGGACTGATCCTCCGCACCCCGTTCGCCCTGTGACGTTCATCACAAACGCTTCCTTCGTCGAACGCTCGCTGCTACACTCGCTCGGTCATGAGGCGACTCCAGGTGTCGTTCGGGAGCAGGAAGACGGGTCTCATCCCGTCCTTCGTCGCGGCTGTCTAGCGGTCGCGACCCCCGCCTCTCCGGCGGGACCGCCCGAACCACCGTCCCTCGATCCACCCGAGTCACAGGAGTCGTCCGATGCGTTCTCACTCACAACCACGCAGCGCCGTTCGAAGGCTCGCGCTCGCACGTCTGATCTCGATCACCGGTGGCGCGGCCGCGTTCGCGGCGTTGAACTTCACCGTCTACGAGCTGACCGGTTCGGCAGCGTGGCTGTCGGCGTCGCTGCTGCTCACGTTCGGCGCGAGCGGCGTGTTCGCGCCGCTCGGGGGGATGCTGGGCGACCGGTTCGACCGCCGGCGCGTGATGATCGCGTCCGATCTCGCGGGCGCGGCGTGCTTCGCGGCGATGGCGTTCGCGCAGGACCCGGCGCTGCTGATCTCGGTCGGGTTCATAGCGGCCGTCGTGGAGACGCCGTTCTGGTCGGCCTCGGCAGCGGCCGTGCCGAACCTCGTCGGCAAGGACGACCTGGCGTGGGCGAACGGCCTGCTCCAGGTCGGGGGGAACGCGGGGATCATGCTCGGGCCCGCCCTGGGCGGCGTGCTGCTCGCGCTCATCGGCCCCGGGATGGTCTTCGGCGTCAACGCGCTCTCGTTCGTCGTGTCGGCGGCGATCATCGCGACCGTCCACGCGCGATTCTCGGAAGATCGCACCGAGCACGACGACGAGCACCGTGGGTTCCGCGCCGGCTTCGTGTTCATCGCGCGCGACCGGGTGCTCCGGACGATCGTCCTCGCGTGGGTCGCGCTGGTGTTCGGGATCGGCCTCGCGATGGTGGCCGACGTGCCGCTCGCGGAGCTGTTCGGTTCGGGCTCGACCGGCTACGGGCTGATGATCGGCGCGTTCGGCGCGGGGTCGGTCCTGGGTTCGCTCGCGGGTCGCAAGCTCAAGGAGCGGACCGAGGCGCGCGCCCTGATCCTCGGCACGGTCGTGATGGGCGTCACGACGGCGGGCATCGCGCTCTCGCCGTGGTTCCCGCCGATCCTCGCGCTGCTCCTGCTGTGCGGCGCGGCGGACGCGCTGATCATGGTCGCCGACCGCAGCATCCAGCAGCGCCGGACGCCGGATGCCGTGCGCAGCCGGGTGGTCGGCGCGTCCGAGGCGATGATCGACGTCGCGCTTTCCCTCGGGTTCGTGCTGGGCGGTCCGGCCGTCGCGGCGCTCGGCCCGAGGGCCGTGTACGCGATCGGTGGCGTATGCGGGTTGCTCGGCGCGGTTGTGCTGGTGCCGGTCCTGCGGGCCTTGCGCCGGGCACCTTTGGCCGAAGCGGTCGCGACGGATCCGGTCGAGTCGGACGAGCTCGTCGTAGCTCGGGTCGCAGGCTAGACGGAGGTTGGGGGGCGGTGGACACTCGGCCGGTGACCGTTCCCCGAACCGCCGTCCGCCGACTCGCCACGGCCCGGATCGTCTCGATCACGGGGGGAGCCGCCGCGTACGCGGCGCTGAACTTCACGATCTTCGATCGGACGGGTTCGGCCGCGTGGGTCGCCCTGTCGCTCCTGCTCACGTTCGGGGTCGTCGGGTTGGTCGGGCCGCCGGCCGGGATGCTCGGCGACCGGTTCGACCGCCGCAAAGTGATGATCGTTTCCGAGCTTGCTGGTGCCGGCTGCTTCGCGATGATGGCCCTCTCCGAGGATCCCGCCTGGCTGTTGACGTGGGCGTTCCTGTCGGCGGTAGTCGAGGCACCGTTCTGGTCGGCGTCCGAGGCCGCGATCCCGAACGTCGCGGGGCCCGAGCACATGACCTGGGCCAACAGCCTGCTCGGAGCGAGCAGGAGCGCGGGGATCACGATCGGCCCGGCGCTCGGTGGCCTGATGCTCGCGGTGACGAGCCCGAGCGCGGTTTTCGCGGTGAACGCGGTGTCCTTCGTGCTGTCAGCGGTGATCATCGTGACCGTGCACGCGCCGTTCTCGGGTGAACGGGATGTGGAGGACGAGTTCGGGGGGTTCCGCGCGGGGTTCCGTTTCCTGTGGCACGACCGTGTGCTGCGGACGCTGCTGCTTGCCTGGGTCGTCTTCATCTCCGGCATGGGGATGTCGATGGTCGCGGACGCGCCGCTCGCCGCCGCGTTCGATGCAGGGTCGTTCGGGTTCGGCATGTTGATCACGGCCTGGGGGGGCGGGACCGTCCTCGGATCGTTGGTCGCGAAGAGGATGAGCGAGGGGAGCGAAGGCACCTGGCTCGTGACGGCGGGAGTCGTGATCGCCGCGGCGGGCGTCGGGATCGGGCTCTCGCCGTGGTTCGTGCTCATCGTCGGGCTGCTGTTCGTCTTCGGCGTCGCGGACGGGACCACGCTGGTCGCCGAGACCAACCTACGGCAGCGCCGGGCCCCCGACGCGGTGCGCAGCCGGGTCTCGGCCGCGTTCACGGGCGTGCTGCACCTGATGCTCGCGTTCGCGTACATCGCGGCCGCCTTCGTCGTGCCGTGGATCGGGCCGCAGGCGACGTATGCGGTCGGTGGGGTCACCGCGGGTCTCGCGGTCCTCGTGTTGATCCGGATGCGACGGTTGCTCGCGGCCGACGAGGCCTCGCGGCGGGAGGGTGTGAGGACCACATGACCGAGCCCCGCACCGCCGTCCGGCGGCTGGCGCTCGCGCGGGTGATCTCGGTCACGGGGAGCGCCGCCGCGTACACGGCGCTGATGTTCGAGATCTACGCGCAGACGGGGTCCGCGGTCTGGCTCGCAGCGGCGCTGCTCGTCACCGAGGGCGTGACCGGCCTGGTCGGACCGTTGGCGAGCGTGCTGGGCGATCGGATCGACCGTCGGACCGTCATGATCGTCTCCGACCTGGCTGCGGCCGCGTGCTTCGCCGGGATGGCCCTGGTCGCCGAGGCCCCGGGTCCGCTGATCGTCATCGCGTTCCTGTCGGCGCTCGCCGAGGCGCCGTTCTGGCCCGCCTCGAGCGCCGCGATCCCGAACCTGGTGCCCCCCGAGCAGGTCAGCTGGGCCAACAGCCTCGTGGCGATCGGGCGCAACATCGGGATCATGGTCGGCCCCGCCCTCGGCGGGATCCTGCTCGCGGCCGTGGGGGCGCCGTGGGTGTTCGCGATCAACGCGGCGTCGTTCGTGGTCTCGGCGGCGCTGGTCGTCTCGGTGCGCGCGCGCTTCGTCGGGGATCGGTCCGACGAGTCGGAGCACCAGGGGGTCTTGGCCGGGTTCCGGTTCCTCGTGCGCGAGCCCGTGTTGCGACGGATGTCGGTCGCGTGGATCGTCTTGGTGCTGGGGATCGGGATGGCGATGGTCGGGGACGTTCCGTTGGTCGATCTGTTCGACGCCGGATCGGCCGGCTTCGGGCTGATGATCGGGCTCTGGGGCGCCGGATCGATCCTCGGCTCCCTCGCGGGGCGCTGGCTCTCGGCCGAGACCGAGATGCGCTGGCTGGTCCTGGGGACAGCGTTCGTCGCGTGTATCGCTGTCGCGATCGCTCTGTCTCCCTGGTTCGCGCTCGTCTTGGCCCTGAACGTGGCCTGGGGAGCCGGCGAGGGCGTCACCAGCGTGGCCGAGCAGAACCTGTTGCAGCGGCGAACGCCCGACTCGGTACGAAGCCGGGTCCTGGGTGCGGTGGAAGGGCTGTTCCACGGCGGGTTGGCGATCTCCTACGTGGCGGCCGCGTTCGTGCTCCCCGTGGTCGGGGCACGCGGGATGTACGCGATCGCGGGCGTGGCCGCCGGCCTGTCGGTGCTCGTCCTGTTGCCGCTCCTCGGCTCGGCGCCGGTCGGCGTGGGAGACGCGACCGAGGAGCTCGCCTAGGCGAACCGTTCGAGCGACTCGCGCCGACGGTCGCGCTGGGGGTACCGTTTCCGGTTGAACCGCCGTTCAAGGAGGAGGGGTTGGCGGGCTCGAACCTCTACGACGCGATCGTCATCGGAGGCGGTCACAACGGGCTGGTCGCCGCCGCCTACCTCGCCCGCGCCGGCGCGCGGGTGGTCGTGTGCGAGGTTCGCGCGAAGACGGGTGGCGCCGCCGCCACCGACCAGCCTTGGCCGGACCACCCGGAGTTCCGGGTCACGACGCTCTCGTACGTGATGAGCCTCATGCCGGACACGATCGTCCGGGACCTGCAGCTCGCGCGGCACGGGTACCGCGTGCACCCGGTCGGGCCGTACGTGGTGCCGTTCCCCGACGGCCGCGTGATGATCGAGTACGACGACCCGTCGAAGAACCACGACGAGTTCGCGAAGTTCTCCCGCAAAGACGCCGACGCGCTCGAACGCTGGGAGGCGTGGATCGGCGGCCTCGCCGCGGTGCTGGGTCCCCTCCTGATGACGACGCCACCGCAGGTCGGGTCCAAGCGGCCCGGGGACCTGCTCGAGCAGCTCCGGCTGGCGTGGCGGTTCCGCGGACTGGACGTCCGCACGGTCGGCGAGGTCACGCGCCTGCTCACGATGAGCGTCGCCGACCTGCTCGACCGGTTCTTCGAGTCCGAGGAGGTCAAGGCCGTCATGGCGATCGACGGGCTGATAGGGACGTGGGCCGGCCCCCACGAGCCGGGGACCGGCTACGTGATGGCCCACCACTCGATCGGCGACGTGGGTGACGGGACGCTCGGCTCGTGGGGGGTCCCCGAGGGCGGGATGGGGGCCGTCGCGTCGGCGCTCGAGCGGAGCGCGCGTTCTCTCGGAGCCGAGATCCGCACGGACGCTGCCGTCGACAAGGTCCTGATCGAGGGCGGCCGCGCCCGCGGGGTGGTGCTAGCGGGCGGCGACGAGATCCTCGCGCCCGTCGTCGTGACCGCGTGCCATCCGAAGATCACGTTCCTCCGCCAGATCGAGCGGCACGAGCTGCCCGAGGCCTTCCTGGACGACATCGAGCACTGGTCGAGCCGCTCGGGCGTGGTGAAGATCAACTGCGCGATCAGCCGGTTGCCCACGCTCGTCGGCGAACCGGAATGGACGGACTACTCGGGCGGGTTCGAGATCGCGCCGTCGATCGCGCAGCTCGAGCGGTCGTTCGAGGAGGCCCGGGCCGGGCTCCCGGCAACGCTGCCGTTCTCTGACGGCGTCATCCCGACGACGCTCGACCCGTCGCTCGCGCCGAAGGGTGCGCACGTGGTCTCGCTGTTCACCCAGTGGGTCCCGCACACGTGGTCGCAGGAGCCTCACCGGGACGAGCTGGAGGCCTACGCCGATCGCGTGATCCAGGCGTACGACGACGCGGCGCCGGGCTTCCGCGAGTCGATCGTCGCGCGACAGGTGATCGGTCCCTACGACATGGAGACGGAGTGGAACCTGATCGGCGGCAACATCTTCCACGGCGAGCTCTCGGCGGACCAGCTGTTCCACATGCGTCCCGCGCCGGGGTATGCCGACTACCGGACCCCGATCGAGGGGCTGTACCAGTGCTCGAGCGCCACCCACGGGGGCGGTGGCGTGTCGGGCATCCCCGCGTACAACTGCGTGCGAGAGGTCCGCAGGGACCGCAAGCGCCGGAGGAGGCGTCGATGAAGGAGCCGTACTCGTTCACGTTCTACACCGCGTCGTGGTACCGGCGCTCGCCGTACTGGCAGCGGACCGTCGAGGCCGGCTGCACGAGCTGGGACCTGTACAACCACATGCTGATCCCGACGCTGTACGACGACGACGAGAAGGAGTACTGGCACCTGGTCGAGCACGTCGGGCTCTGGGACGTCGCCGTCGAGCGCCAAGTCGAGATCACCGGCCCCGACGCCGCGCGATTCACGCAGCTCCTCACGTGCCGAGACCTGTCGCGGTGCGACGTGATGCAGTGCAAGTACGCGCCGATCATCGCCCCGAACGGCGGCATCGTGAACGACCCGATCCTGCTCCGGCTCGGCCAGGACCACTTCTGGCTCTCGCTCGCCGACTCCGACGCGATGCTCTACGCGCTCGGGGTGCAGGCGTTCGCGGGGATGGACGTGACGATCCGCGAGCCCGACGTCTCGCCGCTCCAGGTCCAGGGGCCGAAGAGCAAGGACGTGGTCCGTTCGCTCTTCGGGGACGAGGTGGCGGACCTGCGGTACTACCGGTGCTGGGAGGGCGACCTCGACACGATCCCGGTCGTCGTCTCGCGCACGGGCTGGACGGGGGAGGTCGGGTACGAGATCTACCTGCGCGACGGTTCTCGCGGCCGCGAACTGTGGGATCGCGTGATGGAGGCGGGCGAACCGCAGCGGATCCGTGCGATCGCGCCGAGCGACCAGCGGCGCCTGGAGGCGGGGATCTTCAACTACGGCAACGACATGACGGTCGAGGACACGCCGTTCCACGTGACCGGCATGGAGCACCTGGTCGAGTTCGAGGCGGACTTCATCGGCAAGGCGGCGCTCCGGCGGGTCGCGGCCGAGGGCGTGGACCGCAAGCTGGTGGGGGTCACGCTGGGGGGCGAGCCCTTCCGGATGTGGCTCGAGGACTTCTGGGTCGTCCGCCGGGACGGGCGGGACGTCGGACGCCTGGTGAGCGCCTCCCATTCGTTCCGGACGAAGGAGAACATCGGCTACGCGTGGGTCCCGATCGAGCTCGCCGAGCCCGGCAACGAGCTGGAGGTCCTGTCTCCGGACGGGCCGGTCCCGGCGACCACGGCGTCACTGCCGTTCTTGGACCCGAACAAGCAGATCCCGAAGGCGTAGCCGCGCGAGATGATGGAAACGTGGAACCGCTGAGCGGGCACCTCCTGATCGCCGGGTCGTCGTTACTGGATCCGAACTTCCGCCGTGCGGTCGTGCTGATCGGCCACCACGACGAGGGCGGCGCCGTGGGCGTCGTGCTGAACCGAGCGACCGACGTGGAGGTGGCCGTCGCCGTGCCGCCGCTCGCCGACCTCGTCGAGCCCGGCGAACGACTGTTCATCGGCGGCCCGGTCTCGTCCCAATCGGCCGTGGTGGTGGCCGACTTCGAGCACCCGGAGCAGGCGGAGGTCGTCGCGTTCGATTCGGTGGGGTTCCTGCCCGAGGAGACCGACGCCGGATCGCTCGGCGGGCTCCGGCGCGCGCGGGTGTTCGCCGGGTACGCGGGTTGGGGCGCGGGGCAGCTCGAGGCCGAGCTCGAGGAGGGCTCGTGGATCACGGAGCCCGCCCTCGCCGCCGACGTGTTCACGGACGATCCCGAGGCGCTCTGGGGCGAGGTGCTCCGCCGGAAGGGACCGGAGTACCGGTTGATGTCGACGATGCCGTTCGACCCCGAGCTCAACTAAGCGGCTCGCTCGGACGGTGGCGAGGTGGATCCGTCGCCGATCGGGCCCCTCGGTTCGCGCGCGGCAGCGCGGCCGAACCGCGAGACCACCTTGCGGACGTGCCGGCGATGGATCCGGTCGAAGTGCACGGCGGGTGCTCGGTGGGGCGCAGGCTTGCGGAAGAACCACGCCTTCCCGAGCTCGGCAAGCGTGAGGTACGCCACCACGAACACCACCACGATCGCGAGGAACGTCCACGGCAGGGGACGGAACCCGAACAGTCGAGCGATCGGCGGCACATAGGGGATCAGCACACCGGTCCCGGCACACGAGAGCGTCGCGACGAGTTGGGTCGTGCTCGGTCTACTGCGGAGGAACGGCACCCGGCGGGTGCGGATCACGAAGATCACGAGCGTCTGCGTGGCGAGGGATTCGACGAACCAGCCGGTCTGGAACAGCGACTGGCCTGCATGGAACACTCGGAGCATGACCGCGAACGTCGCGAAATCGAAGAGCGAGCTGATCGGACCGAAGTAGGTCATGAATCTGCGGATGAATCCCGTATCCCAGCGCGCGGGCCGGGCCACCATCTCGGGGTCGACTCGGTCGGTCGGGATCGTGGTCTGGCTGGCATCGTAGAGCAGGTTGTTCAGCAGGATCTGGCTGGGGAGCATCGGTAGGAACCTCAGGAACGCGGAAGCCGCCGCCGCGCTGAACATGTTGCCGAAGTTGGATGAGGTCGCCATCAGGATGTACTTGATCGTGTTCGCGAAGATCCGGCGGCCCTCGGCCACGCCGTCCGCGAGCGTACCGAGGTCCTTCCGCAGGAGCAGGATGTCCGCTGCATCCTTGGCGACGTCGGTGGCAGTGTCGACGGAGATCCCCACGTCGGCGTCGTGGAGCGCCACGGCGTCGTTCACGCCGTCGCCGATGTATCCCACGTCGAGCCCGTGGTGTCGCGCCCGGCGGATCACCCTGGACTTCTGTTCGGGAGTCACCCTCGCGAAGATCGTGGTCGTCTCCAGCGTCCGGGCGAGCTCCTCGTCGGGCATGGCCTCGAGCTGCGTTCCGGTCAGCACCCGGCCGACGTCCATGCCGAGGTCCTCGCACACCTTGCGCGCGACCCGCTCGTTGTCGCCCGTCACCACCTTCACCTCAACGCCGAGATCCGTCAGGCGCCGCAACGACTCGGCCGCATCGGCTTTCGGCGGGTCGACGAAGGCGAGGAAGCCGACGAGGATGAGATCATGCTCGTCCTCGGGGTCGACGGCCTCGAGCCCGGTTCCGTCACGTGTGGCGACCGCCACGAGACGGCTGCCTGCGTCGAACTCACGCTCGGCAGTCCCCCGGGTCTCGGGTGAGACGTGGGAGCACACGGCAAGCACGGACTCCGGGGCGCCCTTCGTGACGATGAGGCGACCCTCTGGGCCGTCCACCAGCACCGACATCCGCCGCCGGTCGTAGTCGAACGCGGCCTCATCCAGCCGGCGCCACGCATCCGCCGCCGCGCCCGTCATGCCGGGCATCGCCCAGATCGCCTGGTCGAGCGGGTTGCCTCCGGTCGGGACTCCTCCCTCGATCACGACGTCCGTGCAGACGAGGCCGAGCAGGAACGGACGCTCGTCGGAGCTGCCCTCCGGGTTCATCGAGCCGCGGTAGGTGATCCGGCCCTCGGTGAGGGTCCCGGTCTTGTCGGTGAACAGGACCTGGATGTTGCCGAAGTCCTCGATCGCGACGAGGCGTCGCACCAGCACCGACTTCGCGGCCATGCGCTTCGCGCCCGTCGAAAGGCTGATCGTCACGATCGCCGGGAGCAGGGCAGGCGTCATCCCGACCGCGACCGCGAGCGAGAACAGCACGGCGTCGATCAGTGGCCGGCCGATCGCGACGTTCACGACGAAGATCGCGACGACCAGGACCACGGTGATCCGCACGAGGAGCTTGCCGAAGTCCCGGAGCCCGCGCTGGAACGACGTTTCCGGCGGCCGCTCGCCGAGGAGCGTTGCGATGTGGCCGAACTCGGTGGCGGGGCCGGTGCGGACCACGACGGCTCGGCCGGTCCCGGACCTCACGACCGTCCCCATGAACGCGCAGGGGGGGAGCTCGATGAGAGAGGTCGGTTCGGCAACGAGGTCGACCTGCTTGACGGCGGGCAGCGATTCACCGGTGAGCACCGCCTCGTCGCACTCGAGGCGGTCGACCTCGATGAGCCGGACGTCAGCCGGGACGATGTCGCCGACCGAGAGCCGGACGACATCGCCGGGAACGAGCTCGGTCACGTCCACCGTGCCCGATCTCCCATGTCGGACGGCCGTCGTCGTGTGATGGATCTGCGCGTGGAGCTCCTCGACGGCCTTCTCCGAACGGAACTCGTTCGCGAACCCGAGTCCGACCGAGACCCCCACCATCACGACGATGATCCCGGCGTCGGTCACCTGGCCCGTCAGTCCGGATACGATCGCGGCGCCGACGAGCAGGGGGAGCAGGGGGTTGCGCACCTGGTTCCAGAGCACCCGCCACGCGCTCGTCGTGTGAACCTGCAGGGCATTCGGTCCGAGGGCGGCGAGGCGCCGCGCGGCCTCGTCGGCCCCGAGGCCCTGCTCGCTGCTGTCGAGCCGTGTGAGGACCTCGGCCACCGGCAGGCTCGCAGCCGTCCGAAGGTCGAGCTCTCGTCCGGCGACGGGCTCCGAGACCGCCGTGATCTCCACGCCGGGACGACCGTACCGCGCCCGCGACGATCGGGGATCTACTGCGAGGCGTCCTCGCTGGGCGCTCGTCCGCGAGCGCCTCATCGCGGCGATGCCGTACCCCTTTCGATCGAGCGAGCGGTTACGCTCGGCCGACCACGATCGAGGAGCGTTCGATGTCGTCTGAGACGTTCACGTTCTATGTGCAGCCCTGGTACCGCAAGTCCCCGTACTTCGAGGCAACCAAGCGACACGGGTGCAAGAGCTGGGGCCTGTACAACCACATGCTGCTCCCGACCCTGTACGACGATCCGGTCACCGAGTACGAGGCCCTCCTGAACGACGTGACGCTCTGGGACGTCGCGGTCGAGCGATGCGTCGAGGTCCGGGGGCCCGACGCGTTCGATCTCGTCAACCTGGTCACGTGTCGTGACCTCACCAAGGTCGGGCCGATGCAGGCGCGCTACGTGCTCCTGTTGGCCCCTTGGGGCGGCATCGTCAACGACCCGGTGCTGCTGCGCCTGGACGGCAACCGGTTCTGGCTGGCGCTCGCCGACTCGGATGCGCTCCTGTACCTGGCCGGCGTCGCGGGCGCGCGCGGGATGGACGTCTCGATCTTCGAGGCCGACGTGGCGCCGATGCAGGTCCAGGGGCCGCGGTCCAAGGACGTGATGCGCGATCTGTTCGGCGACGCGGTGGCCGACCTCCGCTACTACTTCTGCGCCGAGGCCGATGTCGATGGCATCCCCGTCGTGATCAGCCGGACCGGGTGGACGGGGGAGGTCGGCTACGAGCTCTACCTCCAGGACACGGGCCGCGGCGATCAGCTCTTCGAGCGGGTGTTCGAGGCGGGCGAGCCCCATGGCATCCGGGTCATCGCGCCGAGCGAGGCCCGGCGCATCGAGGCCGGGATGTTCAACTACGGCTCGGACATCCGGGTCGAGGACACGCCGCTGCACGTGAGCGGGCTCGAGCGGCTCGTGGAGTGGGATCAGGAGGCCGACTTCCTGGGCCGACGCCGCCTGGAGGAGATCCGCCACGGCGACCTGCTCGACCGCAAGCTGGTCGGCATCGAGATCGGCGGCGAGCCGATGACCGACGAGGGAGCGCTGAACGACTTCTGGCCGCTGGTCAAAGGCGACGCGCGTCTGGGCAAGATCACGGCCGGGGCGTGGTCGCCGCGCCTGGAGAAGAACATCGGCTACGCTTGGGTGCCGATCCGATGGGAGGCGTCCGGATCGGCGTTCGAGGCCGAGGCCCCGCGGGGCCGCCTCCCGGTCACCGTGGCGAGCCTGCCGTTCGTCGACCCGAGCAAGGACATCCCGAAGTCGTAGCCTCGGTCCACATGGGAGGCTCCATCCGGTTCGATCGCGCGGCGGAACACTACGACCGCACCCGGGCGATCCCCGACGAGGCGATGGGTCGGACGATCGACCTGCTCTCGTCCGAACTCCATGGACGCGGCCGGGTGCTCGAGGTCGGGATCGGGACGGGGCTGCTCGCGCTCCGGCTGCACGGAACCGGTCTCCCCGTCTCGGGCCTCGACCTCTCGGCGCCGATGCTCGCGAAGCTCGTCGAGAAGGCGGGGGGCGAGCCTGCGTTCCCGCTCGCGCTGGGCGACGCGACCCGCATGCCCTTCGCGGACGGAGCGTTCGGCGGCGCCTACCTGCGGTGGGTACTCCACCTGATCCCCGACTGGCGGGCGGCGATCGCCGAGATGGCTCGCGTGGTTCGTCCCGGGGGCGTGCTGCTGGTCTGCCTGGGCGTGTTCGACGAACCGAGCGCCGAGATCCGCGCGCGGTTCACGCAGATCACGGGCATCTCGACCGACCCCGTCGGCCTGCTATGGGGCGAGACGGAGCCGCTGGATGCCGAGCTCGAGCGGCTGGGGACGCGGCGGCGCATCCTGCCTCCGATCCCCGAGGAAGAGGAGGAGACGCTCGGGGGGTATCTCGACGACATCGAGGACGGTCGGTGGTCCTGGACCTGGCACATCCCCGAGGACGCTCGCCGGGACGCGGTCCGCGAGCTCCGGCCCTGGGCCGAGGAACGGTTCGGCCCCCTCGATCGTGCCGAACGATCGCAAGTCGAGACCGTCTGGCGCGCGTACGACCTGCCCGAGCGGGACTGAGACCGCACCGGGACCCGGGGCCCTGACCAGCCGCTATCCTGTGGGCACCGGGCTCAGCCCCTGCCCACGACCCGCTCCGAGGAGGCGCCGAGATGCCGATCACCGAGGTCGAGAAGATCTGGATGGATGGGGAGCTCGTGGATTGGGCCGACGCCAAGGTCCACGTGCTGTCGCACGCCGTGCACTACGGCAGCGGGGTGTTCGAGGGGATCCGCGCGTACGAGACCGTCCGGGGTCCGGCCGTGTGGCACCTCGACGAGCACCTGAAGCGCCTGTTCCGCTCGGCGAAGCTGTACCACATGGACATCACGTACTCGATCGAGGCGATCACGGACGCGACCAGGGAGGTCATCCGCGCCAACGGGCTGAGCTCCTGCTACATCCGGCCGCTGGTGCTGCGCGGGTACGGGGAGATGGGTGTGAACCCCCTCAACGCGCCGGTCAACGTCGTCATCGCGGTGTGGCCCTGGGGGGCCTACCTGGGCGAGGACGCGCTCGAGAACGGGGTTCGGATCAAGATCGCGTCGTGGCGACGGAACTCGCAGAACGCGCTCCCATCCTCGGCCAAGGCGACCGGGCAGTACATCAACGGCGTCCTCGCGAAGATCGAGAGTCTGAAGGCCGGGTACGACGAGGCCGTGATGTTGAACGAGCAGGGGTTCATCACGGACGGTTCGGGGGAGAACCTGTTCATCGTGCGCGACGGGACGCTCACCACGCCGCCGATCTCGGCCGGGTGCCTGGACGGCATCACGCGGGGCACCGTGCTCGCGATCGCGCGCGACCTCGGCTACGAGGTGACCGAGGAGAACCTCGTCCGGACCGACCTCTACAACGCCGACGAGTGCTTCTTCACCGGCACGGCCGCCGAGATCACCCCGATCCGCGAGGTCGACGACCGCGCCGTGGGCGAGGGGCACCGCGGCCCGGTCACCAAGGAGCTGCAGGGCGCGTTCTTCGCCGCCACCAAGGGCGAGACCGAGAGGTACGCCGCCTGGCTCACCTACGTGAACGACTGAGCGCATGACCGACCACCCCCGATCGGAGAAGGCGTGAGCGACGACGAGGCCCGGTACCGCCTGCCACGCACCGTCATCCCGCGTCGTTATGATCTGGTCCTCGAACCCGACCTCGATGCCGTCGCGTTCGACGGATCCGAAGCCGTCACGGTCGAGATCTCGGAGCCGGTCGACGAGATCGTCCTGAACGCCACCGATCTCGAGGTCGGGCCCGGTCGTCTCGAGGGCCCGTCCGGGACGCTGGAGATCTCGACGATCCGCCAGGACCCCGAGACAGAGCGGGTCCACCTGTTCCTGTCCGGGACCGCCGAGCCGGGAGAGTGGACGCTGCACCTGGAGTTCCGCGGGACGCTCTCGGACCAGCTGCAGGGCTTCTACCGCTCGACGTACTCGGACGGAGGGGTGACGCGGACGATCGCGACCACGCAGTTCGAGTCCACCGACGCGCGCCGCGCGTTCCCCTGTTGGGACGAGCCAGACCTGAAGGCGGTGTTCGGCGTCACCCTGGTCGCCGCCGACGGCCTGCTCGCGATCTCGAACGGCCCCGAGGTCGGGCGCGAGCCGACCGGCGACGGGCGCGTCCGGGTCCGGTTCGCCGACACGATGCCGATGTCGACCTACCTCGTCGCGTTCGTGGTCGGCCCGCTCGAGGCGACCGAGCCCGTCGACGTCGACGGCGTCCCGCTCCGGGTCGTCCACCGGCCCGGCCAGGGCGACCTCACGTCGTTCGCGTCCGAGGTTGGGGCGTTCTGCCTCCGCTTCTTCGCCGACTACTACGGGATCGCGTACCCCGACGCGAAGATGGATATGGTCGGGCTCCCGGACTTCGCGCAGGGCGCGATGGAGAACCTCGGGTGCATCACCTACCGCGAAAGCCTCCTGCTGCTCGACCTCGACAAGGCCACGCAGCCCGAGACCGCCACGGTCGCCGACGTGATCGCGCACGAGATCGCGCACATGTGGTTCGGCGACCTCGTGACGATGCGCTGGTGGAACGGCATCTGGCTGAACGAGGCGTTCGCCACGTTGATGGAGCTGCTCGCGGTCGACGCCTACCGGCCGGACTGGGAGCGGTGGAGCCAGTTCCTGCGTTCGCGCGCGATCGCCTTCGAGGTCGACGCGCTCGAGAGCACCCGCTCGATCGAGTACCCGGTGCGCTCGCCCGACGACGCCGCCGGGATGTTCGACATCCTCACGTACACGAAGGGCGCGGCGGTCCTGCGGATGCTCGAGCAGTACCTGGGCGCGGAGCGCTTCCGCGACGGGATCCGCCGCTACCTGGACGAGCACCGGTTCGCCAACACCGAGACCCACGACCTGTGGGACGCGATCGAGAAGGCGACGGGCGAGCCGGTCCGCCGGATCATGGACGGCTGGATCTGGCAGGGCGGCTACCCGCTGGTCTCGGCGCGGCTGCGGGACGGGACGGTCGAGCTCGGCCAGCGCCGATACCTGACCTCCGGCAAGGAGGACGACACGGTGTGGGACGTGCCGCTGCTCGTGCGGACCGCGGAGGGGACCGAACCCGTCCTGATCGAGCCGGAGGGCGTGTCCATCCGGGTGGCGGGCGACGGGCCGGTCGTCGTGAACGCCGGCGTCCATGCGTTCGTGCGGGTCGAGTACGACGACGAGCTCCTCGGCCGGCTGACCGCGGACCTGCGTTCGCTCTCGACCGACGAGCGCACGCAGCTCGTCGACGACACGTGGGCGGCCGTGGTGGCAGGGCGGCGGTCGGCGGTCGACTTCTGCCGGTTCGCGGAGTCGTTCTCGGGGGAGACCGAGCTCCCGGTCTGGCAGTCCCTGCTGCAGGGCCTGTCCTGGTGCGAGCGCTTCCTGTCCGCCGGACCGCGCGAGCACTTCCGGTCGTGGGTCCGCGGGCTGCTGTGGCCGGCCATCGATCGGATCGGGTGGGAGCCGCGCGCAGGCGAACGCGACCTCGACAAGCCGCTGCGCGGCGCGCTGATGGCGGCGCTCGGCGTGCTGGGCGCCGACCCGCAGGCGTTCGGGCTCGCGATGGAGATCGAACGCGAGTCGCGGGGCGACGGGCAGGTCGATCCGTCGCTCGCGGCCGCCTCGGTGGCGATCGTGGCCGCGGGAGGCACAGCCGAGGACTACGAGCGGTACCTCGAGGCGATCGGGTCGGCGCGGACGCCGCAGGAGGAGCTCCGGTACCTGTACGCGCTGCCGGACTTCCGGGACGGGGCGCTCGTCGGCCGCACCGTGGAGATGACGCTCTCCGGCGAGATCCGCGCGCAGAACGCGCCCGCTGTGCTGGCGCGGGCGGTGGCCAACCGCGACCACGGGGATCGCGCGTGGGCGTTCGTGAAGGCGCATTGGGACGAGATCGTCTCGCGCCTGGCGCCCACGACGCTCGTGTACGCGGCGGACGGCATCCGGTTCCTCACCGACCCCGAGCAGGTCGAGGACGCCGCGGCGTTCTTCGCCGCCCACCCGATCCCGCAGTCGGCGCTGCAGCTGCAGCAGATCCTCGAGCGCCAGCGCGTGAACGAGGCCTTCCGCATGCGCGCGACCCCCGAGCTCATGGCCGCGTTCTCCGCGGGTCCCGAGATCGGCTAACCCTCCGAGAGCACCGCCAGGTCGCCGTTCGCCCCGCACACGAGCACGACGACGTGCTCGTCCGCCTCGGGCACGTACGCCTTCGCGAGCAGCGCCGCCAGGGCGGCCGCGCCGCCGGGCTCGGCGAAGACCCGCACCTCGTGCCAGAGCCGGCGCTGCGCGTCTCGGATCGCGTCGCCGGAGACCAGGACCACGCGCTCGACGTGCTTGGAGACGATCGCGAAGGCGATCTCGCCGACCCGCCGGGTCCCCAGCGAGTCGGCGGCGTACCCGCCGTACTCGACGTCCACGGGTTCGCCCGCCGCGAGCGCGGTCGTCATCGAGGTGCTGGTCTCGGGCTCGACGCCGACCACCCGCGTCCGGCCCTCGTACCAGCCAGCGACGCCGCCGATCAAGCCGCCGCCGCCGATCGCGACCAGCACGGTGTCGGCATCGGGCACCTGCTCGGCGAGCTCGAGACCGATCGTGCCCTGCCCCGCGACCACCTCGGGCTGGTCGTACGCGTGCAGCACCAGGGCCCCGGTCTCGGCCGCCCGCACGTGGCTCGCCTCGAGCGCCTCGTCGTACCAGCCCTCGACCACGGTGACGTCCGCGCCGAGCGACCGGATCCTGTCGGCCTTGACCTTCGGCGAGTTCGACGGGACGAACACCTCGGCGCGATGACCGAGCGTGCGGGCCGCGAACGCGACCGCGAGCCCGAAGTTCCCGCCCGAGGCCGCGATCACGCCGGCCCTCGGCACCTCGGAGGAGAGCATCTTGTTGAATGCGCCTCGCGGCTTGAACGAGCCGGTGTGCTGCATGAACTCGAGCTTCAGCGTGACGCGGCAGGCGAGATCGAACGCTCTCGGCCCGAGCTCGAGCACGGGCGTCCGGCGTACGTGGGCTCGGATGCGCCGGTTGGCGGCCTCGATATCCTCGCGTCCGATGGTCCGTCGATCCATCCTCCCCATGAAATCACGACACGCGCGCCACTCGCGTTCCTGGTCGGTCCGGCTGTGCAGGAACCCCGACGTAGCGTTCGGTCCCGCGTTGTACGGTCGAGTGACTGCGTCACTCGACCACGGTTCTCGCGGTCTGGGGAGGCAGTCATGAAGACGCGCCCTCCGCTTGCGTACGCCTATCGAGTCCGGGGTAGCGATACTAGGGATGAGAAGCCGAGACGTCTGGGGGGCGGAGCTGTGAGTGAGCTTCTGGGTATCGCTCGCTTCAAGTTTCACGAGGGCAAGGTCGAGGAGTTCAAGCGCCTGTCGGCTCAAGCCATGGAGATCGTGCGGACGAAGGACACCGGAACGCTGCAATACGACACCTACTTCAACGAAGATCAGTCCGAGTGCATGGTCGTCGAGCGGTACAGGGACTCCGAGGCGGCCATCGAGCATGCTTCGAACCTTGGCGACCTCTTCGGGGCAGTCCTTGCCACGGTCACCGTCGTACATGGCGAACTCCTCGGCGAGCCGAGCGCAGAGCTGAGAGAGAAGTTGGCCGGCGGCGAGGTGCCGGTTCTCTTCACGCCCTACCAGTCGATGTAGCACTGCTCGCCATCGGGCCGAGGTCTTCTGTCCGACCTCGGCTTCAAGAACGCCGGAAGCCTCCGGGTGATGTACGCCGACGAAGCGTGACCAGTGTGACGGGTGACACCGGCCATCACGCCACGTCGTCGTAGCCTCTAGCCCTCAGCGAGGCCATTGAAGATGCGAGCTGGAGTCGGAAGGGTCTGGATCGCTTCGTGCGCGGTCCTGACGTGTATGGGTGCGCTGAGCGCGGCGTGCTCGACGAGAGGGAGCTCCGAAGTCGCGAGAAGCGTCTCGGCGGCAGCCGATGTGGACGTCCAGCCTCATCAATCCGATGACACCGCCTCGGATGTCGCCTCGGTCGTGGGCACCTGGGAGTTCGCTGCGTTGACCGGCGTTCCGCCAGCCGAGCTGCCTCCTGGTTCGGTCCCCGACAATCGGCGCGACCTCGTCATCAGGAACGACGGTTCATTCCGATGGGGCACTTGGTTCGGCCACGTCGACGGTTCGGGTACGGAGTTTGCTCTGTTCATCGCACGGCCGGCCGGCCTTCGGCAACGCTTCGACGACTTCGGCGCGAATGTGAGCATCTCGATTGTCGGGCACAGGATGCAGATCGGGCTCCCCGACCTCGGACAGGATCGCGACGTCGACTTCGGAGACGCCGGCGAGGACATGGATCCGCCGGACATGGAGTTCCGGCGGGTCCGCGGCTAGGTTGCCAGCCGCTCGCCTTTCGATGGTGATGCACGTTCGCGAGAAGTGACCGGTGTCACGCGGCCATGCGCGATCAGGCCGATCTAGCGGAACCGTGCCCGCCTATCTGGTCGTTGGGGTGTAGCGTGATCCGGTTCCGTGTGGTTGGAGGACAGGATGCGTTCTCCGGTTGCCATGGTCGTTGCTTCGGTCTTGCTCGCGTCGTGTACTCGCTCGTCCAACGAGATGTACGGCACGGAGCGTGTCTACCACGGCTCGGCGGGATGGTCGGTAGAGGTGCCAGCAGGCTGGAGGGTCCTGCCCTTCGATATGTCGAAGGGTGACGTGTCGGTTAGAGGAGCACAGATCTCCAACGTGGAGTTGCCTCCGCCGGAGATTCAACCGGGGCTCCCGATTCAGACCAGCGGTCTCGTCCTCCCGCCTGATGGCGTGTCCCTCATCATCGCCGCTGATCTGGACCCGAACATCCCACTCATCGAGGCCGGCGGGGTGACGACGGTCGTCGACCGGACCTTCGACCTGGTCGAGTCCCCCGACGCGGTTCGGTACCTCGCCGAGGGCCACCCGGCCGGCAAGATCGTCGTCACGGTGTAAGGGCCCGTGGGCTACGGCGCAGTCGCCGGCCCGAACCACGTGCTGAGCGCGTCGGCGAGCCCCTGGGTTCCGCCTTCTCCCACCCACGCCACGTAGCCGTCGGGCCGGATCATCACGGCGGTGGGAGCGGTGACCTCCTCGAACACGGGTAGCTCCCACGTCCCGTCGTATCCGGCGTCGACCAGCCGAACCCGATCCGCCCACGGAGCGATGTCGAGGCCGCCGGGCTCGCCCACGTTGAGCAGGACGGGCCGCGCATCGTGCAGCAGGGTGTAGACCCGAACGGGACCCTCGGCGGTGGCAAGGTCGAGATCGGGCATGCGGCGCCCGAGCAGGGGGTGTCCCTCGCCGAGGTCGTAGTGGACGCCCAGGCCGGACATCTCCGCGGCCAGGCGCTTCCGAGGCTCGTCCATCCCCAGGAGCTCGGTCACGATGATGCCCAAGGCCTTCGTCTGGTCGTCCTGGCGGCGGAGCGCGATCTGCGCCATCGTGTTCTGCAGCACGCGGGCGGCGACCGGATGGCGCTCGGCGTGGTAGGTGTCCAGGAGGCGTTCGGGCGACATCCCGTCGACCACCTGGGCCAGCTTCCACCCAAGGTTCACCGCGTCCTGCACGCCGATGTTCAGACCCTGCCCGCCGACCGGGTAGTGCACGTGCGCGGCGTCGCCGGCCAGCAGCACCCGTCGCTCGCGGTAGGCCGCGGCCTGCCGCGCCATGTCGGTGAATCGTGAGATCCAGGTGGGACTGTGGACCCCGTAGTCGGTTCCGTATACCGCGATAAGCCTCTCGCTGAGGTCGCGCAGGGTGGGTTCGGTCGCGGCTCCGATGTGGGCTTCGGTCACCATGACGCGAACCGGGCCGTCGTCCTTGTAGATGATCTCGCCGTCTCGGATCTCGTACTCCACCCGGCCGAAGCCATGGATGCCGACGTCGTCGGTGTGGATGCCCCACTCCGGCTCCTCGGCCAGCTCGACCTCGGCGATCAGGTTGCTCGTCGTCGGGTCCCACCCAGGGAACTCGATGCCGGCCGACCGGCGGATCAGGCTGCGTCCCCCGTCGCAACCCACGAGATAGTCCGCCCGGACCGACCGGCCGTCGGACAGCTCGACCTCGACGCAGGTGTCGTCCTGCGCGAAACCGGTGACCTCGGTGTCGTAGTCGATCGGCACGTTGAGCTCGCGGACCCAGCCGGCCAGGATGCGCTCGATGTGGTTCTGCCACAGCCCGAGCCCGTAGGGGTGCCGGGTGGGGAAGTCGCTGATGTCCAGGCTGACGCCGCCGAACCCCGCGACCTGCGCCACCTGCCCCTCCGCGAGGAACCGGTCCGCGATCCCGCGCTGATCGAGGACCTCGATCGTGCGCGCGTGCAGGCCGCCCGCGCGCGAGCCGGGCAGGTCCTGGCTGGGACGACGCTCGACGACGGCGACGTCGACGCCAGCCAACGCCAGCTCGCCCGCCAGCATCAGCCCTGTCGGACCGCCTCCGGCGATCACCACCGCGCGCTCGGTCACCGACATCGCGCACCTCCCGTCCTGGATTCCGTCAGTCGGCCGGCGATTCTGCGGCACGACCCGGGTCTTGCCGAGAAGGAGCGTTGTCGGCGGATCGAGATGGCGGTCCGTCTGTCTTCTTGGGGGGAGGAGGCGTGCCGTCCTTGGACGTGACCGATTCCATCCCAGACCTCCTAAGTGGGGAAGACCCTCGTGAGCCAGTCTCGCCACGCGTCCTCGGTCTCCGTTGGCTCGAGGCCGTCCACGAAGATGTGGTGGCCGACGCCGGTCGGGCCGCCGAACACGCTGATGTGCATGAACCGGTAGATCCCGTCATCCGTGCGGACACCGAGGAAGTCCCTGGAGAGCCAGTCGACGACACCGTCCAGTTCCGGCAGCCCGTCTGGGGTGATATGGACGGGGTCGCCGAGGACCACCGGTCCGGGGAGACCCAGTGCCTCGTGGAATCGTGTCCATGCTTCATCCCGTTCGGGCACCACCGGCCCGAAAACGAGCACCGGCGTGGCCCTCCGGCCACGGAAGTAGGTGAGGTACACGCGCAGCTTGTCGAAGTACATCGGGTCGCCCTCGGCAAGGCCTGCGTACTCCTTCTCCCAGTTCTCCCCGAGGAAGCCGCTGTGCACCCAGCGAACGCCCGTGCTGCCCTGGTCCCGCCCCTCGACGATGTAATCGAACACATGGAGGGAGCCGTCCTCACCTTGCGGCGTGCGGCTCGCGAACCGCGTCGGCGGCTCCCAGGCCATCACCGTCGCCTCCTCCGTCCCGCCGGGCATGCCCATCCGGGTCGCGCCGCCTTCTCGAGGCTCGATCTCGTTGCGGCCCATGAACCAGGCGTCGACCCCGGGACCGGTCGCGATCGCCTCCCAGACCTCCTCCGGCGAGGCGTCGACCTCGAACTCGTGGGTGAACTCGAACGGGTGTGCCATCTCAGGTCCCCTCCGTGTTCGTCGTCGGATCGGTTTGCTCGTCGTCGTGTTTCAGGCTTGGGTGCACCGCGACGACCACGCGGTGGTCCCGGCCACGAGGCGCGGCCTCGTCGTGACAAGCCTACGGAAACGGCTCGCATCCGAGAGCGAGCCGGACACATGCCCCCTCTCTCCGTCGTGGGGGGTACTTCCGAGAAGGTCAAGACGCAAACGGGCCTCTCCACGCCGTGACCAAGCACACGCCGCCAAGACCAACGAGCAACCTGCTGAGAAGGTCTACGCACAAGGAGCGTTACAGGCCGATTGTGAGGTTTGGCTGGATCAGGCATGAAGAGGCCGCCAGCCCGGGCCCAGGCTCCCGAGGGTCCACGGATTCAGGCGTTACGACGAACTTACCTTCCGTCATCCACGACTGCTCCGCGCTGACTGCGTCGCATAGCGCTGGACCAACTCCGTGGCGAGCGCGGAAGTTCCAGCTGGCCGAGTCCGTCAAGTTGGTGTAAGTCCACAACGTCATCCTGACCATCAGCTCGCTGCGACGAGCTCGCTCCTCACCTCCTCGACGACCTCCCCATCGATCACCTCGAGCCTTGCCTTGGCGAGCGACTCGGCGCTCATGTAGCGACGGACGACATGCCATTCATCGTGTGCCACACCTCGCGCCGTAGATGTGAGGTAGAACCTCCGGCGATCCCGGACCGTCCCCATCACGGGTTGCGATAGGTCTCGTGCCAGTCGTCGTCCGGCGAACGTCCTGACCGGAGAAAGCGGCAGGAGTGATATGGACACGTCCCGATGTCCGGCGGCTCGTACCGGAGCAGCTCGTCGCCTTCTAGGGAGAAGGGAACGCCTGCACGATCTCCAGGGTCTCCGTATACTCGCGGCCTGAGCCGGTCGGCGTCCCGAAGGAGACTCGTCATGCCCCAGATCATCGTCACCGCGGCGGTCAACGATGTCGAGGAGTGGTTGAAGTTCAAGGCAGACATGGTCCCCGCGATGTCGGCGGTCGCGTCTGACGGCGCCAGCTACGTCGCCCGAGATGGCAGCAACCAGGTCGCCAGCACGTGGGACGTCCCTGACATGGAGGCCTTCCAGGCAGCCCAGAGCTCCTTCTCTCCGGAACTGGCGGCGGCGGCGGAGCGAGCCGGGATGATCCCATCGACGATGGTGGTGTACATCAAGAAGTAGACCGGTCGCGTCCGCGACGCATAGGCAGCCTATCCCGATCAACGAGGCGGCGATCATCCGGATCTCCTGGCGATCGTTGACGCGGGCTCAACGCTTGTCGTGGCGCTCGCTGAGCCCCCAAGCAGTCGTTAGGTCGCTGAACGTGGCTCGAGAAGCAGCGCAAGCCGCAGCTCGGCTCCAAGGCGCGATCGTGGATGCGACCACCGGGGAGGATCCTGCTCTTCTACCAAGGCGAGCTCTCACGGGCGTCGCTCAAGGGACATAGATGAACACTGGCGCACCACGGTGTGCTGTTTCCCTGGCCCAAGAGGGATCTCCTCACTAGGTATCGATAACGTCCACGCGCCCCGGCGCGCGATGCCTCCTCACCCTCCCGGGTCTGCGAACTTAGGCTCGATGTCGGGGATCGAAAGGGTGAACGACCGGCTATCCGAAGGGGGAGGAGCCGATCGTCCATCTGGTGGGACAGGAAGGGGCCAGGGGCCAAGAGTGGTACAGGTGCCGCGAAGATCGTCGTTGCTGAGGATTCCGATTGAGAGATTCCACCGTGGGTAGGACGCAGTGGTGACGGACGATCGCCCGTACATCCAGGTCAACGACCGCGAGCGCGAGCGTCTCCGGGAGTTCATCAACAGGCTGGACGACGATGCCCTCGCAGCGCCGGCCAACGAGTACTGGACGGTCGCGGGCGTGCTGGGGCACCTGGCGTACTGGGACGATCGGGTGCTCGTCTTCGCCGACAAGATCGATCGTGGCGAGCCGTGGCTGCCGTCGGACGCCGAACCCGAGGGTGACTGGCTCACCGATTCGACCCGCTCGATCATCCATGCCATCGCACCGAGGGCGGCAGCCGAACTCGCCCTGCGGATCGCGGAGGAGACAGACGCACGCGTAGCCGAACTGCCCCTGGACCGGATGGCTCCGCTCGACCCGGATAGTCCGATCTATCCAGCCCGCGGCGAGCACCGAGGTGAGCACCTCGACGAGTTGGAGCGAGCTCTCCGCGACCGCGGCTGAACGACGCTCGCTCGGCATCGCCACTCAGACCGAGGTCTACGCAGGCACACCGTTGTCCGCGGTCGAGGGTGACCGAAGGGAACGAGGTCCCTGGGGACGGACATACGTCTCGAAGCGTGACCGGGGTCACTTGGCCGGACGAGGCGGAACCTTCACTTTGTCCCGCCACCCCTGGAACCCAGAAACGACGAACCCAACCACGGTGGCCAGCCAAACAAGGCCCGCGCCCCCCGGTACATTCAACACGCAACTCAGCACGATCGTTAGGACTACGACTGCCGCCCCCGCCCACCAAGCCCAGATGGACTCTGCCCACAGCGCCACAGCCAACACCAGGAATCCGGCAGCCAGTAGGAGAAGCACCAGCCTGTCGGACGCGTCGCCGACTCCCGATATGGCCATGGCTGCTCCGATCCCCGCCAGGGCGAACACGGCGGCGATGACTCGGGTAACGATCCCGAAGCGGGGCTGCATGACTCGGTTATCGGCACCCGGCGGACCCGGGTAAGGAACGGGGCGCAAGGGGATGTACACCGCTCAAACATGACGGGCGTCACGCGAACCAGGGCGATTTCCAGCAGGCGAAGGAGATGGAGACAACCCGCCTCTTGCGTCTGCCAGGAGGCGGGGTGTCTCCATCATCCTCCTACTTCGATCCAACGATCGAACAGCGGTAGACCTCGTCCGTCGGGACGAGCGTGATCTCCGGATGGGCTCCGGCCGCGGCCGCCAGGACCTGATCTTCAGAAACGAACTGGTGGGGAGTGGATCCCTGGTTGAAGACGATGAGGACCTGCTGCCACAAGGGGTTGAACCCCTCACCCTGGATGGCATCGATCACCGACAGGAAGTCCTGCTCTTCGTCGAGGTCGTTCGAGGCGTAGATCGTGTTGATGCTC